>WHTY01000134.1 GCA_009377475.1 Actinophytocola sp.
ATGCGCTCGTTGGTCGGCTCGTTGCCGTAGGTGATCAGGAACGGCTTGACGGCACGGAACGCCTCGAAGAACGGCTCCATGTCGACGTACAGGTCCTTCATCACCGGCAGGCCCTTGATCGGGGCGATGGTGATGGTCGTCGGCCTGCCCCTTTTGGCCAGCAGGTCCTTGACCAGCACCTTGCATGCCAGCCGGTTGATGCCGTTGATCTGCATCGCGTCCGAGCCGCAGATGCCGTGGGCGCATGACCGGCGGAACGACAGCGTGCCGTCGACGTAGCCCTTGATGTTGATCAGCAGGTTCAGCACCCGGTCGGTGGGCAGCGCGGGGACGTCGTAGGACTCCCAGTGCGGCTCCGAGTCGACCTCGGGGTTGAACCGCTGGATCTTCACCGTGACGGTGACGGCGCCATCCGGAGCGGGGATCTGCGAGGTGTCGTTAACGGGCTCTGCAACAGCAGCGGTGCTTGTCATCAGTACTTCCGCTCCATCGGCTCGTACCGGGTGAACACAACGGGCTTGTAATCCAGCCGGATGTCGGAAAGGAAACCAGTGAGACCGAGCGGCGCGTCCGGGTCGGGGCCGGTGTTGCCGTCCGGCAGCACCTTGTAGGACATCGAGTGCCGCATGAAGTTGGTGTCGTCCCGGTCCGGGTAGTCCTCGCGGGCGTGCCCGCCACGGGACTCCTTACGCGCCAGCGCCGCATTGACCAGGCACTCCGCCAGGTCGAGCAGGAAGCCCAGCTCGACGGCTTCGAGCAGGTCGGTGTTGTACCGCTTGCCCTTGTCCTGGACGCCGACCCTGCCGTAGCGCTCCTTCAGCGCGTGGACGTCGTGCAGCGCCTGCTTGAGCGTGTCCTCGGTGCGGTACACGGCCGCGTTGGCGTCCATCGTCCGCTGCAGTTCGGTGCGGACCTCGACCACGCGCTCGGTGCCTTCCGCCGAACGGAGCGTGTCGACCATGCCCTGCACCATCGCCGCCGGCTCGTCCGGCAGGTCGACGTGGCCGACGCCGCTGGCGTACTCGGCGGCGGCGACACCGGCGCGCTTGCCGAAGACGTTGATGTCCAGCAGCGAGTTGGTGCCGAGGCGGTTGGAACCGTGCACCGACACGCACGCGACCTCACCGGCCGCGTACAGGCCGGGGATGACGGTGTCGTTGTCCCGCAGCGCCTCGCCGCGCACCGTGGTCGGGATGCCGCCCATGGCGTAGTGCGCCGTCGGGTACACCGGCACCGGCTCGGTGACCGGGTCGATGCCCAGGTACGTCCGCGCGAACTCGGTGATGTCCGGCAGCTTCGACTCGAGCACCTCGGCGCCGAGGTGGGTGCAGTCGAGGTAGACGTAGTCGGCGTCCGGGCCAGCGCCGCGGCCCTCCAGCACCTCGAGCACCATCGACCTGGCGACGATGTCGCGCGGCGCGAGGTCCTTGATGGTGGGGGCGTAGCGCTCCATGAAGCGCTCGCCGTCCTTGTTCCGCAGGATCGCGCCCTCACCACGCGCACCCTCGGTGAGCAGGATGCCGAGACCCGCTAGACCGGTCGGGTGGAACTGGTAGAACTCCATGTCCTCCAGCGGCAGGCCCTTGCGGTAGTAGATGCCCATGCCGTCGCCGGTGAGCGTGTGGGCGTTCGACGTCGTTTTGAACACCTTGCCGAAGCCGCCGGTGGCGAACACGATCGACTTCGCCTGGAACACGTGGATCTCGCCGGTGGCAAGCTCGTACGCGATCGCGCCGGTGGCGACCTGGCCGTTCTCGGTGTCCGAAAGGATGACGTCGAGGACGTAGAACTCGTTGTAGAACTCGATGCCGTGCTTGACGCAGTTTTGATACAGCGTCTGCAGGATCATGTGGCCGGTGCGGTCGGCGGCGTAGCAGGAGCGGCGGACGGCGGCCTTGCCGTGGTCACGCGTGTGGCCGCCGAACCGGCGCTGGTCGATCTTGCCTTCCGGCGTCCGGTTGAACGGCAGACCCATCTTCTCAAGGTCGAGCACCGCGTCGATGGCCTCCTTGGCCATGATCTCGGCGGCGTCCTGGTCGGTGAGGTAGTCACCGCCCTTGACGGTGTCGAAGGTGTGCCACTCCCAGTTGTCCTCTTCGACGTTGGCGAGGGCGGCGCACATGCCGCCCTGCGCAGCGCCGGTGTGGGAGCGGGTCGGGTAGAGCTTGGTGAGCACGGCGGTGCGTGCGCGCTGGCCCGCTTCGATGGCGGCGCGCATGCCTGCGCCGCCTGCCCCGACGATCAGCACGTCGTACTTGTGGAACTGCATGAATACTCCAGCGGGCTTAGCTGACGGGGATGTTCGGGTCGAAGGTGAAGATCACCATGGTGCCGAGCACGAGGATGAGCGCCATGGACACGTAGAGCAGGATCTTCAGCCAGAACCGCGTGGTGTCCTTGCGCGCGTAGTCGTCGATGATCGTGCGGAGCCCGTTGCCGCCGTGGAGCTGCGCGAGCCACAGCATCGACAGGTCCCAGAACTGCCAGAACGGCGATGCCCACCGGCCGGCGACGAAGGCGAAGTCGATGCGGTGCACGCCGTCGTCGAGGATGTTCATGATGAACAGGTGGCCGAGCACGAGCACGACAAGCGCGAGGCCGGACAGTCGCATGAACAGCCAGCTGTACAGCTCGAAGTTGCTGCGGCGGGCCGCTGGCCTGCGCGGGGAGCGCGGCTTGTCGAGGGTGAGGGTCTCAGAGTTGGACACGGTGGCAGCAGTCATCAGTTACCCCCGAACAGGTCGGTCACGGCTCGCTGCAACATGAAGTACGCGCCGGGCACCATCACGAGCACCCACACGCCGATGAGGCCCCACAGCATCGTGCGCTGGTACTTCGGGCCCTTGGACCAGAAGTCGACCAGCATCACCCTGATGCCGTTGAGCGCGTGGTAGAGCACCGCGCCGACGAGGCCCACCTCGAGCAGCGCCACCAGCGGGGTCTTGTACGTCTCGATGACCGCGTTGTATGCGCTGGGTGACACCCGGACGAGCGCGGTGTCGAGTACGTGCACGAACAGGAAGAAGAACGTGAGCACGCCGGTGATGCGGTGGGCTACCCAGGACCACATACCGGGGTCCCCGATGTAGAGCGTCCCGCTCCTGCGTGACGTGCCCGCCATCGCTGTCGGGGGGCTAGCCGTGGTGGGCATCGTGAACGGCCTCCATCGTCGCTGTCTGTTGGTGCGGACCCGCGAGCAGCCCGTACCGGGAACCGTCGTCGTGGCCTGCGCTGACCGGCCGCGACCCTTCGTTAGCAGGACTCTAAACCTGCCGTTTGCCCCCGGCCGAACGTCGGGTTCCCTGGTGTGATCGACGAGACAACCGGGCGGAAAGCAGCCAGTCGGCGCAACGTCGTCAACGATTCGGTTACGCGGAGCCGTTTCGTCTTTCGTTTTCGTGCCGTGGCTCACCCGCGAGCGGTAGCCTTCCTCGCCATTGATCCCGGCGGCACAGCCGGACATTGCCAGCGACCGTCACCGGATCGGGGCGGGGAGGGAGTGACACTGTGCGTCTCACACGGCGTCCAACAGGGAGAACTCAGCGCGTGCGCGCGATCGCGGCCATCGGCGCCATCGCGCTGGCAGCCACGGCGTGCGGCGAGCCGCCACCGGCCAGCCAGCCCGGCGGTCAGGATTCGGAGAGCGACTTCCTGTCCTGCATGGTCACCGACGAGGGCGGCGTCGACGACAAGTCGTTCAACGAGACGTCGTGGAACGGCCTGATCAACGCCTACGACAAGGGCGTCATCGCCGAGCCGAAGTACGTCGAGCCGAAGTCGGCGAGCGACTACGAGCCCAACCTGAAGAACATGGTCCGCGACGACTGCGGAATGATCGTCACGGTCGGCTTCAACCTCGCTGACGCGACCGAGGCCTCCGCCGAGGCCAACCCCGACCAGAAGTACGCCATCGTCGACCACCTCTACGTCGACCAGGAGACGTTCGAGCCGACGCCCATCGACAACGTCAAGTCCCTGGTGTTCAACACCCATGAGGCGGCGTTCCTCGCGGGCTACCTCGCCGCTGGGCACTCGGAGACGGGCAAGGTCGCGACCTGGGGCGGCATGAAGATCCCCACGGTGACGATCTTCATGGACGGCTTCTACGACGGCGTGCAGCACTACAACAAGGTCAAGGACGCCGACGTCCAGGTGCTCGGCTGGGACAAGAAGTCGCAGGACGGCCAGTTCGTCGGTGACTTCAGCAACTCGACCGCTGCCAAGCAGCTCTCCGAGAACCTGATCTCGCGCGGCGCCGACGTGGTCATGCCGGTGGCCGGTCCGATCGGCGAGTCCGCCGCCGTCGCGGCGAAGGACGCGGGCGACGTGTCCCTCATCTGGGTGGACACCGACGGCTACAAGACGTTGACCGAGTACCGGGACATCCTGCTGACCAGCGTGGTCAAGGGCATGGACGTCGCGGTGGAGAAAGCCGTGACCGCGACCGCGGAGGGCAACTTCAGCAACGAGTCGTTCATCGGCACCTTGGAGAACGAGGGCGTCTCGATCGCGCCGTACCACGCCTTCGAGGACGAACTGGACGCCGGGCTCAAGCAGGAAGTGGACGAGCTGCGGCAGCAAATCACCTCTGGTGAGCTGAAGGTCCAGTCCGACGCCGCCTTCTCGTCGTAAGCGAGAGCGAACCCCACGAGCCGACATGGGCGCACGCACACCCCGCTGGCGCCCATGTCGGCTGCCATGACGAAAGCGTGACAGAAGTGAAGCTGCAACTGAGGGGGATCACCAAGCGGTTCGGCTCGCTCGTCGCCAACGACCGCATCGACCTGACCGTCGAGCAGGGTGAGATCCACTGCCTGCTCGGCGAGAACGGCGCTGGCAAGAGCACGTTGATGAACGTGATCTACGGCCTGCTCCAGCCGGACGAGGGCGAGATCGTCGTCGACGGCGAGCGGGTCACCTGCAACAACCCCGCCGACGCGATGGCGGCTGGCATCGGCATGGTGCACCAGCACTTCATGCTCGTGCCGGTGTTCACCGTCGCGGAGAACGTGATGCTCGGCGCGGAACAGACGTACGGGCCGGGCTTCCTCGACATCGACGCCGCGCGCGAGCAGGTGCGTGAGATCTCCGAGCGCTACGGCTTCCACGTCGACCCGGACGCGGTCGTGGAGAACCTGCCGGTCGGCGTGCAGCAGCGGGTGGAGATCATCAAGGCGCTGGTCCGCGACGCGCGGGTGCTGATCCTTGACGAGCCGACCGCCGTGCTGACGCCGCAGGAGACCGACGAGCTGATCGAGATCATGCGCCAGCTCAAGGTCAACGGTACGTCGATCGTGTTCATCACCCACAAGCTCCGGGAGGTCCGCGCGATCGCGGACCGAATCACGGTGATCCGGCTCGGCAAGGTCGTCGGTGAGGCGGACGTCTCGGCGAGCGAGAGCGAGCTGGCGTCGTTGATGGTCGGCCGCGCGGTCACCCTCGCCGTGGACAAGGAACCACCCGATGCGGGGAACGTCGTCGTCGACGTCCGTGGCCTGACCGTGGTGGACGAGCGCGACCACGTCGTCGTGGACGACGTCTCGTTCGACGTCAGGGCGGGGGAGATCCTGGCCGTCGCTGGGGTGCAGGGCAACGGCCAGACCGAGCTGACCGAGGCGGTCATGGGCCTGCAACAGCGGGCGACCGGCTCCGTGCGGCTCGGCGACACCGAACTGCTCGGCAAGTCGACGCGGGCGGTGCTGCGCGCCGGGGTCGGGTTCGTGCCGGAGGACCGCAGGGTGGACGGCCTCGTCGGGGACTTCACCGTCGCGGAGAACCTGATTCTCGACCGGCACGACGAGCCGCCGTTCGCGTCCGGTCCGATGCTCAAGCCCGCCGTCGTGCGCCGCAGCGCGGCGGAGCGGATCGCGGAGTTCGACATCAGGGCAGGCAGCGGCGCCACGCTCGCCAAAACGTTGTCCGGCGGCAACCAGCAGAAAGTCGTCATCGCGCGGGAGCTGTCCCGGCGGCTGCGGGCGCTGATCGCCGCGCAGCCGACGCGGGGCCTCGACGTCGGGTCTATCGAGTTCGTGCATCGACGTCTCGTCGCCGAACGCGACAAGGGGACCGCGGTGCTGATCGTGTCGACCGAGCTGGACGAGGTCAGCGCGCTCGCCGACCGGGTGCTGGTGATGTATCGCGGCACCGTCGTCGGCATCGTGCCCGACGACACGGACCGCGACACGCTCGGCCTGATGATGGCCGGGGTGCCAGCCGACGAGGCGGCCGAACGCGCGCGGCAGCATCACACGCTGGTCGAGAGGCTGGCCAAGGACGGTGACGAATGAGCGAGAACTCCACCAGCGAACTGACCGTCGGTCAGCGGTTCTTCCGGGAGCTGACCACCGGCGGCACCGCGCTGACTCTGCTGTCGATCGTGCTGGCCATGCTGATCGGCGCGGTGCTCATCGTGGTTGCCGACTCCGACGTACAGGAGACGGCGGCGTACTTCTTCTCCCGGCCGAGCGACACGCTGCTGGCAATCTGGGAGTCCGCGAGCAGCGCCTACGCCGCGATGTTCGCCGGCTCGGTCATCGACTTCGACGCCCCGTCGTTCGGTGAGTCGCTGATCCCGCTCGCGGACACGCTGACGTACGCGACGCCGCTGATCGCCGCCGGTCTCGCCGTGGCGCTGGCGTTCCGCGCCGGGCTGCTGAACATCGGCGCGCAGGGCCAGATCCTCATCGGCGCGACGCTGGCCGGTCTCGTCGGCTTCGGGATGGACCTGCCCGCCGTGGTCCACCTCCTGTTCGCCGTGCTCGCCGGGTTCATCGGCGGGGCGATCTGGGGCGGCATCGCCGGGTTCATCAAGGCCAAGACCGGCGCGCACGAAGTGATCGTGACGATCATGCTCAACCACATCGCCGCACTGCTGCTGGCGTACCTGCTCACGACGCAGTTGTTCCGCCGCGAGGGTCAGGCGGCGCCGATCAGCCCGTTCGTGGCCGACTCGGCGACGCTGCCGACGTTCTTCGAGGACTCCCGCCTGAACCTGGGGCTGTTCGTGGCGCTGCTTGGCGCCGTCTACTCGTGGTGGCTGCTGTCCCGCAGCACCATGGGTTTCCGGTTCAAGGCGGTCGGCCACAACCCGCACGCCGCGACGACGGCGGGCATCTCGGTGGCGCGGTCGTACACGGCCGTGATGTTCATCGGTGGCGGCCTTGCCGGGATCGCGGGCGCGTCGCAGGTGCTCGGCACCGAGGGCTACCTGTCCACCAGCATCGCGGGTGAGTTGGGCTTCGACGCGATCACCGTGGCGCTGCTCGGCCGGTCAAGCCCGATCGGGACCGTTGCGGCGAGCCTGCTGTTCGGCGCGCTCCGGGCAGGTGCCGTGACGATGCAGGCGCAGACCGGCACGCCGATCGACATCGTGCTGGTGGTGCAGTCGCTGATCGTGCTGTTCATCGCCGCGCCGCCGCTGGTGCGGGCGGTGTTCCGGCTCAAGGTGCGGGCCGCGTCGCCGATGGCGGCCGAGGTCGGGGGGAAGGCGGCATGAGGACTGCTCGCAGGTCCGAATCATCCGACGCGAGTACACAGCTAGCTACCCGCCCCGCTGAGAACATGCCAGCCGAACCCGCCGTCGCGCTGACCCGGCATTGGCGCACGCCGATCATGTTCGGTGTGTTCGGGCTACTCGCCCTCGTCGTCTTCGGCCTCCTGCCGGACGGCGGGCGGGAGAGCACCTTCGGGCTTTCGCTGCGGGACGACGTCATCCAGCTCGCGCCGATCACGGTGCCGTCGAAACTGGCCGCGATCCTGCTCGGGGTGGTGTGTCTCGGCATCGCGGCCTACGCGGCGTGGCAGACGTACCTCGGCCGCCGGGTGCCGCTGTGGCTGTCCATCACGTTCGGCGTCGCCTTCGTGCTGGCGTTCCTGACCTGGGCCGTCGCCGGGTCGGAGATCTCCCTGACGTCGGCGTTGCAGGGCACGCTGGCGTTGAGTGTGCCGCTGATCTTCGGCGCGTTGTGCGGGATGATGGGCGAGCGGACCGGCGTCATCAACATCGCCATCGAGGGACAGCTGCTCGCGGGCGCGTTCCTGTCGGGTGTCGTCGCCTCGCTGGTCGGCAGCTTGTGGGTCGGGCTGATCGCCGCGCCGATCGCGGGGCTCGCGGTGGCGTGGGTGCTCGCGGTGTTCACGGTGTTCACGGTGCGGTACTTCGTCAACCAGATCATCGTCGGTGTCGTGCTGAACGTGCTGGTCATCGGCGTGACGAACTTCCTCTACAGCAGCCTGCTCAGCCCGCAGAAGGAGACCTGGAACTCGCCGGGCCGGTTCCCCCGGCTGGAGATCCCGGTGCTGAGTGAGATGCCGGTGATCGGGCCGGTGCTGTTCCACCAGACGATCATCGTCTACATCATGTACGTCGTGGTGGTGCTGGCGCACATCGCGCTGTTCCGTACCCGGTGGGGGCTGCGGGTGCGGGCCGTCGGCGAGCACCCGGAGGCTGCGGACACGGCGGGCATCCGGGTGAACTCGGTGCGCTTCCGCAACGTGCTGCTTGGCGGCGCGCTGGCTGGGCTCGGCGGGTCGTACTTCACGCTGGGCGCCGTGGGGCTGTTCAGCTCGGAGATGACGGCGGGCGCCGGGTTCATCGCCCTCGCCGCGATGATCATGGGCCGCTGGACGCCGATCGGCGCGGTGTTCGCCGCGCTGCTGTTCGGGTTCGCCAACAACCTGCAGAGCGTCCTCGGCATCATCGGCTCGCCGATCCCGAGCGAGTTCATGCTGATGGCGCCGTACCTGCTGACGATCTTCGCGGTGGCCGGTCTTGTCGGGCGGATCCGGCCGCCAGCGTTCAACGGCCAGCCCTACATCAAGTCATGACGCAGGAGGTGCCCTGGTGACCGTGCCGGACTGGCCTTCGCTCCGGGAGGCGGCTGTGGCGGCGGCGGCGAGCGCGTACTGCCCGTACTCGGGGCTGCGCGTCGGCGCAGCGGCGCTTGTCGACGACGGCAGGGTCGTCACCGGCTGCAACGTGGAGAACGCCTCGTACGGCGTCGGGTTGTGCGCCGAGTGCACCATGGCCGGGCAGTTGCGGCTGACCGGCGGTGGCCGTCTGGTCGCGGTGGCCTGCCGCAGCGGCGACGGTGAGCTGCTGATGCCGTGCGGGCGGTGCCGCCAGATCCTGTACGAGTTGGGCGGCTCGGCGTGCCTGGTGGACACGCCGCGCGGCGTGCTGCCGATGTCCGACGTCCTCCCGGACGCCTTCGGCCCTGACGACCTGCCATGAGTGAGCGCAGGGTTGAGCCGTTCGCTGCCGTCGACGTCATCCGCGCCAAGCGGGATGGTGGGCGGCTGACCGACGCGCAGATCGACTGGGTGGTGGACGCCTACACGCGCGGCGTCGTCGCCGAGGAGCAGATGGCGGCGCTGGCGATGGCGATCCTGCTGCGCGGCATGGACGGCGACGAGATCGCGCGCTGGACCGCCGCGATGATCGACTCGGGGGATACGCTGCGCCTCGACGTCGGCAGGCCCACCGTGGACAAGCACTCCACCGGCGGCGTCGGCGACAAGATCACGCTGGTGCTCGCGCCGCTGGTCGCCGCGTGCGGGGCCGCCGTGCCGCAGCTGTCTGGGCGCGGGCTCGGGCACACCGGCGGCACGCTGGACAAGCTGGAGGCCATCCCCGGCTGGCGTGGCGACCTGTCCACCACGGCCATGGTGGCGCAGCTGACCGAAGTCGGAGCTGTGGTCGCGGCTGCGAGCACTGCTCTGGCACCGGCTGACCGGAAGCTCTACGCGCTCCGCGACGTCACCGGAACGGTGGAATCCATCCCGCTGATCGCCAGCTCCATCATGAGCAAGAAGATCGCGTCCGGGCCGCAGTCGCTTGTGCTCGACGTCAAGGTCGGCTCGGGCGCGTTCATGAAGACACGGGAGAACGCCGAGGAACTGTCCCGCACCATGATCGGCATCGGGCGCTCGCACGGCGTGGCGACGTCGGCGGTGCTGACCGACATGTCCCGCCCGCTCGGGCTGACGGCGGGCAACGCCGTCGAGGTCGCGGAGGCGGTGGACGTCCTGCGCGGCGGCGGGCCGTCGGACGTCGTCGAGCTGACGCTGGTGCTGGCGCGGGAGATGCTGGCGCTCGCTGGCGTCAGCGACGTCGATCCGGCCGAGGTGCTGACGTCAGGGAAGGCGTACGAGACGTGGTGCGCGATGATCCGCGCGCAGGGCGGCGACCCGGACGCGCCGCTGCCGGAGCCCGCGCACCGGCACGTGGTGGCGGCCGAGCGTGACGGCGTGCTGGCCGAGCTGGACGCGCTCGCCGTCGGCATGGCCGCCTGGCGGCTCGGCGCCGGTCGTTCCGCGCCAGGGGAGCCGGTGCAGTACGCGGCGGGCGTGCGGCTGCTCGCGCGGCCGGGCGAGCGCGTTACGGCGGGCCAGCCGCTGGCCGAGCTGCACACCGACACCCCGGATGCCGTCCCCGGCGCCGTGGCGGCGCTGACGGACGGCGTTCGCATCGCGGAGTCCGCGCCGGAGCCGGGACCGCTGGTGCTCGACATCATGCGGTAAGCCGACGGCTTAGCTGCTCGGGTCGCGGCACCAGCGTGGATCTTGATGCTGTGTGGCGATCTATATCGCCACAACGCCTCATGATCGACTGCGGCGTGGAGCTGGCGTGAGTCTGTCGCCGCCCGCACAGAATGAAACGCCCCGCCGCGACAAGCGCAGCGGGGCGTTTCCGGCCGGACGTCGTCAGTCGCCTGAGACGTCTGCGGTGTCTTCCTTCTTCGTGCCGTTGCGAGCACGGTTGTTGGTGCGGGTGCGACGCGGCTGGCGCGGCGGCGGCGTCGGCTGCGCCACCTGCTGCGGGCCGCCACCGAGCATCAGTTCGGCGAACGTCGCCATCGCCTCGTCGAGCTGACCGCCGATGCGGCGCTCGGACTCTTCGTTGCTCTTTCGCACGATCGAGTTAACCGCGTCGGTGTCCGGCCGGTCGCCGAGGACGCCCTCGACACCGGCGATGCGGGCCTTGAACACGCCGTCGAGGTCGCCGAAGCGCGTCGACATGCCTTCCTCGACCTTGTTGATGCGGGAGTCCAGCTCCTCGAGGCTGACGCCGAGGTACTCGAC
This sequence comes from Actinophytocola sp., assembly GCA_009377475.1. Classification (GTDB taxonomy): domain Bacteria; phylum Actinomycetota; class Actinomycetes; order Mycobacteriales; family Pseudonocardiaceae; genus Haloechinothrix_A. Next base: position 11,083 of record WHTY01000134.1, read on the forward strand.
CTTGTCGGTGATCGAGCTGAGCGCCTCGGACGAGTCGAGCTTCGTCGTTGCCTCGCGGATGCGCTCCCGCAGCGAGGACTCGGCCTCGCCGAGCTGGTCGCGGTAGGCGGCCTCGGCCTCGGTCGCGCGCTGCTTGGCCTCGGCGTCGACGGCGTCGATGCGCTCGCGCAGCGCGGCCTCCGCGGTGTCGACCCGCTCGCGGACGGGGCCGTGCACCGCGCTCGGGATGCTCTCCAGCCTGCTGTCCTGCTTGTCGAGGTGCATCTCGAGCTCGTCGAGCCTGCGGTGGATGTTCTGCAGCTTGTCTTCGAGGCCGTCCATACGGCCCGCGACGCCTTCGAACTTGCCCGCGACGCCGTCCAGTCGTCCGCCGAGCTCGGCGAACGGTTTGGCGAGCTTGTCGACGATGCCGTCGACGGCCCGCGCGATGGCGGCCATCGCCTTGTCCTGGGCTTCCAGGCGGGACATGGTCTCGTCGATGCGCTCGGCGAGCACGCCGACCTCGGTGCGGTCGGGCAGCTCGGACAGGCGCTTGCGCACGGCGCCGAGCGATTCGACGGGCGACAACCTCGCGTAGATGTCATCGAGGGCGTCGAAGACCTGCTGCTGTTCGCTCTCCCGGACTTCGGCCGCACGCACAAGCATGTTGCGCATCCGGTCGAAAGACGGGGCAATGGAGTTTTCAGTCACGGCATTGACCTTCGTCGGCACGGTTTGGGGTGAGGAGTGTGTGAGAGCTTAGCCATAGTCACGTGGCGGTCTGTCGCGCCCCCAGGTGTGTCGCGCATCCCCAGGTCAGCCGTTTGGCCCAACGGCGAGGGGCGACGAGGCTGAACCTGCACCTCAGGGTGAGGCCGGACTGAGCCGAAGCCGTGAAGATCAGTGCACCCTGAAGCGGTCTTCCAGGTCGTTGACCAGCTTCTGCCACGCCGCGACCTCCTCGTCGAACGGCGGGCTCGGCTCCAGCCGGTTCAGGTCCGGCTTGAGCACGAACGACGCCAGCCAGCCAAGCCGCTCCGACTCGACAAGCGCGTCCGCCACGCTGTCGTCGCCCGCCCAGTCGGCGGCGTCGGACAGCAGCTCGACGGCGAGGTCGAGCTGGTTCGGGTCGATGGCCTCCGGCCCGTCCGCGATGTCGTCGGCCAGCCCGGCGAGCACGTAGGTGTTGACGTCGGTGACCTCGATGTCCAGGTCGGCGGTGGTCGCCTGCGTGACGACGTCCGGCCACGTCGGCATCTCGGCGAGATCGTTGTCGCCGAGCTCACCGGGGTCGGCGAGCTGCCGCGCCAGCGCGCGCGGCGACGTGAAGACGTCGATCCTGCCGTCTGAGCCGAGGAAGTACGGCTCGTCGTCCAGGTAGCAGCGCAGCGTGTAGTACTCGTTGTTGGTGGTGACGATCTTGAGCGGGTCGATGCCGACCTCGCCCCAGAACCCGGCGGGCGCGTCGTCGTCGATGTCCTCGCCGCCGGCGCGGGTGCCCTCCTTGTCGACACCGGCCTCGGACTCGGCCGACTCCTCATGGAACGCGGCCAGCTCCTCCGCGGTCTCGTCCAGGGTGGCCTTGTCGATCTCCGGCACGGTGACCAGCTCGTCGATGGCGTCAAGGACGGTGTCCCACTTCTCGGAGACCGCCGCCGTCAGGTCGTCCCACAGCTTGCCGCCCTCGCGGCCGGTGAACGGCAGCCTGCCCTGGTGCAGCAGCGAGAAGCCCTCGTGCGCGTCCAGCACCTCGTGCACCTCGTCCAGCTCGCAGACGTCGGCCAGCGAGCGAACGATGCCGATGATCTCGGCCAGCTCGCCGATGGTCCACGAGTCGGGTTCCTCCGCGACCAGCTCCGGCACGCCGACCAGGTCGTACGAGTGGTCGTCGTCCGGCATCAGCTCCGGCACGTTGAGGGCGGGCACGATGTTCCACGACGGGTGGTCGATGAGGTCGTGCTGGTCCGCGGTGCGAACGTAGGCCGCGAGGTGCGCCGCGTCGGGGAACGCGAACAGGTCCTCCTCATCGCCGAGGAAGGCCTCCCACTCTTCGCCGTCCTCTCGCCATCGGGGCGCCCACAGGGTGACGAGATCGCCTTGGGGCAGCCCGAGTTCGATCGGGATGATGTCGGTTGCCACTGCATCCTCCGCTGAACAGCCATACGAC
>WHTY01000157.1 GCA_009377475.1 Actinophytocola sp.
ACGGTGGTCAAGCTGCACCCGCATGCCTATGTGGTGGCGAGCGCGGACGGGGCAGCGGTGCTGGTCCATCTCGGCATCGACACCGTGCAGCTGGGAGGCGAGGGCTTCACGCTGCACGTCCGCGACGGTGAGGCGGTCACCACGGGCCAGCCATTGGTCAGCTTCGACGCATCGGTCATCGAGGCAGGTGGCCGGTCACCGGTGTGCCCGGTCATCGCGCTCGACGCCACCGCCGACCAGCTGGACGAAGTCCGCGATTCGGGTTATATCGGTGGCAACGAAGCGCTGTTCACCTTGGCCCGCTGACGCGGACCGCTGTCGCGCCGTGGTGTCGTCCTCGGCGTTGCGATCGCAGTGTCGGGTCATGAGCGAACTCAGCGGCCAGTCGAGCGTGTAGCGAGTACCGCTCTACCGCGCTCGCAGGGCCAGGAAGAAGTCCACCCGATGCTCCAACGTCGACAGCGATCGGCCGGTCAGCTCCTCGATGCGCTTGATCCGATAACGCAGCGTGTTGACGTGCACGTGGAGCCGTTCCGCGCACGCCGTCCACGACCCGGACGCCGCGAGGAACGCCTCAAGGGTGTCGATCAGGTCTGAGCCGTGCCGCTCGTCGTAGGCCAGCACCGGCCCCAGCACCCGCGTGAGGAACGTCCGCCGGACGTCGTCGGGCACCGTCGCCAGCAACAACGCGTGGGAGTCGATCTCGTCGGTCGCCAGCACCGCCACGGTGCCGCCGCGCAGCTCGGCCAGCGTGCGGGCCTGCCGCGCCTCACTGAGCGCCGCACTCAACCCCTCCGGCCCGGACGTCGGCAGGCTCACGCCGAGCAGCAGCCGTCTGTCCGACATGGCGGGCGCGAGCGCCGTCGCCTGCGCGCGCATCATGTCCGTCACGGCGTCCGAGCGCAGCGGCAACAGCGCCACCGCTTCGTCGTCCACCGCCGACACCAGGGTCCGCCCGTCCCGCACGACGGTCGCAAGGACCTCATCGAGAATCCGACACGCGAGCTGACCGTCCGCGACCGGCAGCAGGGACGCCGACACGGCGACGTACTGCTGGTCGGCCAACCCGAACTCGGCAAGCCTGCCCGCGATCTCGTCCCGCGTCGAACGCCCCGACAGCACCAACCGGAACAGTTGCTCGGCCACGACGCGATCCGCCTGGCGACCCTCCTCGATCCGCTCCCGCTCCAGCGCCAGCAACGACGCCAGCTCCGTCACCGACTCGTGCCGCACCCTCGGCCACTCCCGGAAGTCGCCCTCGCACGCGAGGAACCACGCGGTGGCGCGGTGCTCACTGCGGACGTCCACCGGGAACAGCGAGTACGTCTCGCCGCTCGCCCGATCCGTCGTGACCACCTGCGGCAAGCGCCCCGCGGCAAGAAACCGCTCCGCCAACACCGCCCCGAGGTCATCGACGTCCGCCGAAGAAACCGGGGACCGACCCGTCGCGGTCCGCAGCACGCACTGGACGTCGGAACCCTCCGACCACAGCCGCAGCACGGTGTCCAGTCCCGCGCCCTCGGCGACGGCGGCGAGCAGCTTGCGCCTGTGGTCGAGCTGTTCGGCCAGGTCACCCTGTCGTTCGATGGTGAGAAGGTGGATCACGCGCTCGGTGATCGTCGCGAACGAGATGTCGACCGGCACTTCGAGCAGCGGAATCTCCCGCGCGACACACGCGGCGACCAGGTCGGGCGGCACGGTCCCGTACGCCGCGTCGCCCGCCGCGATGCACGCCACATGGCGCGCGGCCGTCACCGAAAGGAACTCCGCCGAGTCGTCGGGAGTGCGCCGCCACATCATCCCGGTGAGCACCAACTCGCCGCCGTTCAAGTACCGGCCAGGGTCGAGCAGATCCGTCGTGTAGACCCACCGGATCGGCCGATCCATGCCGACCTCACCGGTCAGCGGCACCAGGTGCAGATCGCTCATCTCGACCAGGTCCCTGACGCGCATGGCCGCACCACCTTCCCGCGTCCGCGTACCCCGAGCCAGCAGGCGCTCTTGGAGGATCCTACAACGCGAGCGCCGTCACCGGGCCGGTCTTTCATGCCTCCTGCCACTGGTCGCGCAGGGGCCGACGTTGGTGTACTTCTTCGTATGGCGCAGCTCACAACCGACCGCGACGACCCGTCGCTGACCTGGCTCAACAACGCCGACCCCGAGGCGGCGCGCGACGCCGTCACCCGCTGCTGCTCCGCCCCGGAGTGGGTGGGCGCGGTGACGACGAACCGGCCGTACCGATCTTTGGATGATCTGCTGAACACCTCGGACGACGCTGTGAAGCAGCTCACCGAGCACGACATCGAGCAGGCCATCGCGGGCCATCCCCGCATCGGGGACACGTCGGGCGGGCGCTGGTCCCGGCAGGAGCAGTCCGGCACGCACGGCGCGCCCGACGACGTGCGCGCCGAGATGGCGAAGGGCAACGCCGCCTACGAGGAGCGGTTCGGCCGGGTGTTCCTGATCTGCGCCACGGGGCTGTCCGCCGAGCAGATGCTCGCCCGACTGCTGGAACGACTCGACAACGACGTCGACACCGAACGCGCCGTCGTGCGCGAAGAGCTCCGCAAGGTCAACCGACTCCGACTGGAAAAGCTGGTGCGTTCATGAGCCTGTCCACCCATGTCCTCGACAGCGCGCGCGGACGTCCCGCCGCCGGGGTGCCGGTCCGCCTTGAGACCCGCAAGCAGGATGGCTGGGTCCCGGTCGCCGAGGCCACCACCGACGACGACGGCCGGGTCCGCGAGTTCGTCCCCGAGGGGCCACCCGATGGCGTGCACCGGTTGGTGTTCGACACCGAGACGTACTTCGCCGGGACGCAGGCCTTCTACCCCGAGGTCGTCGTGACCTTCCAGATCACCGACGCGGCCGAGCACTACCACGTGCCGTTGCTGCTCAGCCCGTTCGCCTACTCCACCTACCGAGGGAGCTGACCCATGACCATCCAGCTTGGCGCGAACCAGTACGGCAAGGCCGAGACCCGCCTTGTGCACGTCACCCGCGGAGCGGAGGTGCACGAGATCGTCGACCTCAACGTCTCGACGGCGCTGTCCGGCGACCTCACCGACACCCACCTCACCGGCGACAACGCCAAGGTGCTGCCGACCGATACGCAGAAGAACACCGTGTTCGCGTTCGCCAAGGAGCACGGCGTCGGCGAGATCGAGGACTTCGGACTGAAGCTCGCCCGCCATTTCGTGGCCACGCAGGAACCGATCCACCGGGCCCGTGTCACCATCGAGCAGTACGGCTGGGAACGCATCGACGTCGACAGCTCCCCCGCGCCGCATTCGTTCCAGCGCACCGGCCGCGAGACGCGCACCGCGATGGTCACCGTCGACACCGCCGACGGCGAGCGCGCGTGGGTGGTGTCCGGGCTGCGGGACCTGGTCGTCCTCAACACCACCGACTCGGAGTTCTGGGGCTACCCGAAGGACCGCTACACCACCCTGCCCGAGACCCACGACCGCATCCTCGCCACCGCGGTCAACGCGCAGTGGCGGCACGTCGACGCCGAGAGCGACTGGGGCAAGTCCTACGACTCGGTGCGCAAGCAGCTGACCGAGGCGTTCGCGACGACGTACAGCCTGTCGTTGCAGCAGACGCTCTACGCGATGGGCGAGCGGGTGCTGCAGCACTGCCCCGAGATCGCCGAGGTACGGCTCTCGCTGCCGAACAAGCACCACTTCGTCGTGGACATGGCACCGTTCGGCCTGTCCAACGACAACGAGGTGTTCTTCGCCGCCGACCGCCCCTACGGCCTGATTGAGGGCACCGTCGTCCAGGACAGCGCCCCCGAGCCCGGCATGGCGTGGTGAGCGCGATGGAGTTCCTGCGACCCGCCACCTGGGACGACGCGCTGGCCGCCAAGGCCGAGCACCCCGGCGCGCTGCCGATCTCCGGCGGCACCGACGTCATGGTGGAGATCAACTTCGACGCCACCCGGCCGGATTACCTGCTCGACCTGACCCGCATCGACGAGCTGACCGATTGGTCGCCCGACGGCGAGCGGCTGCGCATCGGCGCTGGCGTCACCTACACCCGGCTGATCGCCGAGCTGGCCGACCAGCTTCCGGGCCTTGCGATGGCCTCCCGCACCGTCGGCTCGCCGCAGATCCGCAACCGGGGCACCGTCGCGGGCAACCTCGGCTCGGCGTCACCAGCCGGGGACGCACACCCGCCGCTGCTCGCGGACGACGCCGTGGTCGAGGCGCACTCGACGCGCGGCGTGCGGCACATTCCGATCACCGAGTTCTACACCGGTGTCAAGCGCAACGCCTTGGAGCCGGACGAGCTGATCGCGGCGGTGCTGGTGCCGCCCGCCGACGGTCCGCAGCAGTTCAGCAAGATCGGCACCCGCAACGCCATGGTCATCTCCGTGACGGCGTTCGGGCTGGCATTGCATCCGAGCACCAACACCGTGGGCGCGGCGTTCGGCTCCGCCGCGCCCACCCCGCGCCGCGCGACCGACGCCGAGGCGTTCCTGGCCGCCGAGCTGACCGAGAGCGGACGCTGGGACACCCGCGCCGAACTCGACCCGGCCGTCGTCTCCCGCTTCGGCGCGTTGGTCGCCGAGGCCGCGTCGCCGATCGACGACGTCCGAGGCACCGCCGACTACCGCACCCACGCCCTGTCCGTCATGGCGCGACGGACGCTCGTCTGGGCGTGGACCGACTACCGCAGGAATCGGGTGAGGACATGCGCGTGAAGTGCACCGTCAACGGCCAGCCGCAGGAGATCGACGACGTCTGGGAGGGCGAGAGCCTGCTCTACGCGCTGCGCGAGCGGATGGGCCTTCCCGGCTCGAAGAACGCCTGCGAGCAGGGTGAGTGCGGCTCCTGCACCGTCTACCTCGACGGGACGCCGGTGTGCGCGTGCCTGGTCGCGGCAGGTCAGGCGGCCGACCGCGATGTCGTAACCGTGGAGGGCCTTGGCGGCGAGGAGGAGCTGCACCCGGTGCAGCAGGCGTTCCTCGACGCGGGCGCGGTGCAGTGCGGCTTCTGCACGCCCGGTCTGCTGGTCGCCACCCACGACCTGCTTGAGCGCGAGCCGCAGCCGAGCGACCCGGAGATTCGCGAGGCGCTGGCTGGCAACCTGTGCCGCTGCACCGGCTACGAGAAGATCCTGGACGCCGTCCGGCAGGCGGCCACGACAACGGCGCAGGCGAAGGCGGGTCAGGAATGACGCGCACGGTCATCGAAGGCTGCGCGGTCGCGACGGTCGACCCGGCAGGCACCGAGTACGCCGACGGCCACGTCGTCATCGAGAACGGCCGGATCACCGAGGTCGGGCCCGGTCGAGCGCCCGAGGCACCGGGGGCCGAGCGGACCAATCACATCAATGGCACCGGGTGCCTGGCCACGCCCGGCCTGGTCAACACCCATCACCACCTGTACCAGTGGGCCAGCAGGGGGCTGGCGCAGGACGAGACGCTGTTCGGCTGGCTGACCGCGCTGTACCCGGTGTGGGCGGGGATCGCCGCCGACATCACGTCGGCGGCGGCCGGTGCCGCGCTGGGCTGGCTGGCGAAGTCCGGCTGCACGACGTCCACCGACCACCACTACGTCTTTCCCCACACCAGCGGTGACCTGCTGGCCGCCGAGATCGAGGCCGCGCAGCGGGTCGGCGTCCGGTTCCACCCCTGCCGGGGCTCGATGGACCTCGGCGAGTCGGCGGGCGGGCTCCCGCCGGACGACGTCGTGGAGGACCGCGACCAGATCCTGGCCGCCACCGAAGCCGCCATCGACACCTGGCACGACCCGTCCCCGGACGCCATGGTGCGCATCGCGGTGGCGCCGTGCTCGCCGTTCTCCGCCTCGGGCGAGCTGATGCGGGAGACCGCCGAGCTGGCGCGGCGCAAGGGCGTGCGGCTGCACACCCACCTCGCCGAAACGCTGGACGAGGAGAACTTCGCCAGGGAGCAGTTCGGCCGCTCCCCCATCGACTACATCGACGACCTCGGCTGGCTGGGCGACGACGTCTGGCTGGCGCACTGCGTACACCTGGACGACGCCGCCGTGAAGCGGCTCGGCACCACCGGCACCGGCGTGGCGCACTGCCCGACGTCGAATGCCCGGCTCGGCGCGGGTATGGCTCCGGTCCGGGCGCTGCTGGACGCGGGTGCGCCGGTCGGGCTCGGCGTCGACGGCGCAGCGTCCAACGAACAGAGCTCACTCGGCGACGAGCTGCGCCAAGCCGCCCTGGTCGCACGACTGCGTGGCGGACCCGCCGCGCTCACCGCCCGCGAAGCCCTGGAACTCGGCACGCTCGGCGGCGCGCGCTGCCTGGGGCGCGAGGCCGACATCGGCTCACTCGAAGTAGGCAAGCTGGCTGACATCGCCATGTGGCGCGTCGACGGCCTCGGCCACGCCGGAATCGCCGACCCCGTCGCCGCGCTGGTGCTCGGCCCGCGCCCGCCGCTGGCGCGGCTGCTCGTCGGCGGGCGCACCGTCGTCGAGAAGGACCATCTGTCCACCGTGGACGAATCAGAGCTCGCCCGTGCCGCGCGCACCGCGAGCCGCACGCTGCAGGAGGCTCACCGATGAGCACCCCCACCCGAACCGGCCAGGACCTCGGCGCCGACATCACGGGCGGCGTCGGTGAGAGCCCGCTGCGCCCGGACGGCACGCTGAAAGTCACCGGCGAGTTCGCGTACTCGTCCGACCTGTGGCTGACCGGGATGCTGTGGGGCGCGACGCTGCGCAGCCCGCACCCGTCGGCGCGCATCCGCTCGATCGACATCACCGAGGCGGTGCGCACCGACGGCGTGTACGCGGTGCTCACCCACGACGACGTCCCTGGCGACAACGTCTACGGCCTCGAACACGCCGACCAGCCGGTGCTCGCCGGTGACGTCATCCGCTACCAGGGCGAGTCGGTCGCCATCGTGGCCGCCGACCATCCGGAAACCGCCCGGCGCGCCGTGAACAAGATCGTCGTCGACTACGACGTGCGCGAACCCCTGGTCGACCCGGAGCGCGCCGTGTTCGACGCGGACGCGCCAGCGCTGCACGCGGGCGGCAACGTCCTGCGGCACCTGCCGATCCGCAAGGGCGACCCGGACGCCACCGCCGACGTCGTCGTCCACGGCGAGTACGAGGTCGGCATGCAGGACCAGGCGTTCCTCGGGCCGGAGTCCGGCCTCGCCGTGCCCGCCGAGGACGGCGGCGTCGACCTCTACATCGCAACCCAGTGGCTGCACGTCGACCAGAAGCAGCTCTGCCGCGTGCTCGGCATGCCCGCCAACAAGGTGCGGCTGTCGCTGTCCGGGGTCGGCGGCGCGTTCGGCGCGCGCGAAGACCTGTCGATGCAGGCGCACGCGTGCCTGCTCGCGCTGCACACCGGACGTCCGGTGAAGATGATGTACTCCCGCGAGGAGTCGTTCTTCGGCCACGTGCACCGCCACCCGGCGAAGATGCGCTACGAGCACGGCGCGACCCGAGACGGAAAGCTCGTCTACGTCAAGGCGCAGATCATCCTGGACGGCGGCGCGTACGCGTCCAGCACGCCCGCCGTCGTCGCCAACGCCGCCACGCTCGGCGTCGGCCCGTACAAGGTACGCAACGTCGCCGTCGACTGCTACGGCGTCTACACCAACAACCCGCCGTGCGGGGCGATGCGCGGATTCGGCGCGGTGCAGGCGGCGTTCGGCTACGAGTCCCAGATGGACAAACTGGCCGACGAGCTCGGCATGGACCCGGTCGAGGTGCGCCGCCGCAACGCGCTGCACGAGGGCGCCACCATGCCCACCGGACAGGTGGTGGACTCCGCGGCCCCGGTCACCGAGCTGCTGGAGCGGGTCAAGGCGATGCCGTTGCCCGACACGCCGGACGCGTCCGATGCGGACGGTTACGACCTGCGGCTGCTGCCAGGAGGCGTGTCCAATACCACCCACGGCGAGGGCGTGCGGCGGGGCGTCGGCTACGCGATCGGCATCAAGAACGTCTGCTTCTCCGAGGGCTTCGACGACTACTCCACCGCCCGCGTGACGCTCGCGGTCACCGGCGGGGACGCGGTCGCCACGGTGCACACCGCCGCCGCCGAGGTAGGCCAGGGTCTGGCCACGGTGCAGCAGCAGATCGCCCGCACCGAACTGGGGGTGGAGCGGGTGGTCATCCAGCCAGCGGACACCGGCGTCGGGTCCGGCGGGTCGACGTCGGCCTCCCGGCAGACCTACGTCACCGGCGGCGCGGTCAAGAAGGCCTGTGAGCAGGTGCGCGCGCGGGTGCTGCGGCAGGCGGCGAAGAAGCTCGACCTGCCAGCCAGCCACCTTCGGCTGCACGCGGGCAAGATCGTCTCCGCCGACGAGGCCGTGGTCGCCGCCGTCGTTGACGTCCTCGGCGACGAGACGATCACCGAGACCGTCACCTGGCGGCACCGCCCCACCCATCCGCTCGACGAGAACGGCCAGGGCAACGCGCACGTGCAGTACGCCTTCGCCGCGCACCGCGCCGTGGTGGACGTCGACGTCGACCTGGGCCTGGTCCGCGTGGTGGCCCTCGACTGCGCCCAGGACGTCGGCAAGGCGATGAACCCCGACGCCGTCGTCGGCCAGATCCACGGCGGCTCCGCGCAGGGCCTCGGCCTCGCCGTCATGGAGGAGATCCAGGTGTCCGGCGGCGTGGTGCGCAACCCGTCGTTCACCGACTACCTCATCCCCACCATTCTCGACATGCCACCCATGCGGGTGGACGTGCTCGAACTCGCCGAC
>WHTY01000100.1 GCA_009377475.1 Actinophytocola sp.
GGCGAGGATGTGGCGTCCGGCGCGGCGCACCACCACCGGCCCCGACTGCCGCGCCAAATCGACCAGGGCTTTCTCGTACCCGGCCCGCTCGGTGTCCTCGACGTCGGCCGGGATCGCGGCCATCACCTCACTGATCGCATCAACATGCCCCGGATTCAGGGCACCGTCGGCAGCAGCCTCCGCCGTCAACGGCGCGACAGCAGCCTTCTCGTGCGTACCTTCACGGGTCGAGTGCAGCCGTTGGGCGCGCTGGGCGCGTTTCTTCGCCTCGGTAGTGCTCACCCGCAGCAGGTCGCGTTGCAGCGTCACCAGCGAACTGTAGCCGTAGGTGGCGAACACCCCGCGCGAGTGCATCTCCGCCAGCACCGCCGCCTCGGTAGCCTCCGCCTGATTCCGCAGTTCCTCAGCCGACCGCAACGCAGCAGCCAGATCGGCATCCGGGACTTGCCACCAGCCCAGCGGGCCGGGCGCGGGGAGCGAGGTGTTTACGCTGGTCATACCCACAACACTACGGAATATCGAACGCATGTTCTAGAGACAGGTGTAGAACTTCCGCTGCACTTCCGTAGAACTTTCTCTGCACGTGCATCCAACGAGGCCATCGGTGCATCCGCCGCGAGGTGTCGGCAGGCGGGCGCTTCGGCAATGTCGGCACTGTCAGCGGGGTCGGGGCGGCGAGGCGGTCCACAGCGTCCGAGGAGCGCTGAGGCACGGCGACGGCACGCCGCGGCAGGTGAGGTCGAAGACCCGGCTGCCGTGGGCTGCGGAAATTCAGTGGCGCGCCGTGTCGCGGCTGCGCGACGATCCTGGCATGACGGATCGTTCGATCAGGACACTCGACGCCACCGAGATCCGGTCGGCGCACACGTTGTTTTTCGCGGCGTTGCACGAACCGCCGTTGAACGACGAGAAATGGGAGCGCGCCAAGCGCATCTACCAGGAGGACCGCACGCTCGGCGCGTTCGAGAACGACACCATGGTCGGCACCGCGATGTCGATCGACACCACGCTCACCGTGCCCGGTGGCACGGTGCCGATGGCCGCCGTGAGCGGAGTCGGGGTGCGCGCCGATCGCACCCGGCGTGGCGTGCTGACCGACCTGATGACCACCCAGTTCACCGACTGCGCCGAGCGCGGCGTCCCGGTCGCGGGCCTGCACGCGAGCGAAGCCGTCATCTACGGCCGGTTCGGCTACGGCATCGCCACCCAACAGCGCAGCAGGCGCGTGAGGCGTCACCGCGCCGAGGTTCGCTCGAACGCGCCCACCGACGGCGAAGTCGAGCTGTATGCCCTGGACGCGGCGCTGACGATGCTGCCGGACGTCTATGCGCACCTCCCGCGGTCACGGCCCGGCAGGCTGGACCGGACGCGGCACTTCTGGCCGATGTGGGAGGACCACTACCGCACCGAGCCCGGGCTGATGCGCCTCGCGGTGCACCACGGCAGCGACGGGCCGGACGGCTACGCCTCGTACCGCGTGGTCACCGACAACGTCGGGGACGACGTCGCCGTCATGCTCGTCGAGGACATGGCCGCCGCGACCCCGGCCGCCTATGCCGACCTGTGGCGCGCGCTGCTCCGCGTGGACCTGGTCACCCGCATCGAGACGCGCTGGGAACCGCTCGACGCGCCGCTGGACGCGCTGCTCACCGACTACCGCGCCGTCACAACGGTGGCGGTCAACGACGACCTGTGGTTGCGGCTGGTCGACGTGCCCGCCGCGCTCAACGCCCGCAGTTACACCGGGGACAGCACCGGAGCCGACGCCGTGGTGATCGAGGTGTCCGACCCGCTGCTGAAGCGCAACTCCGGCCGTTACCGGCTGTCGGCGTCAGGCTGCGAACCGACATCGGAGCCCGCGCAGCTCGCGCTCGACGTCGACACGCTCGGCATGCTGTACCTCGGCGGCTGGCGCGTCGCGGAGCTGGCCGCGGTCGGCAGGATCGACGTCACCGCCACCGCCGCCGACGAGGCGCTCGGCGCGGCGCATCGGCTGCTGGTCACGGACCGTCCACCGTGGTGCGGTACCCCCTTCTAGCCAGTCACCGGTCTGGCGTAGCCTTTACGCCGTTCGGACTAGGCGAGAAGGAGTACTGCCGTGGGCGCGAGTCCGCTACGACTCCGGCCGCGTCGGCGCGGCATACCCACGGTGTCGTCGCTCGCCGCGGTGCTGACGATGGTCGTGGGGGCGAGCACCGCGTGCGACCCGCGGGAGCCGGCGCCCCCCGCGCCGTCGAGCCCGCCCCCGACAACGACGCCCGAGACGCCGTCGCCGAGCCTCGGCACGGTGTCGGGGACGGCGCCGCCGCCTGCCCGCAGCCGCTCGACGCCGAAGCCGCTCACCTTCGACCACACCGACGTGCAGGACGCGGTCTACAGCATGCTCGCCCGGCACTACCGGATCAACGACGTCCAGCTCGTGATCTGCCCGCCGAACCGGCCGGTGGTGCGCGGCACGACGTTCCGCTGCACCGCGACCATCGCGGGCGGGAAGACGTCGGTGCCGATCAAGGTGACCAGCGACAATGGCGACTACGTCGTCGGCAGGCCGAAGTAGCGCTCAGCCGCCGAGCGCGCCGAGCAACCGGTCCACCGACCCGCCGAGGTTCCAGCGTTCGGCCAGCTCGGCGACCCGGTCGGGGTCGGCGGGGGAGTCTGGCACGCGGTCGTCGCGGGACATCGTCACCGGCGCGTCCGGCACCACGGTAACAACCGTCGGCGCCACCGCGAGGTAGTCCGCCGCCGCTTCGAGCTGGGTGCGCGCCCGCTTCGGCACGTCGGGGTGTTCCTCGCGGGCGGCAGCCAGCAGCCCCGCCAGCGAGCCGAACCGGGTGATCAGCTTCGCCGCCGTCTTCTCACCGATTCCGGCGACGCCGGGTAGTCCGTCCGACGGATCGCCGCGCAGCATCGACATCGCCGCGTACGCGGCGCCAGCGGCGTCCTCCGGCACGCCGTAGCGCGCCGCGATCTCGGCGGGCCCCAGCACTTCGGCCTTGGCCCAGCCCTTGCCGACGTAGATCACCGACGCCGGGGTCGGTTCGGTCCGCACGAGCTGGAACAGGTCCCGGTCGCCGGTGATCACCTCGACGGGGTGCGTGGTCTCCCGCGCCGTGAGGGTGCCGATGACGTCGTCGGCCTCGAAGCCCGCCGCCTCTGCCGTGGCGAGCCCGCACGCGTCCAGCAGGTCGAGGATGATCGGCACCTGTGGGCCGAGCGCGTCCGGCACCTCCTCGGTGTCGGGGTCGTCCCCGGCCTCCTCGGCCACCCGGTGCGCCTTGTAGCTCGGCAGCAGATCGACGCGGAACTGCGGGCGCCAGTCGGCGTCCAGGCACGCGACGAGGCGTTCCGGCTTGCGGTCGGTGAGGATGCGCGCCACGGTGTCGGCGAAGCCACGGACGGCGTTGACCGGCGTGCCGTCCGGTGCGCGCAACGACTCGGGCAGCGCGAAGAACGACCGGAAGTACAGGCTGGCGGCGTCGAGTAGGGCGAGCGGACGATCGGGCGGGGCACTCATGCCGAGCAGCTTGCCATAGCCCGGAGCGCGGCGGGTCGCCCTGCGTGACATCCGTGGGTCGCGGCTAGGCTCGGGGCATGTCCCGTCGTTCACTCCACACTCCCGCTCCGAGCCCGTCCCGACTGCGCGCGAGGATCGACCGCGCCCGCGCCGCCGCGTCGGCCGCCGACACCGACGCGCTGCTCATCGCGCCCGGTTCCGACCTGCGGTACCTGATCGGCCAGGCGGGCGGCTCGTTCGAACGTCTGTCGACGCTCGTGGTGCCAGCCGGGGACGCGCCGCCCGCGCTGGTGCTGCCCGCACTGGAGGCCGCCGGGTTCGCGGACGTCCCGTTCGACGACCTCGGCGTCGAGGTCGCCACCTGGGTGGACGGGCAGGACCCGTACCGGATGGTCGCGGACCTCGCGGGGCGCGGCGGCGCGGTGAAACGGGTCGCGGTCAGTGACAACACCATCGCGCTGCACGTGCTGACACTGCGTGGCGCGCTGGACGCCGAGCAGGTTCTCGCCGGGCCAATCGTGCGAGAGCTGCGGATGCGCAAGGACGCCGACGAGATCGCCGCGCTGCGCACCGCCGCCGCCGCGATCGACCGGGTGCACGCGCGGGTGCCGTCGCTGCTGCGCGCGGGGCGCACCGAGGCGGAGGTCGGCGCGGACATCGCCGCCGCCATCGTCGAGGAAGGCCACACCGAGGCGGAGTTCATCATCGTCGGCTCCGGCCCGAACGGCGCCAGCCCGCACCACGACGTGTCCGACCGGGTGATCGAGGCGGGCGACGTCGTGGTCGTGGACATCGGCGGCCCCATCCCGGAGGGCTACAACTCCGACTGCACCCGCACATACGCCATCGTCCAGCCCTCGCAGCCCGACGTGATCGACACCTACGCCGTGCTGGAGCAGGCGCAGCGCGCGGCGGTGCAAGCGGTGCGACCCGGGGTGCCCGCGTCTGCCATCGACGCCGCCGCGCGGGAGCCGATCACGGCGGCGGGCTTCGGGGAGCGGTTCATCCACCGCACCGGCCACGGCATCGGCCTCGACGTCCACGAGGAGCCGTACCTGATGGCGGGCAACGACCTGCCGCTTGAGCCGGGCATGGCGTTCAGCGTCGAGCCCGGCATCTACCAGGAAGGCCGCTGGGGCGCGCGGATCGAGGACATCGTCGTCGTCACCGAGGATGGCGTCGAACCGCTCAACACCCAGCCGCACGGGCTCACGGTGGTGGAGTGATGAGCGGTTGGGAGCTGCTGCGCTTGTCGGCGAAGGTCACAGAGCTGGAGATGACATGAGCGTCCCGCTCGAGCCCACCGATCAGGCGATCGCGCGGGAGCTCAACGCGAACGGCCGGACCAGCTTCACCGATCTGGCCGAGCGGGTGGGGCTGTCGGTGTCGGCGGTGCATCAGCGGGTGCGCAGGCTGGAGCAACGCGGCGTGATCAAGGGGTACACGGCGCGGCTCGACGGGGAGCAGATCGGGCTGCCCCTGACGGCGTTGATCTCGCTGACGCCGAACGACCCCGCCGCGCCGGACGACTACCCGCAACGGCTGGAGCACATCCGGGAGATCGAGTCGTGCTACTCGGTTGCCGGGGACGAGTCGTACGTGCTGCTGGTGCGGGTGCCGTCGCCTGCTGGGCTGGAGGACCTGCTGCGCCGCATCCGGGAGTCGGCGAAGGTGTCGACCCGGACGACGGTGGTGCTGTCCACGCCGTTCGAGGGACGTCCGGCGGCGCTGTAGGTCTCATGTGGTGAATGACGCTTTCAGTGCGCTGGACGCAGCGAAAGCGTCGTTCACGGCAGCGGGCGCCAGCGCTGCGTGCTCTCCCCGATGGCGGACGGCCTGCGGTCCGGGTGGTCGTGCAGCAGGATGCTCAGCCGCCGGTACGCCGAGAGGAACTCGGTGCGGGACTCGTTGTACTCGCCCGCCGCCGCGTGCTCAAGGCCGGCGCCGATCGCCGTCTGCGCGGCGGGCTCCGCTGCGGCGAGCAGGTCCGCCATGCCCGCCGCCGTGGTGCGGAGCTGGGCGAGCAGCCGACACATGTGCGGATGTCCCTCACCCACGGTCAACGCGGGCACCACGACGTGCAGCTGGTCGCGCAGCAGCGACAGCGACGAGCGGGGTGTGCCGCCGGATCGGCGTGCTGGTGCGTTCACCGGACCTCCAGGGCAGGGACGAGGGGCGTACTAACGAGACCGGGTGAGGTCGTCGTTATGACGCCTGGTCAGGGCAGCACGGTGGGGTGCAGGTCGCCGTCGGTGCCCTCACGGCATGCCGCCTCGCTGGTGGTGTCCGCGAGGAACTCGGTCAGGCACCGCCCGATCTGGGCGTGACCTGCGACGTTGAGGTGGAACGACTCCTGGGCGGCGTGCGATGCGCGATCGACGTCGTCGAGGTCGTCCCACCGTACCGTGAGCCGGGTGAACCACTCGTTTGAGGCATTGGTGCCGCCGGTGCACGCCTCGTGGCCGTATCCGGCGCGGGACAGGTCGAGGAACCGCGCGTCAACGGCCTGGGCCGCCTCGCGCATCCCCCGGCTCAATTCCGGCACGCCGGTGCTTCGGATCCAATCCAGGTCGGCGGCGCGGAACGGGCAGCCGTCCATATTGCGGATGTTGTTCGGAATCTTCGGGCTGATTGGCGACGGGTAGGACTGCACGACGAGCTGATAGTCCTCGCGCTCGTAGCCGACCTGTCTGAGCACCGTGCGGACGTCTTGTAGCGCCGTGACCACCTTCGGCACCATCGCGTCGATGGTCGACGTCCAGTTCTGCCGCATCTGCGTGGTGCACAGCGGGCCGCCGAACCAGGCTTTGACGCAGGTATTCAGGTGACGGGAGAAGTGCGGGTCGTCGTTCGCGCCGACCGCCACGACGACGTTCTCGATCTCGTGGGTCTTGGCGAGCTCGCGGAGCCGCGCGGCCTGGGAGCTCTCGCCGTACCTGGTGTGGGGTCCGAGCGCTACCTGCTGGGTCGGGGCGCCGGAGCACGCGAGGTTGACGGTCTTCTCGATGCCCGGCACCGACGTCTGGTGCACGGTGGCCTTGGGGGAGCGGTGGCACCAGTCGCCGTTTTGGCCGTCGGTCCCTTCGGTGTAGATGCCGGTGCCCTCGCCGGAGACGGAACTGTCGCCCAGACTGACCATGGTGATCGGCCCGCGCGGTTCGTCGGCTACCCCGGGAAGCGGCGTTGCGCTGCGGTTCGGCTGGTTGTCCGCGATGAGCACCACCGCGGTCACACAGGCCGCGAGGAGAACGACGAGCCCGCCGTGCCAGGGACGAATCCGAATTTGCCGCATCGGTCGCGATCTTACGACCGTCCGTGTGTCCCTCGTGTATGCCGTGTCCCCCCTCGGTGACGCCGTGTTCCCCGTCCACGGCGTTGTGTTCCGCACTCAGTGCGTTGTGTCCTGCAGTCTCGACGCTGTATTAGGCGTACGTAGCGTGACACGGCGTCGGGAATGTCGGACACGGCGTCGGGAGTGTCGGACACGGCGTCGGGAGTGTCGGACACGGCGCGGCGGGGGTTACCCGCGGGCCGCGCGGTAGGCGCCGGGGGCGGTGCCTGCCCAGCGCTTGAAGGCGCGATGGAAGGCGCTCGGGTCGGCGTAGCCGAGCCGAGCGGCGATGTCCTCCACGGTGTCCTCGCTGCCGGTGAGCGCGGCGATCGCGACGTCGCGGCGGACGTCGTCTCGGTGCTGGCGGAAGCTGACGCCCTCCTCGGCGAGCCTGCGCCGCAACGTCTGCGGGCTCAGTGACAACCGCGCGGCGACGGTGTCCAGCGACGGCAGCCGCGCGGGCGGCGCATGCTCAAGGATGCGGCGCACTGACTGACCGACGCTGGTCGCGTAGTCCGGCGCGGCGGCCAGGTCGGCGGGCGCGTGTCGCAGGAACTCCGCGAGCGCCGCTCGATCGCGCACCACCGGCATCGCCAGGTACTTCCGGTCGAACGTGGCCGCCGTGGTGCCGCCGCCCCCGAACGTCGAGCGACAGCCGAACACCAGGTCGTACTCGTCCCGATGCGGCGGCGCGGGATACCCGAACGCCATGCCACGCAACGGAATCCGCTGCCCGATCAGCCAGCTGGAGAACCCGTGCCAGATGATCATGATGCCTTCGCACATGAAGCGGTCCGGGTCGCGCACGCCGCGAATGTCGAGTTCCACGCGCGCCTCGCCGCCGTGGTAGCGCACCCGAAACCGGGGCGTGCCGGGGAACAGCTCGTAGAACGTCGTCGCACGCCGCAGCGCCGAGAGCAGGTCGGGGCAGTGCACGGCCGCGTGGCACATCATCGCGAACGTCCCGCGCGGGCTGCGATGCGGCCCGAGGCCCATGAACTCGTCGTCGAGCGTCGCGATCAGCACCCGCACGAGCTGGGCCGCCTGCTCGGCGGTGACCCGCGCGCGATGGTCGTCGAGCAGTGCGGGTGCTATCCCCGCGCGATGCAGCAACGGCTCCAGCTCGACGCCCTTGCGCCGGGCCCCGGCGAGGGCGCCCCGGATGTGGTGGATGGAGATCGTGTGCGCGGACATGGCTATCGCGACAGTACATTTTCCCCGGCCTGCCGCCTCGTACGGTCGGTACATTCGCCGCGACCCACCGCCCCGTTCGGTCGGTACCTATGCCGCGTCTCACAGGGCCGATCGGTCGGTTCGATTCCGGTGTTCGCGCTGGCCAGCGGTCCGCCGCGAGGGTACTGAGCGGTACGGACAGTCATACCGAGCAGTAGTGTCCTGGTCACGCCGAGTCGCGCCGGGCGACTGTTGTGGCATGCGAAGCAGTCAGGGCAGCGCTGGCGCGCGCCTGTTCGGGGTCGGCGGCTATCGGCCGGAGAAAACGCTCACCAACGACGAGTTGGCCACCCGATTCGGGAAGTCAGCCGACTGGGTGGCCGCTCGGACCGGCATGCGCAGCAGAGCCCTGGCCGCCAAGGACGAACGCGTGCCCGACATGGCCGCCGCCGCTGGCTCCGCCGCGCTCGCTGACGCCGACCTCGGCGCGGACGACATCGACCTGGTCATCGCCGCGAGCTGCAGCGCGACGACGCCGATCCCCAGCGTGTCCGCCGAGACCGCAGGACTGCTCGGTATCAAGAAGGCGGGTGCGTTCGACGTCAACTCGGCGTGCGCCGGGTTCTGTTACGCCACCGCCGTGGCGTCCGATCTGGTGCGCGCGGGGTCAGCCCATCGGGTGCTCGTCATCGGCGCCGAACGGATGAGCACCTGGATCGACGACGACGACCTCGGCACCGCCATCATCTTCGGTGACGGCGCGGGCGCCGCCGTGGTCGGCGCGTCGGACGAGCTCGGCATCGGGCCGGTCGTCTGGGGCAGCGACGGTACGGCGTCCGAGCTGATCGCGATCGACCCTGCCGACCGTTACCTGCGCATGCAGGGCAGGCAGGTGTTCCGCTGGGCGACGACGGAGATCCACCCGATCGCGCTCACCGCGTGCGAGAACGCGGGTGTCGCGCCGGAGGAGCTTGCGGCGATCATCCCGCACCAGGCGAACCTGCGGATCGTGGACGCCATCGCGGCCAAGCTCGGCGCGGACAACGCCGTCGTCGCCCACGACGGTGAGGAGACCGGCAACACGTCGGCGGCGTCGATCCCGCTGGCGCTCGCGCGGCTGCGCGACACCGGTCAGGTCGCCTCTGGGGACTTGGCGTTGCTGGTCGGGTTCGGGGCCGGGCTCGCCTACGCCGCCCAGGTGGTTCGGGTGCCGTAGTCACCCGAAGGGTTGCCCGGCGGACGCGAACCAAGTTCACTGGAACCTGCGGCGAGTTTTCCGACACGCCGCAGGGGAGGCTTGACATGGCGGGTGTAGTCGCACTCCCGGAGGCGGTGTCTGTCCGGTATGCCCGGGAACAGTACGCGCTTGGCTACGTCCACGGCCGCGCGGGGGACGAGGTCGACCGGGATGAGGCGCTGGCGTTCGCGCGGTTCTTCGCGGACCGGTGCGAGACCGCGGGCGAGCTGGTCGACGTCCACGCCGCCCACCGCGACTGGGTGACCCGGTAGCGCCGGAGCCGCTAGGGCTCCCTGACGACGTCTGCGGGGTCGATGTCGTCCCGTAACCCCAGGTAGACCGGGTGGCGGAGCCGGTCGTCGCGCGTCCAGCGGTCGAAACTCACCTGCACCACGACCTCGGGCTCCACCCACAGCGCGTCACGGACGTGATCGGCGGGCACCGGCGTGTCGAACGGACTGGTCGTCCGCGCCAACGGCGCCAGCCGCTCGCCGAGCAGCCGCAACGTCGCCTCGTCGAAGCCCGTGCCGACCCGCCCCGCGTACGCTAGCCCGTCGGGCGTGCCGACACCGACCAGCAGCGACCCGATCCGGCCCTCGCGCACGCCTTTGCCCGGTCGCCAGCCACCGACGACGACCTCCTGTTGCCGCAGGTACTTGATCTTGCGCCAGTCCGGGGAGCGGGTGCCGGGCAGGTAGCGCGCGGCAAGACGTTTCGCCACGATCCCTTCCAGTCCCTGCTGCTCAGCGGCGCGCAGCACGGCGTCGCCGGTGGCGTCGAGGAACGCGGGCGGCGTGTGCCAGCACGGCCCTGCCAGTTCCAGCCCAGCCAGGATCTCCCGCCGTTCCCGGTAGCCGACGTCGAGCAGCGGCCGGCCATCGAGATGCAGGACGTCGAAGATCAGGTACGTGATCGGCGTGCTGGCCGCGAGCCGCCGCGCCGCGTCGCCGGTGGCGTGCATGCGGGGCTGGAGCGCGGCGAAGCTGGGTGCGCCGTCCGCGAACGCGACGATCTCGCCGTCCAGCACCGCGCCCCGGCGTGGCAGTTCCTTCGCGAGCGCTGCCAGTTCGGGGTAGGAGCCGGTGATGTCGCGCCCGGACCTGCCGATGAGCCGTACCTGCGCGTTCTCGACGTACGCGAGCGCGCGCTGGCCGTCCCACTTCAGCTCGTAGCCCCAGCCCTCGTCGTCGACCGGCAGGCCGGTGCCGCCCGCGAGCATCGGCAGCAGCCCGCGCGGCGGCGGCACCCGTTCGCGGTGGATCATCCAGTGGTCGTCGTCGGTGCGAAACAGCGCGAACCCGCCGGTGTAGCGGGACCCGTGCAGCACGACCTTGACCTCGCGGTCGGTCCACAGGAGGCACTCATAGGTGCCACTGTCCGCGATGTGCATCGTGCCTGCGCCGTACTCACCCCGGGGGATTGTTCCGGCGAACGTCGCATACGCGAGCGGGTGATCTTCGGTGCGGACGGCGAGGTGGTTGACGGCCGGATCGGCGGGTATCCCCTTGGGGACAGCCCACGACGCGAGCACGCCGTCGCGTTCCAGGCGGAGGTCGTAGTGCAACCGCCTGGCGTGGTGTTCCTGCACGACGAACACCGGTGGCCTGGCCGTGTCCGGAGTGTCCGGACCGGCCTCGTCGTTGGCTCGGTCGGCGTCGGGCATGGGCTCCGGCGTGCGGCCGGGTCGGCGCTTGCGCCGGTACTCGTGCAGGCTCACGGCACTGGCCTACCGGCACCTTGCCGCTTGCGCAACCCAGTTGACGGCGTGACCAGGAGGGTTGCGCTGGGTACGGTGAGGGTGAGGCGCGGGGAGGAGGAAGCGATGCGAGCCATGTGGAAGGGCACCATCAGCTTCGGTCTGGTGACCATTCCGATCAAACTGTACGCCGCCACCGAGACGAAGAACGTGTCCTTCCGGCAGGTGCACGCCGACGATGGCGGGCGCATCCAGTACAAGCGGGTGTGCGGCATCGACGGTGACGAGGTGCCCTATTCCGACATCGCGAAGGGGTACGAGCTCGACAGCGGCGACATGGTAGTGCTGACCAGCGAGGACATGGCGCAGTTGCCACTGTCGTCTTCGCACACCATCGACGTCATGGAGTTCGTGCCGCTGGAGTCGGTCGACCCGCTGTACTACGACAAGGGTTACTACCTTGAGCCCGACAAGGCCGCCGCGAAGCCGTACGTGCTGCTGCGAGACGCGCTGGCCGACTCCGGCAAGGTCGCCATCGTCAAGATCGCGATCCGGCAGCGGGAGTCGCTGGCGCTGCTGCGGGTGACCGAGGACGTCCTCGTGTTGCAGACGATGCTGTGGCCGGACGAGGTGCGCACCCCGGACTTCGGCTTCCTCGACGAGGAGGAGCCAGACGTGCGCCCGGACGAGATGTCCATGGCCGGGATGCTGATCGAGTCGTTGTCCTCGGAGGTCTTCGAGCCGGACAAGCACCACGACGAGTACCGCGAGGCGGTGTTGTCGCTGGTGCAGGCGAAGGCGGAGGGGCAGGAGGTGTTCACCGCGCCGGAGAGCGAGAGCACCGAGGTCATCGACCTGATGTCGGCGTTGCAGGCGAGTGTCGAGAGCGCAGGCAGTGCCAGCGGCGCCCGGTCGCGCTCGTCCGGGTCCGGATCGTCGGGGTCCGCGCGGAAGGCCAGCAACGGCGGGCGCGCGAAGTCCGACGGTCAGAAGTCCAGCAGCAAGACCACCCAGAAGACGAGCGCGAAGTCGGCAAGCGGGAGCAAGGACGGGAAGGCGAAGTCGTCTTCCGGCTCGAAGTCCTCGGGGACGTCGAAGCGCACGAAGACACCGACGTCGAAACGCTCGGCGTCGTAGCGGGGTCTGCGTAGCGGCCGGAGCGCGGGCCTTGGGGAGCGCGGTGCCGGGGTGTGCCGCCGCTCAGGCCGCCGCGATCAGGTCACGGTCGGCCGCGCAGCCGCAGTCGATCACGTCGTCACAGCGCTGCACGACGTCGTGGCGGGCCGGGTCCAGCGCGGTGCAGTCGGACTCGGTGCACTCGACGCCGCCGTCGAGGTGGTCGATGAGCGCGCCGTGACAGTGGTCGAGGTGGTCGCCGCAGCCGGTGCATGCCACGTGGATCAACACAGGGGATCAACTCCTAGCCTGCCGTTCGGGAGACGACAGCTCTTTGGTATCACCCGGATGGCGCGCGGCCGGTGATCTGACGCGGCGTGTCGAGGTGTGATTCAGCAGCGGGGGATCGGCCAGCTGAAGCCGTCGGTGTTCGGCGTCGCGACGTAGTAGTCGGTGACCCAGGTGCCGTCGTTGAGCTTGTTCCACACCCGCGTCGAGCCGACCCGTTGCCCCGCGCGCTGGCAGTGCACGCGAGCGAGCGCGCCCGCTGGGAGTGTGCCGACGGCGCGATACCCGGTGCCCGGTCCGGCGCGCTTTGTGACGAAGCGCTGCGCGGTGACCTGGTACGGCAGCAGGCATTTCGGGATCGGCCAGCTGTAGCCGGTCTGCGAACGGGTGCTGACGTAGTAGTCGGTGACGTAGGTGCCCGCGGCGAGCTTGTCCCAGATGTTTGTGCTGCCGAACTTGGCGCCGGGCAGCTGGCAGCGCACCCAGACCGTCGAGCCGGGCGCGTGGGTGCGCACGACGGGGTACCTCGGGGACGGTCCGCTGCGCGCGTTCAACGGCGACGTGCTTGTCACGCGGAAGGTGCGTGACACCGTGGCGACCGGCGCGTGGAAGCGGTCGCTGTCGATGTTGAGCGTGACGCCGCCGTGGGTTTCGTTGTGGTCGCCCCGGTACTGCTTGCCGCGCTGGCCGCGCGCCCACTGGTTGTCGGGGATGTCCTGCCAGCCGCTGAGCGAGGAGTCGCCGTCCCAGCGCGCGATCCACAGCGCGTCCGGCCGGGCGTATGCGGTGGAGTGGTAAGCCTCGGAGAGGTGTTTCGCCCCGGAGTACAGGTGCGCGTAGACGCCGGACAGGTAGCCGTTGCGGTGCAGCTCCTTGGTCCAGCCGGTCAGGTAACGCAGCACGGTTCTGCGGCAGGCGGGCTGGTTCGCGTCGTAGTGCTCCATGTCGCCGTAGATGGCACTGCCCGGTGTGAGGCCGATGGCCCTGGCCTGGGCGATGGCGTCCCGGGCTGAGGCGACGCCCTGCCGCTTGGGGAGGTCCGGGTTGATGTTCACCGAGCCGGGGCCGCGGAACGTGCATGGCGCCTGGCGTCCCATGTAGATCGGGATGATGCGCCACGGCATGCGCGAGACCTGATCGACCCAGTCCGCCGTGAGTTCCGGCTGGGCGCAGGTGCGGTTCGGCCCGCCGATGTAGACGCCGACACCGCGATACGGCGAGGAGCGCCACGCCCGCATCTGGTCGACGGTCGGCGCCGTGCAGGTGTCGAACGCGAGCCCGACAAGCGGCGTCGTCGTCGCGGGCTTGGGGTAGCGGACGGTGGTGGCGGGTTCGGCGGACGCGACTGGTGCGGTGGCGAGGGACGCGCCGAGCACCAGGGCGGCGACCGTCGTGACCGCGCGACGGGCACGGTGCATGGCGAGCCTCCGGGGGGTCCCACGCGCAGGGATGCGCGAGACGTCACCGTCTAGTCTGCTCGACGTTGTATATCAGGCATAGAGCCCAAATGCTCTATTTCGGGACAACTTTCTGGTTCGAACCGCTAGCGAGAACCCGCCCGGCGCGGGACGCTGAGGGCATGACGCGGGTGGCGGTGGACGTCGAGGGGCAGCGGCTCACGCTGTCCAACCTGGACAAGGTGCTGTACCCGGAGACCGGGTTCAGCAAGCGCGACGTGATCGACTACTACCGGCAGGTCGCGCCGGTGATGCTGCCGCACCTCACGGGCAGGCCGCTGACCCTGCGGCGGTTCCCAGACGGCGTGACGGCCCAGTGGTTCTACGAGAAGAACGTCTCCCGCCATGCGCCCGGCTGGCTGCGGACGGCGCGGCTGGCGAACCGCCACGACGACGGTTCCGGACCCAACGACTATCCGGTGCTGGACGACCTGGCGTCGTTGGTGTGGGCGGCGAACCTCGCCGCGCTGGAGCTGCATGTTCCACAGTGGACGGTGACGGCGGAGGGGGAGCGCGCGACGCCGGACCGGCTGGTGTTCGACCTCGATCCCGGCGCGCCCGCCACGATCGTGGAGTGCTGCCAGGTGGCGGAGGCGTTGCGCGAGGTGCTGACCGCCGACGGGCTGGAACCGGTGCCGAAGACCAGCGGCTCGAAAGGCATGCAGCTGTACTGCGCGGTGCGCACCGACAGCCCGGACGAGACGTCGCGCTACGCGAAGGCGGTGGCGCAGCGGCTCGCCAGCGAGCAGCCGTCGCTGGTGGTGTCGACGATGACGAAATCCGCGCGCACCGGGAAAGTGCTCATCGACTGGAGCCAGAACAACCCGTCCAAGACCACGGTCGCGCCGTACTCGCTGCGCGCGAAGGAGACCCCGACGGTGTCCGCCCCGGTGACCTGGGACGAGGTCGCCGACTGCCGCGACCCGGCGTCGTTACGCTTCGAGGCGCACGACGTCTTGGACCGCATCGCCGCCGACGGGGACCTGTTCGCGAGCGTGCTGGGGGACGGGGCGCGGCTGGCGCAATGAAGGGATTCTTCCTTGCGCTCAGCGCAAGGAAGAATCCCTTCATTGCATCAGACCAGCGTGGACCAATAGTCCCAGAACCGGACGGCGATGAGCGCGATGATCGCGACGAACCAGAGCGCCAGCACGGCGCTGTGGTAGCGGACCAGCACGGCGCCGGACGACCGGCCGGTGAGGTGGCCGCGCTCCAGGTTGTGCAGGGTGGTGTACCAGAACAGCGGAATGGTCACCGCCCACACCACCATGCAGTACGGGCACAGCGCGCCGATCGAATACAGGCTCTGCCAGATCAGCCAGTGCACGAACCCGACGCCGAACGTCGTCCCGGCCTGCAGCGCGAGCCAGAACCAGCGCGGCGGGCGGAACCAGGCGATCAGCGCGGCACCGGCCGTCAGCACCATCGCGAACCCGGTCACGCCCAGCAGCGGGTTCGCCACGCCGAACGCGGCGGCCTGCGGCGTGGCCATCACCGATCCGCAGGACAGCACCGGGTTGAGGCTGCACGTCGGCACGTAGTTGGGGTCTGCCAGCAGCGCGATCTTCTCGACCATCAGCACGAACGACGCCACAAGGCCGATGCCGCCGCCGACGACGTACAGCCACCGGACGGTCCGCCCGAGCGAGCCGTCGGTGGCCGCCGGGGTGGTCACCGACGCCGTCTCGCTCACTGCGCCAGCGCCGCGTCGAGCCGGTCGCGGAACTGCTGCCTCACTTCCCCAAACGTCTCACCCGATGGCGTGAAGCGCTCGCCGTTGACGAACAACGTCGGGGTGCCGGTAACCTCCGCCTTCTCGGCGTCGGCCTTGTCCGCCTCGATCCGCTTGGCCACCGCGTCCGACGCCATGTCGGTGTGGAACCGCTCGATGTCGAGGCCGATGTCCTTCGCGAAGCGGTCGAAGGCGGCGCGTGCCCGGTCCTCGTCGTCGCTGATCTCGTCACCCGCCTCGGTGACCGCCCACTGCGCGTAGTTGTCGTACAGGGCGTGGTACATCTCGGCGAACTTGTCCTGCATGCCCGCCGCCTCTGCCGCCTGCGCGGCTGGCAGCGCGAGCGGGTGACTGTCCAGTGGGAAGTTGCGCACCACGAAGGTGATCCGGTCGCCGTAGTCCTTCTCGACGTCTGCGGTGACGTTGCGGTAGTAGCCCGCGCACGCCGGGCACTGGTAGTCGAGGAACTCCACGACGGTGACCGCGTCGCCGCCGTCGGTGAGCCGATGGCTGTCCTTGTTCACCAACACGCTGTTCGGCGCGGTCGGTGACCCCTGCGGCTGGTTGTCGCCCCCGGTCAACAGGACACCGCCGAGCACGATGATCGCGACGACGACAACCCCGACGGTGAGGAGCACGTTCGCCGACGGCCAGGCGCGCCCGCCCGCGACGATCTTTTCCTTCGGCATGACTTCGCTGACTACCTTCCCCTGCTGTACGTGAGCTGCCGCGACACTAACCGCGTTGCCTGAGACGACGCTGAAACCGCGCGGCACCTGCCACCCAGTCTAGGGGTGACGCTGACCACGGCCGCGATGTGTCGGAGCGCGAGCCTGTAGCCGTTGTAGTCGTTATAGCAGCCACAACGTCTCAAGATCCACTCTCGACGTCCGGCACCGCCGGAGCCTCGCGAGTCTCACCCTCTTCGGCGCGAGTTGCACCCTGTTCGGCGCGAGTTGCACCGTCCGGTGCGGTGAGTTCCGCGTTGCGGCGGTGCAGCCGGAACCCGATCGCGCTCGCGATCAACAGCGCGGCACCGGCGATGAGCAGCACCGCGGCCCCGCCGACGGCGCCGTCGGTGAGATCCCAGACGGCTTCCGGCGCGGCGATACTCACCCCGACGACGCCCGCCACCAGCGCCACCCACGTGCGCACCCACCGGTACAGCACGAGGCAGCCGACGCCGAGCACGAACGTCGCGACGTACGCCAGCGGCAGCCACTCGCCATCGGTCAGCGGCGCCTGCGCGCCGTAGAGCATGATCACCAGGCCCAATCCGAGCCCGGTCAGCCGGTGGCGCAGCAGACCGCTGAGTGCGAGGACGACCAGCAGCGCACCGCACGCGAACACGCTGATGCCGCCCGCGAGCGGCGTGAGGTTGGTGTTCGCGCCGACCGTCGTCAGCGCCGTGAACTGCAGCAGCCCCGCTGCGGCGAGCAGCCCGGGCACGCCGGGCAGCACGACGTAACTGACGACGGCCACCAGCAGCCCCGCGCCCCCGGCCGCCGCCAGCTCGGCCTCGGCGACCGGGTCGGGGAGCGCGATACCCACCGTGATCGCCGTGCTCACCGATGCGAGCGCGAGCAACACCGACGCCACTCGCAGCCGCGCCGTCGCCGCCCGCGACTCTCGCGCGTGGCCCCGGCCAGCCGCGACCGCGCCCGCCACGAGCAGCGCGACGGTGACCAGCGCGAGGAGACTGGTGCGCGCGGTCTCGGAGAGCTCGTCCCATGACGACGCCACCAGCACCACGGCGCCGGTCAGCACCAGCGCGCCGCCGAGGTAGCCCGCGATCTCGGCGACCAGGCCACGCGCCGGGCCCGTTTGCGCACCGATATCCAGCTCGTCGCGGACGGCGTCGGCTTGCTCTGCCGTCAGTACGCCGCGCTCGACCAGCGCGCGTAACCCCTCCTGCTGGCTGCGGTGCCGAGAATGGTCGGACCCCCGGTGCTGGCTCATACCGTGAGCATGGCACGACGGAGGTCCGGCCAGAAGTGCCAGACGGTCGCTCGCGCGGGGACTCTGGGACCTTCTGGCTGCGGGAAGTCGGGACTCGCGGCCCCGGAAGGTGAGACTCGCGCGGATTACGGTGAGACTCGCGGGATGGGGCGTGGTCAGGCGAGGCGCACCCCGCCTGACCACGCCAACCGGACTACTTCGGCTGGAGGACGAACAGACCCTGCTCGATGCCGGACACCACGACGGTGCCGGAGTGGACACGGCCGGTGGTGTCCGGGGGCTGGTGACGCTGAACCGGCTCAAGCGCGTCCCCGCTGACCAGCGGGGAGACGTCACGCTGGCTGAGGTCGCGTGCCCGCCCGGCGAGATCCCGCAGACGTCGCGGGACGAGTCGCTGACCGATCTGCTGCCCCGGATGGCGGGCTGCGAGGACGGCCGGGCGCTCGTGGTGGAGGACGGCAGGCTGATCGGCATCGTCACCTCACGCGACATCAGCCACGCGGTGTCGGTGAGCGACCTGAGCGGCTCGGGCGGCGCGCTGCACCCCTGGGGGCTACGGCGCTGACCTGGTGACCGGGCGGCGTTAGGCACCCGCGCCGTGTGACGTCCGGCGTTCGGGACGTCGTGTGTGACGTTCGGCGGCTTCGCCAGGGTTCTTGCTCGCGAAAACGGGCACTCCGTGCGATACCCGGCGCAGATGTCGCAATAAGGCTGGCGAAGTGCGCTGCCAGGCGCGCCGCGGTCTCGCTCATTTCAGTAATACAAATGAATGATTTGCTAACCGAACTCAATTGCTAGAATCGGTGCGATCAGGCCGGGCGGCGAGTGACCGTCCGCGACGGGAGGGCCGGTGAGCATCACGACCGACACGGAAGCCCGCACCATCGAGATCCCCGGCGACGACGTCACCCTGGCTGCCGACGCCTTCGGCGATCCGACGAACCCGCCGGTCGTGCTGCTCCATGGCGGCGGCCAGACCCGACACTCGTGGCGGCGCACCGGCGCGGACCTCGCGGCGGCCGGGTGGTACGCCATCGCCGTCGACCAGCGCGGACACGGTGAGAGCGGGTGGTCGTCGGACAGTCGTTACTCGCTGACCCGGTTCGCGAACGACATCGGCACCGTCGTGGAGTACCTCGGCATGCAGCCGGTGCTGGTCGGCGCGTCCCTCGGCGGCGCGGCGTCGCTCGCCGCACTTGGTGAACACCCGACGCTCGCGCAAGGCCTGGTGCTCGTCGACGTCGCGCCGTTCATCCGTATCGACGGCGCCAGCACAATCAGGCGGTTCATGATGGCCACGCCCGAGGGGTTCGGCTCGGTGGCCGAGGCTGCCGACGCGGTGGCCGCCTACCTGCCGCACCGGCCCCGGCCGCGCAACCTCGACGGGCTCCGGCGCAACCTGCGCGAGGCTGACGGGCGGCTGTTCTGGCACTGGGACCCGGAGCTATTGGCCAGCACGATCGAACGTCCGATGCTGCGTAACACCATGATGGACACGTCGCGGCTCGCGGCGGCGGCTGCCGGATTGCGGGTGCCGACGCTGCTGGTGCGCGGCGGGGAGTCGGACGTTCTCGGCGTTGACGAAGTGCGCCACTTCCTCGACCTGGTGCCGCACGCGGAGTTCGCCTCCGTCGAGGGGGCGCACCACATGGTCGCCGGGGACGACAACGCCGTCTTCGGTGCACTGCTCGGCGACTTCCTGGAGCGCCGCGTCCGCACCCGGCTCGCGCAGTTCATGGCGTGACGTCGACACGGGGCACGGAAGTCGGAACTCGCGGCCCCGGAACGTGAGACTCGCGCGAAATATGGTGAGACTCGCGCATTAGCCTCGATTCCCGGGAGGCGGGCCGAGCCGGCCTGCCGGAGTGTTGCGTGCCGCTGACCAGCGTAAATGGTCTGAGTCTCAATTGGTGTGTCTGAACTAGTCTCGTCCTTTGACGGGGCTGCGTCCAGGTACCTGCCC
>WHTY01000068.1 GCA_009377475.1 Actinophytocola sp.
AGCCAGATCGGCATCCGGGGCCTGCCACCAGCCCAGCGGGCCAGGCGTGGGGAGCGAGGTGTTTACGCTGCTCATGCACCCAATAGTACACCAGCGTCGAACGGGTGTTCTAGTGTTTGGTGTAGAACTTCCGTAGCACTTTCCCTGCACGTGCACGTGCAGCGTCAGGCACCGCCCGCCGGGCACGCGCACGGAGTCGAAGCGGCAATGCTGCTCACCCCGTCGCGTACTCCGCGCGCCGGTCGCCGCGTCGCCAGATCGCCTTGTCGACTTCCACCAGCACGTAGGTCGCGATCGCCACCGCGAGCACCATCAACCACCCGGACACGTTCTGCACGACAACATCATCCAGCGGCTGTCGCGACGGGGTTGTCGCTGGAACGCACCGGTGCGTTGGCGCGGGTGCCGATGGTTCGCGAGCGCATCGCCATCAGCATCGACGACCTGATGTCGTGGACGACGACGGCGAGTGGCAGCAGCGCACGTTATCCGCCGCTACCCGGACGGCAGCGGCGGCCTGTGCATGGAGCGGCTGCTCCGACTTGAGCTAGCGGGCGGTGACGGCGTCCACGGCCGGCACCGCGACCTGGCCGGGCCAGCGCAGCACTTCGGTTCTGCTCACCAGGCCGAAGACCATCCCGCCTTGCACGATCAGCACGCAGCTGAGTTCGTGCTCCAGCATCAGACGAGCGACGTCAGCGACGTCGTCGTCCGGCCTGGCGGTCTCCACGTTCGTGGTCATGACCGACTCCACGGTGGCCGTGTCGTCGGCAGCAAGGGTCACTTCGGAGAAGAGGGCGTCGGCCTCGGAGAACAAGCCGATGAGTCGCCCGTCGTCGGTCACGACGGGCAATGCGGGCAGCGCCCGTTCGGTGAGCATGTCAACGGCGTCGGCGATCGGAGTGTGCGGGCCGACGGTGGGTACTGGTCGTGCCATGATCTCGGAGGCATGCATGTGTGGGTGTCCTCGCACGATCGGTCGTATCGGTATACCTACCTACAGTAAGTGTCGGCACGCGAAAATGCACTTGCCAACGGTCACCGATCCGGCGGGGCTTTCGGCCATGGCCATCACCCCGGGCCGGTGCGATCCCGACTCAGTCGGTGCCCGCCACCAGGTGCTCGACCGCCAGATCAGGGTGCTGACGTTGCAGGGTGCCGAGCGCGATCTCATCGGCGAACAACGCCAATTTGGCGCCGTCTGAGCGGGTCAGCACCTCTCCCCTGCGGCTCGCCTCGATCGTCTTGCGGTGCTCGCTGTTCGTCAGCAGCCGGACGGTGCGGTACGGCAGCCGGTCCAGGTCGACGCCGACACCGAACTCGACGTCGAGTCGATGGGACGCGACCTCGAACTGCATGGGGCCGGCCGCGGCGAAGATCGGCACCCCTTCACCTCGGCGGTCAGACCGCAGTACCTGCACCACGCCCTCGGACTCCAGCTGCTCCACGCCTTTGCGGAACTGCTTGGCCCGGCCGAGGTCGCGGGGCCGGGCGACGGCGAAGTGCGCGGGCGCGAAGCTCGGCAGCCCAGGGAACTTGACCTTCGGTTTGCCCTCATACAGCGTGTCGCCCACGCGGAGCGCGGTGGCGTTGACCAGCCCGATCACGTCACCAGGGAAAGCCTCGTCCATGGTCGACCGCTGCTGACCGAAGACCTGCTGCACGTACTTGGTCGCGAACGGGCGTCCTGTCGTCGCGTTAGTCACGGTCATGCCGCGCTCGAACCGCCCGGAGCAAACGCGCGCGAACGCCACCTGGTCACGGTGTGCCGGGTCCATCCCGGTTTGCACCTTGAACACGAACCCGGAGAACGGCGCGTCAAGCGGCCGTGGCTCCTCGTCGACGTCCAGCCTCGGCACCGGGCGCGGCGCCAGCTCAACCAACTGCTCCAGCAGTTGCTTCACGCCGAAGTTGAGCACGGCAGCCCCGAACAGCACCGGGGTCGCCGAGCCGTCGAGGTAGCGGTCGAGGTCGAACTCGCCGCCCTCGGCGACGACCAGCTCGGACTCGTCCAGCGCGTCCTGCCATGCCCGGCCGACCGCCGCCTCCGCTTCAGCCGGATCAAGGTGCTGCTCGCCCGCCGCCGTCGCGCCGCCCGCCGTGCGCTCGTACTTGATCATCGTCTCTGAGCGGAGGTCGACCACGCCCTTGAAGTCTCCGGCGATGCCGACCGGCCAGGTCAGCGGCATCGGCGGCAGGTTGATCCGGTCGGTCAGCTCCTCGCAGAGCTCGATCGGGTCGCGCCCCGGCCGGTCCCACTTGTTGATGAACGTCAGCACCGGAATCCCTCGATAGCGGCAGACGTCGAACAACTTGAGCGTCTGCGGTTCGAGGCCCTTGGCGGCGTCCAGCAGCATCACGGCGGAGTCGACCGCGGACAGCACCCGATAGGTGTCTTCCGAGAAGTCCGCGTGGCCCGGGGTGTCGAGCAGGTTGATGACCGTGTCATCGATGGTGAACTGCAACGCTGCCGAGGTGATCGAAATGCCCCGTTCGCGCTCCATCTCGAGCCAGTCGGAGGTGACACCGCGCCGATCGCCCTTGCCGTGGACCGCTCCCGCGTTGGAGATGGCTTTCGCGTGCAAGGCGAGCGCTTCGGTCAGCGTGGACTTACCCGCGTCCGGGTGGCTGATGACCGCGAAAGTGCGCCGACGACGTGCCTCTCCTGCGATGTCGTTGGTCACCTGCGCTCGAGCTCCATTCCTGCGACGACTGCTCAACCGAGATTAGGTCGTGCTCACCACGGCTCCGCCGGTGGGGTCCGCCAATTCCGCCGCAACCCATCGCGTGTGCACGTAGCGTGCACACGCGCGGCATCGGCACCCGCACCGGACGAACCGGTCCGACTCGCCGCCATACCTCAACCAGCAGGGCAATCAGGGTGCGTTCACCCGCAGCGTTAACCGCCCGCCGATGGCGGCCACACGTCAGGGGTGCGTTAGCGTGACGTGCGATGTCGGGTTCACGAAGGGATACGAGGGGCGGCGTCGAGACCGCTGACGAGGTGGGGAACCCGAGCTCAACGGACACGACAGGGCCAGCGGGCACCGCGGGCCGGTCAGGACGTCGCTCGAGCCCGCACCGGCGTTGGCGGGTGCTCGCGACCGTCCTCGGCATGCTCGCCACGGTGTGCGCGTTGGCGATTCCGCTACTCCCCGTGACGTTTGACACGGCGCGGATCGAATGGCCCCATGCGGGCGACACCAGCCAGGTCAACGCGCCGTTGACCGCTTACTGGGCGCAAGAAATCGACGTCACGATTCCGTGCGAGACCGTTGGCGCGCTCGACGACACCGCAGCGACCCGTGGCGTGCTGCTCTCGACCGTGCCGCATCAGCGGATGGACACCGGCGCGGGCATGTACTTGCAGGTCAAGAACGGCACGTTCACCACGGTGAACCGAGGCCAGCAGATCGTGTCGCAACAACTGCCGCCCAGCGGCTGCGACATCGGCTACACGTCGACGGCAACGCGCACCGTCATCACCGTCGCAGACACAGTGGTGTTCGACCAGGAACGCGACATCAGGCCACGGGTCGTCGGCGTCTACACCGACATCACCGCGGAACGTCACCCGATCGACGGACTCAGCGTCTCGATCACGCCGGACACCCGCTACCAATCCGCGCCGACAGTGTGGAAAACCGCCGCCACGATCGTCGGAGCGCTGTCGCTCATCGGGTGCCTGATCGCGGTGAACCGACTCGACACCAGATTCGCCCGGCGCGCGCCGCGGTGGGCCCCGATCGGCTGGTGGAAGCTCACCGGACGCGACGCGACCGTGATCGGCGCGCTCGGCCTGTGGGTGGTCATCGGCCCGGTCACCTCGGACGACGGCTACATCCTTTCCATGGCGCGGGTGGCAGACGACGCGGGTTATCTGACCAACTACCACCGCTGGTTCGGCGTCGCGGAAGCCCCGTTCGGCTGGTTCTACCACCTCACCGAGGTCATGACGTGGGTGTCGACCGCGCCGCCATGGATCAGGCTGCCGTCGTTCCTGCTCGCGATCATCGCGTGGCTGCTGATCAGCCGCGAGATCCTGCCCCGGCTCGGCACCCAGGTGCGCAACTCGGCCGCGGCGGGCTGGGCCGCCGCGGCCGTGTTCCTGGTGTGGTGGATGCCGTTCAACAACGGCGTGCGCCCGGAACCGGTGGCCGCCGTCGGCTCACTGCTGGCGATCGCGGCCGTGGAGCGCGCGCTGGTCACCAGGCGGCTGCTGCCGCTGTGTCTCGGCGTGGTCGCGGCGGCGTTCGCGCTGGCGGCGACGCCGACCGGGCTCATCGCGATCGCGCCGTTCATCGTGGCCGCGAAGCCGCTGTTCCAGCTCCTGCGCCAGCGCGCAGACACCGGCTGGATCGGTGCGCTCACGCCGATCGTGGCGTCGGGCGTGGCCGTGCTGATGGTGGTCTTCGCCGACCAGACCATGGCGACCGTGGCCGAGGCGACGCGGCTACGCACGCAGGTCGGACCGAACCTGGCGTGGTTTCAGGAGTTCACCCGTTACGACCTGTTGTTCGGCGGCGGTGGCGGTGCGGGAGACGACTCGCTGACCCGCCGGTTCCCGGTGCTGCTGATCATTCTCTGCACCGTGACGTGCCTTGTCGTCATGCTGCGCAGGGGCCGGATTCCCGGTGCCGCGCTCGGCCCGAGTCGCCGATTGATCGGCACGGTCGCGCTCTTCTTCGTCCTGCTCGCGCTCACCCCGACGAAATGGACACATCACTTCGGTGCGTTCGCCGGTGTCGGCGCGGCGATGGCGGCGTTGACCGCGCTGGCGACCAGCCAGTCGGTGTTGCGGTCCGCCCGCAACCGCAATGCCTTCCTCGCCGCCCTCCTCGTGGTCGCGGCGCTCGCCACGACCGGCCCGAACTCCTACTGGTTCGTCTCGCAACTCGGCGTGCCGTGGGCGACGTCCGCACCGACGATCGGCCCGCTCAAGGTGTCGACGATGCTGCTGCTCGCCGCCGTCGTCGCGGCGATCGTGGCGTTGGTGCAGAACGTCCGCACGCAACGGCCGGGCGCACCGCGTAGGCAGCCGGAACGCCGGTCCCGCGCACTGGCGCTCAGCTCAGCGTCACTGACGATCGTGTGCGGACTGTTCGCGCTGTCGGAGTTCGCCACGGTCGCCACGGCCGGCTACCACCAGCGCGACAGCTACAGCCTCGCCACCGCCAACATCGACCATCTGATGGGGTCGAGCTGCAACATGTCCGACCACGTCCTCGCTGAGGAGAACCCCGTCGCCAACGTGTTGCCCGGATACCCGCCCGCGTTGCAGCACACCCTGCCGCCGAAGGACGACGACACCGAGAACGGCGTCACGAACACCAGCGCCGCGAGCAACGGCAACGCCACCACGGCCCAGAAGAAGACGCACGGGTCGAAGGCTTCCGGCGACCGGAAACGCGGCAACGACACGAAGAACACCAAGAACAACAACAACAAGACGGTGCTGGTCGAGGAACCCGACGAGTACCGGATGTCCACCGTCGGTTTCCACAGCCGGTCGGTCGGCGGTGACGACCCCCTCGGTGCGCCGCCACAAGGATTC
This sequence comes from Actinophytocola sp., assembly GCA_009377475.1. Classification (GTDB taxonomy): domain Bacteria; phylum Actinomycetota; class Actinomycetes; order Mycobacteriales; family Pseudonocardiaceae; genus Haloechinothrix_A. The sequence goes on from WHTY01000068.1 coordinate 5,555, forward strand.
AGCCCCGAGCTGGTGCCGATGTGGAGCAGCTACGACCACCCGCAAGGCGCCACCGGCACGCTACGGTCGCATTGGTTCCAGCTCACCGAAGAACAGTTGAACAAGCAGCTCGTCGTCTCGGTCGCCGGCGGACAAGGCACCGGCCTCTCCCTGGCTGCCGAATACGGCAAAAGCACCCCGCGCGGTTTCGAGATCCTGCAACGCAAACAGCTGCCTGTGCCGTTCGACGCCGCGATGAGCTGGGAAGACGCCCGCATCATGCAGGACGACGTCGACAGCGAGGCCAGCGCGGTACGGATCGTGGCCACCGACAACGATCTGACGGACGAGGGGTGGATCGCGGTCACCGCGCCGCGGGTGCCCTCGTTGACGACGTTGACCGCGCGAATCGACGCGAACGCGGTCTACATGGACTGGCCGACGGCGTTCGTCTACCCGTGCCTTCGGCTCCCGACGACCCACGATGGCATCAGCGAGATGCCTGCTTACCGGATCACGGCGGGTGAGCTGGCCGCCGAGGCTGGCTGGTCGGACAGTAGTGGCGGCGGGCCGCTCGGCTGGCTGGAACTCGCGGCCGACCAGTCCGAGGTGCCGAGTTTCCTCGCTGGCGAGCCCAAACAGTCCTGGGGGCAGCTCAAGCAAGTCGAACCGCTGGAGCAGGGCGCTCCACCGCACGTCGTCCGAGGCACCGAGGTGCGTCCCGGCTGGTGGTCGCCTGGTCCCGGCCCCATGCAGCCGGATGGGAGAACACCGACGCGGTAACGCGGCATCGCCGTGCGCGGACAGTACGATTGTGGCCTCGCCCGCACCTCGTTCCCGACGCAAGGCGGTTCGTCCATGCAACTCATGCCCGTCACCGACTCCATGTTCCTGCTGATGGAGTCGCGCGAACATCCCATGCACGTCGGCGGGCTGCAACTGTTCTCCAAACCAGACGGCGCGGGTGACGACTACATCGAGTCGATCTACCGCGACCTGCTCGACCGCGCCGAGATCGCCCGGCTGTTCCGCAAACGGCCGATGAGTCCGGTCAACACCCTCGGCCAGGCGTTCTGGGTCGAGGACGACGCCATGGACATCTCGTACCACGTGCGCCGCTCGGCGCTGCCGACACCAGGCAGGATCAGGGAACTGCTCGAACTCACGTCTCGCTGGCACGGGACGCTCCTCGACCGGCACCGGCCGCTCTGGGAGACACACTTCGTCGAGGGCCTTTCGGGAAACCGGTTCGCGATCTACACCAAGGTGCACCACGCGGTGCTCGACGGCGTCTCAGCGCTGCGGCTGATGCAGAATGCCCTCACCGACGACCCGTCCGTGCGGGACACCCTCACGCCGTGGGAACTCCGGCCAAGCAAGAAGCGCGCGAAGACCGGTGGCGGCTCACTGCTGCAACGGATCACCGGACTCGCCAGCGACTTCGCCGGGTTCGGGCCAACGGCGGTGCGCGCGCTGACCGAAGCCGCCCGGGAGCACTCGGTCCCGTTGCCGATGCAGGCGCCGCGCACGATGTTCAACGTCTCCATCGGCGGCGCGCGTCGGTTCGCGGCGCAGTCGTGGCCGATCGAGTCGTTCCGACGCATCGGCAAAGCCACAGGAACCACCGTCAACGACGTCGTGCTCGCGACGTGTTCCGGCGCGCTTCGGGACTACCTGATCGAGCACCGCGCGCTCCCCGACGCGCCGCTGACCGCCATGGTGCCGGTATCGCTGCGCAGCAGGGAGGCGGCGGCCGAAGAAGGTGGCAACGCGATCGGCGCGATCCTGTGCGATCTGGCCACGAACGAGCCGGATCCGGCGCGTCGGCTCGCCCGCATCTCGGCCTCGATGAGCGGCGGCAAGAAGCTGTTCGCCGGGTTGAGTCCACTCCAGGTCCTGCTGCTCTCGGCACTGAACGTGTCACCGCTCGGCCTCTCGACGATCCCCGGCGTCGCGGATTACACGCGGCCCGCGTTCAACCTGGTGATCTCCAACGTGCCAGGGCCGAAGGGGACGACGTACTTCAACGGCGCGCGGCTCGAGGGTGTCTACCCCGCGTCGATCTGCCTCGACGGCCAGGCCCTGAACATCACGCTGACCAGCAACAACGACATGCTGGACTTCGGTATCACCGGCTGCCGCAACAGCGTGCCGCACCTACAGCGAATGCTGCTGCACCTCGATACCGCACTGTCCGAACTGGCCACTGCCGCCGGGGTGAGCTAGCGGCGTGTCGCACGTGCCGGTTGGCGTCGCCGTTACGGCTCCTTCCTGAGGACGCCACCGTATTCGTAGACCTCGGTGTTGGTGCTTGTGATCCCGACGTAGGGGTGTAGCTCGGTGGGAACCGGCTCGAGCGGCGGCTGGCTCGGGTCAGGACGCCAGTCTTTGAGGTTGACGAGTCCTGGTTCGACGGGGTGCAGACCGTCGAACAGGGCGTCGAACTCGGCCGGGGTGCGGGTCTGCCACGGCACGCCTTGCTCATTGAGCTTCTCCGACATGACAGCGCCACGGGCTGGGTCGTCGATGACGACCTGGGAGGCGGCGAGGTGACTGCCTGGCACGGCCAGCTCATCGATGATGTGACCGAACGCGTGGCGAGGTCCTCCCGGATCGGTGTCCTTGAGGTGGTGGCCAACCGAAAGGAACAGCACGGCGACCGGCTCGCTGAAGTCGATGAGACGGCGGGTGTCCGGATGGTCGATGACCGTCTCCGGCTCGCGCATGTCGGCGGTGATGATCGTGGTGGCGGCGTTGTTGGCCAGCAGCGCCCTGCCATGGGCGAGCACGATGGGGTCGATGTCGACGTAGACGACGCGGCTGTCTGCGTTGAACTGCTGCGCGACCTCGTGGACGTTGTTGTCGGTTGGCAGGCCACAACCCATGTCGATGAACTGGGTGATGCCGGCGTCGCGCACCAGGTAACGCACGGCGCGGTACAGGAACTGGCGGTTCTGCCGGGCGATGTCGACGCACCCTGGGAATTCCCGCACGACGGTCAGAATGCTGTTGCGGTCGACCTCGTAGTTGTCCTTGCCGCCAAGCATCCAGCCATAGGCGCGCGCGGAAGTGGGCCTGTCAAGCGGGACATCGATCTTGGCAGAGTGGTCGTTGGTTGTCATCGCGCCCTTCATTCGCCGCCAGGTTCGCCGGTCCGTGTGCGGTGTGACGATAGCGGCACCGGACCGGCGGCAGGAACCCACCCGTCATGGCTGTCGGTAAATGTTCGCGGGCGTCCATATCGTGCGTTGCGGTGCGGGAGCCGAGTCGCCCGGCAGTTCGAGCGGATCATGTCCGAGCTGCCAACGGCCATAGTGCTCAAGACACAAACCGCGGCCGATCGGGTTGCGTTGGCACTGTTGGCGGCGACAGCGTGCCGGTGATTCCGTGGTGGGCGTTGGGCTGAGCATGGTCGGTTCTCCCATCGGTCGTGGCCAACATGATTTCCCGTTGCCGGGGCTCGGTTGCGTCGGACAGTCGATGACGCGGTGCGCCGATGAACTGTGAGCGGGCCGCGGTGGTCCCGTGGTGCGAGTGCGTGGCGGCGGTCTTGGCGCGGTACATGGCTCGATCGGCGTCGGCGAGCAGATCATCGAGGCGATGCGCGGACTGGATGGCGACGCCGACGCTCGCGGTGATGGTGATGTGGCGGTGGTCGCTGATCTGGATCGCGCCGATGCTCGCGGTCAGCTCGTCGGCGAGCCATCGTGCGTAACGGCCTGCCTTCGCGGCGTGGGGATAGCTGTCGAGCAGGACGACGAACTCGTCGCCGCCGACGCGGGCGACGCACGTGGTGCGGGCGTGCACCCCGGTGATGCGGCGGGCGATCTGGACCAACACCTCGTCGCCGACCGGATGACCGTACTGGTCGTTGATGGGTTTCAACCCGTCGACGTCGAGCGCGATCGCCGCGACGTGCTCGTCATGGCCTGCGGTCGCGCGCAGCTCGTCGATCGCGCGCCGCAGACCGGCCCGGTTGGCGAGCCCGGTCAGCCAATCGGTCCGCGCGGCGCGCTTGGCTGCCTTGAGTCGTCGTTCCAGCGCGCGGATACGCCGCAACGCGAACACCAGCCAGCACCCGAGAACGCCGATCATGCCGAGCGTCACGGCCACACCCAGAGAGCTCATCGGAGCCCGCACCCCCAACCGATACGTGCCCAGCAGCGCTCCGACACGTCACCAAGGGCGACGCGACGGCCCAGCACGTCGCTCATCCCGTTGCCTCCCCGGATCGCCCCGCGCCTGCAGCTTGTCCATCCGCTGCTACTGTGCCGTAACATACCTTGCAGATGCAAGAACGTTCGCAAGAACAGACGTAAGTGCGCTCAGCGCGACCGGCGCTGCCGGCAGTATGAAAGGCAGCATCCATGGCGACAGACGGAGCCAACGCTGAGCACGCCCGCTGGCCCGGCGTGATCTGGTGCAAGAGCGCGCGCAGCAATCCGAGCGGAAACTGCGTGGAACTGGCGCAGCTGCCTACCGGGGAGATCGGCATGCGCAACTCCCGCGACCCGCAGGGCCCCGTGCTGGTCTATACCCGCGCCGAAATTCGCACGTTCATCGCGAGCGTGAAGCGGGGAGACTGGGACGACTTCGTCGGCTCGGCATGAGCCGCCGTGAGCCGCCGTGAAGCCACTGGGAAGCCGCTGGGAAGCCGCTGGGAGCCAGCTATGAGCCCACACTGACCATTGCGCCACCGCATGGTGCACGTGGCACACTAAGGCGCGCCAGCCGAGGAGCACACCCATGATCACGCAACCCAAAGGTCCCCAACCGACCGACGAGCCGCTGTCGCTCACCTCGGCTGGTAGTGGCCCCACGGTGCTGCGGATCACGCTCGGCGGCCAGCTCCGCCAGCTCCGGCAACGGCAGAACATCACGAGGGAGGCCGCAGGCGAGGCGATTCGCGGCTCCCACGCCAAGATCAGTCGGCTGGAACGCGGCCAGGTCGGGTTCAAGGAACGTGACATCCTCGACCTGCTCACCCTCTACCAGGTCACCGATCCCGACCAGCGCGAGGCGCTGGTGGCCCTGGCGCGCAAGGCCAACGAACCCGGCTGGTGGCACCGGTACAACGACCTGCTGCCGTCCTGGTTCGAGACCTACCTCGGGCTCGAACAAGCGGCTCGCGTCATCCGGAACTACGAGAACCAGTTCATTCCCGGGCTGCTGCAGACCGCCGACTACGCCCGCGCGGTGACCCTCCTCGGCCACGCGAACGAGCCCGCGCCGGAGATCGAACGACGAACCGAGCTGCGGATGCAGCGGCAGCAGATTCTCACCAGCGACGGCCCGCCCACCCTGTGGGCGGTCATCGACGAGGCCGCGCTGCGCCGGGCCATCGGCGGCGCCGACGTCATGCGCGACCAGATCGAACACCTCATCGCGGCCACCGAACTGCCCAACGTCACGGTGCAGGTGCTTCCCAACGCCGTCGGCGGACACGCCGCCGCGGGGGGACCGTTCAGCCTCCTTCGCTTCCCCGACACCGACCTGCCAGACATCGTCTATCTCGAACAGCTCACCAGCGCCCTCTATCTCGACAAGCGCCAGGACATCGAGCAATACCTCAAGGTCATCGACGTCTTGTCCGTCCAGGCCGCGACCCCGGACAAGTCCATCGACCTCCTTCGCGCCATCCACGCGGAACTCTGACCCCACGGCCGGGCACCATGCGGTGAACGACGCTTTCCCTGCACTGGGTGCGGTGAACGACGCTTTCCCTGCACTGGGTGCGTCTTTCACCGCGCCACACCTCTCACACCGGCGCAACCCACTCCCCATTTCGGATACCGTCAGTATTCCGATACGGTAGGGGCGGCAACAGCGATGGCGCTGGAGGAACGGCATGGGCATGCGGCTACCGGACAGCACTCGGATTCTGCGACGGGCACGGTCCGCACGGACCGGACTGAGCTACCGGTCGCGGGCGCTCTACGCGGCGTCCTGGGCGGCGGGACATTCGGTGTTCCGGCTCGGCAAGTTGTCCCCGAACAGCATCGCCACGCTGCAACGGCTCGACAGCCTGGCCTCGCGGGCGCCAGCGCCCCGCAACATCACCCTCACGCCGGTGTCCTTCGACGGCTTCGAGGCGGAATGGGTACGCGCCCACCGCGCCGACCAGCCGCACACCGACGGGACGATCCTGTACTTCCACGGCGGCGGGTTCTTCTTCTGCGGACTCAACACCCACCGGCGCGGCATCGCGGCCTTGTCGTCGGCCACGCGGCTGCCCGCGTTGTCCGTCGCCTACCGGCAGCTGCCGGAAACGCCGATTCCCGGCTCCGTCACCGACTGCCTCACCGCGTACCAGCATCTCCTCGACGACGGCGTGCCAGCCGAGAAGATCGTCCTCGCCGGTGACTCCGCTGGCGGCTACCTGACGTTCGCCACGGCGCTGCGAGCCCGCGAGATCGGCCTGCCGCTGCCGAGCGGCATCGTGGCAACCTCCCCGCTGCTCGACATCGACTCGACCGCGCGCACCGCCCACGCCAACGCGCGTCGCGACACCTACATCCCGACGAACCGCCTCGCCGACCTGACCGACTTCTGGCGTGGCGACCCGGAACAGCACGAGCCGCCGATCTCCCCGGTCAACGAAGACCTCACCGGGATGCCGCCCTCGCTGATCATGGTGGCCGAGTCCGAGGTGCTGCTCTGCGACGCCGAGATCATGGCGGAACGGCTCTGGGCTGCGGGCGCGCAGTGCAAGCTGCAGGTCTGGCACGGCCAGGTGCACGCCTTCCCGGTCCTTGGCTATTTCTCACCGGAGACCCGCGCGGCGCTGCGGCAGATCGCGGTCTTCACGCGGGACACCGTCAGCGGGACAGCCCGCGACGACTGACCCGCCTCAGCGCAGCTCGCCCGCAGGGACGTCCATGCGCCACGGCTGGACCTCCTGCACCAGCCGGGCCACCGCGAGCACCAAGTCGTCCGAGTGCCGGGGGCCGACGATCTGCAGCCCCGCTGGCAGGCCGTCCGAGGTGAACCCGATCGGCACGCTGATCGCGGGCTGCTGCGTGAGGTTGAACGGGTAGCTGAACCGCGTCCACTCCCACCACTTCGTGTAAGGGCCGCCTGGCGGCACGTCGTGGCCCGCCTCGAACGGCCGGATCGGCATCATCGGCGTGATCAGCACGTCGTAGCGGGTGTGGAACTCGCCCATCAGGATGCCCAGTTCCCGGCGCGCCTGCTCGGCGGCGAGCCAGTCCATCGCCGAGTAGGCCAGTCCCTCGCGCCACGCGGTGACCAGCCCTCGGTCGATCTTCTCCTCGGCGCCATCGGGGAACGTGTTCAGCCACTTCGCCGCGCCGGTGTACCAGAGCAGCTCGAACGTGTCGGCAGGGTCGGCGAAGCCGGGATCGGCGTTCTCGATGAACAGCCCGGCTTCCTCCAGCGTGTGCATGGTGCGCGAGGCCAGGTCCGCGATCTCGGGGTCGACGTCGATGTAACCGAAGTCGGCCGAGTAAGCCACGTTCAGGCCCCGGACGTCGCGGTGCACCGCCTCGCGGTAGCTGGCGGTCAGCGGCGCCAGCGCCGTCGGGTCGCGGGGGTCCCGCATCGCGAGGATGTCCATGAACAGCGCGATGTCGTCCACCGAGCGCGCCATCGGCCCGGCGTGCGCGAGCGCCCCGAACGGGCTCGCCGGGTACAGCGGAATGCGGCCGTACGTCGGTTTGAAGCCGACCACCCCGCAGAACGACCCCGGGATGCGCACCGAGCCGCCCGCGTCGGTGCCGACCGACAGCTCACCCATGCCCGACGCGACCGCCGCCGCGCTGCCGCCGCTGGAGCCGCCCGACGTCTTGCTGGTGTCGTAGGGGTTGCGGGTGATGCCCGCGACCCTGCTGTCCGTCGTGGCCTTCCAGCCGAGTTCGGGTGTCGTGTTCTTGCCGAGCACGACCAGCCCTGCCTCGCGCATCCGCGCCGACACCGGGCTGTCGACCTCCCACGGCTGGTCCGGGTCGACGCACAGCGATCCCCGCAGCGTCGGCCACCCCGCGGTGAGGAACATGTCCTTGATCGACGCGGGCACGCCGTCCAGCCACCCGATCGGGTTGCCTTCCCGCCAGCGTTCCTCGGAGGCCTTGGCCTGCGCGAGCGCGTGGTCCGCGTCGACGAGGCAGTACGCGTTGATGTCACCGTCGCGGCGCTCGATCGCGTCGAGCGCCGACTTCGTCGCCTCGACGGGGGACACCGCGCCCTGTGAGTACGCGACCGTGAGCTCACTCGCCGTCAACAACGTTCCAGCACTCGCGGTCATGCGCTCCTCCTCATCGGGGCTCGGCGCCCATCGGCACGTAACCCAGCTTCTTGTCGACGACGTTGTCGAGCCGCTCCCCCGCCAGCCATTTCTCGAAGTTGGCGACGAACAGCTCGACCAGCGTGTCCTTCCAGCCGACGACGTCGCCGGACATGTGCGGCGAGAGCAGCACGTCGTCCATTGTCCACAGTGGGCTCTCGGACGGCAGCGGTTCGGTCTCGAAGACGTCGAGCGCGGCACCGGCAAGCTCGCTCGCGCGCAGCGCGTCGACCAGGTCGTCGGTGACGACCAGCTCGCCCCTGCCGACGTTGATGAACCGGGCGGACGGCTTCATCGCGGCGAACGCACGCCGGTCGAACATGCCCTTGGTCTTCTCGGTCAACGGCGCGACGGCGACGACGTAGTCGGCCCAGCCGATGTGGGAGGCGAGGTCGTCGGAGGCGTGCACGGTCCCGAAGTCCGGGTCGCCCTCGCGGGCGCGCCTGCCGACTCCCGCCACCTTCAGCCCCGCCGCGGTGAGCAGCCGCGCGATCGACCTGCCGATGGGGCCGGTCCCGACGACCAGCGCGCGCTTGCCGCCCACTCGCTCGGTCTCGCGGTGCCGCCAGGTGCCCGCGCGCTGCAGGTCGAGCGAGCCAGCGAAGTCCTTGGCGAAGGCGATGACCAGCCCGAGCACGTACTCCGCGATCGGGTTGTCGAACACGCCGCGCGAGTTGGTGAGCACGACGTCGCTGTCCCGCAGTTCAGGGAACATCACGGGGTCGACGCCCGCGCTGGCGATGTGCAGCCACCGCAGCTGGTCGGCCGAGGGCCACGCATCGGGCACGGCGTTCGAGAGGAAGTCCCAGACGAAGAGAATGTCGGCGCCGCGCAGCGCGTCCGGCAGCCCGGCGGCGTCCGCGTAGCGCACGGTCGCCGCTCTTTCCACCGGATCCATTCCGCGAGGCCGATCCTGTCCGCATAGGACGGCGATTACAGGGGCATTCTCTACGGCATTCACCACGCGGTCACCGGCTCCCACCACGTTGACACCGTATGAGTTGATCGTATGATTGTCAACAATCCGAGGGATCCCCCTGGGTTGCAGCGAAAACAGCTTTCCGACCACGACACGAGGGGGTGACCTTGGACCTGTCCGGACTGGACTTCCCATTCAGCGAGGGTCCGCTGGCGCAGCGCGGCATCGGGATCATCGCACCGTTCGACCTCGCACTCGAACGCGAGCTCTGGCGCTGGGTGCCGATCGAGGTCTCGCTACACCTGGCCCGCACCCCGTACGAACCGGTACCGGTCAGCCTCGACATGGCGAGCCTGGTCAGCAACAGCAGACACGTCGCGGCAGCCACCCGCGACGTGCTGCATGTCGAGCCCGAAGTCGTCGCGTACCTGTGCAGTTCTGGCAGCTTCATCAACGGCGTCGACGGCGAACGCGAGCTGCGCAAGGTCATCTGCGACGCGGGCGCACCGGACGCGGTGACGACGACGGGCGCGCTGGCGGAGGTGCTGCAGCGGCTCGACCTGCGCCGCATCGCGGTGATCACCCCGTACGTCGAGGACCTCACCCAGAAGCTGCACGACTTCCTCGCCGAACTCGACGTCGAAACCGTGTCCAGCGACCACCTCGGCCTCGGCGGCGGTATCTGGCGGGTCAGCTACCGCACCATCGCCGAGCACATCATCGGCGCCGACCATCCCGACGCCGAGGCGATCTTCGTGAGCTGCACCAACCTGCCCACGTTCGACATCATCGACCCGCTCGAACAGTGGCTCGGCAAGCCGGTGCTGACCGCCAACCAGCTCACCATGTGGGCGTGCATGGTGCGGATGGGCTTGCCGACCGTCGGCCCCGGGAGGTGGCACAGCGAGGTTGCTTAACCCGAACGGTGTAGCTTTTACTAGGATTGTCAACAATCCTCACAGAGCAACCGGTCGGTAACGTACACCGACGGTCAGGAGGTGCCGATGACCGCGCCGACGTCTGGACCCAGCACGACAATCGGTTTCATCTACCCGGACCACGCGGCGGAGGACGACTATCCGCTCGCGCAGCGACTCCTCGGCGACGTCGCCCAGTTGTCGGTGACCCACATCTACGGCACCGACCTGCACGCCGTCGCCGAACTCCGCGACCTGGGCAGCGAGCACCGGCTCGCCGAGGGCGCCGCCCAGCTAGCCCCGCTCTCCCCCGACGCGGTGGTGTGGGCGTGCACCAGCGGCAGCTTCGTGTTCGGCAGGGACGGCGCCGCCGAACAGGTCACCAAGCTCGCCGCGGTCACCGGGACACCGACGTCCAGCACGTCGTTCGCATTCACCAGGGCGTTGCGCGCGCTCGGGCTGAAGCGGGTCGCGATCACGGCCAGCTACCCCGACGACGTCGCCACGCTGTTCCGAGAGTTCCTGGCCGCCGAGGGCGTCGACGTCCTCCAGTTGTCCAGCGCGGGCATCGACACCGCGGCCGAGGTCGGGCAGCTGCGCCCGGACGAGGTGGCCGAGCTGGTCACCCAAGGCGATCACCCTGACGCCGACGCGCTGCTGATCCCGGACACCGCGATGCGCACCATCGCGCTCATCGACCCGGTCGAACAGCGCATCGGCAAGCCGGTGCTGACCGCCAACCAGGTCACCATCTGGGAGGGCCTGCGGCTGGCGGGCGCGCCGACAAGGGCGGACGGCATCGGCAGATTGTTCCGCGAGGGAGACGCCGATGCTGTCTGACATCGAACCGGTCAACCGCGAGTCGACGGCGTCCATCATCGCGCGGCAACTGCGCGACGCGATCATGACGGGCGCGCTCCCGCCGGGCACGCAGCTCGGGGAGGCCGAGCTGGCGGCGCGGTTCGAGGTCTCGCGCGGCCCACTGCGGGAGGCGATGCAACGGCTGGTGTCCGAGGGCCTGTTGCGCAGCGAGCGGCACCGGGGGCTGTTCGTCATCGACCTTGAGCCCGGCGACGTCTACGACATCTACGCCTCGCGGGCGGCGATCGAACGCGCCGCGACCATCCGCATTATGCGCGGTGACACCGACAGCGCGTTGACCGAGCTGAGCGAGGCGCTGGACGAGATGGTGTCGGCGGCCAGCGACCCCGACCTGAACGCGCTGCCGGAGTCTGACCTGCGGTTCCACGAGGCGCTGGTGCGAGCGTCCGGCAGCCGCAGGCTGGTGCGGATGGCACACACGCTGCTGATCGAGACCCGGATGTGCCTTGCGGCGTTGCAGCGCACCGACCAGGACGGCGACGACCGGGTCGGGGAACACACCGCGATCATCGAGGCGATGAAGGCTGGCGACGAGCAGCGCGTGCTGGAGTTGCTGGACGCGCACATGGAGGACGCGATCACCCGCCTCGCCCCCGGCAGCAGCCTGCACTCCGGCCCGCCGCCCTCGGTGCCCGCCGACGGCGTCGACATCGCGGGCTGAGCGCGTCGGCCGGGCGCACAGTCGATCAACCTTGCTCCCTGAGTTACGAGGTTTTGTCCTTTTCTTTCGGTTCTGACCGTCACCCAGGGAGTAAGGCTGATCAACTCTGCAGCGGTAAGCTCCGACATCATGGCTGACTCACTCTTTCGAGTGACCTGTCGCAGTTGTGCTCGTTACACGGAACGAACCCGTCGGGTGAGACAGAGGAGAAATTCCGTGCGAGTCACGAGCAAGCACACGGCGGTCGGTGCTGCCATCGCCACCGCCGTCGCCGTTGCCGCCACCGTGGTCCTGACGCAACCGGCGCAGGCCATCGTCGGCGGCGAGCAGGCGGCAGAGGGCCAGTACCCGTTCATGGCGTCGTTGCAGGACGGCGACTTCCACTTCTGCGGCGGCAGCGTCGTCGCATCCCAATGGGTGCTCACCGCCGCACACTGCGTCGAGGACGCCAAGCCGTCCGACCAGGACGTCGTCGTCGGCAAGACCGACCTGGACGCCGAGGGCGGCCAGCGCGTCGCGGTCGCGGAGATCCACGTCCACCCGGACTACGACGGCACCAACGACGCCGCGCTGCTCAAGCTCGCCGAACCCGTGTCGGTGCCGACCATCCCGCTGCCCGACGCCGGTGACGACGACCTCGAGGCCGAGGGCACGCCGCTGACCGTGGCGGGCTGGGGCACGGAGTTCTTCGGCGCCCCGACGACGCCGAGCCACCTGAAGCGCGCCGACGTCCAGGCCGTCGCCGACGACCGGTGCGAGGGCATGACCGGCAACGGCGCGGCTGGCTTCGACCCGGAGACCGAGATCTGCGCGGAGGAGCTGCTCGCGGACTCCTGCCAGGGCGACAGCGGGGGTCCGCTGTTCCACGAGCTCGACGGCACGCTGGTGCAGATCGGCATCGTGAGCTGGGGCGTCGGGTGCGCGTTCCCCGGCTTCCCCGGCGTCTACGCCGAGGTCAACGCCCCCAGCATCCTGGAGTTCCTCACCGCGACGCTGAGCGGAAACACCGCGTCGTCGCCGGAGAAGAACGAGCCGAAGGGCAAGGGCAACAACAACGGCAACAACAACGGCAACGGCGGCGGGAACGGCAACGGCGGCGGCCCGAAGAAGTAGCCCCGAGCGACGTCGGCCCGACGCGCTTGTTGATCACGCCTACTCGCGTTGTTGCGTGAATACGTCCGGTTCGCCGGGTTTCACGAACAACAGCGCGAGTAGACGTGATCAACTCCGTCAGCTCATGCCGATGGCGACGTACTTGGTCTCCAGGAACTCGTCGATGCCGACGGTGCCGCCCTCGCGGCCGAGACCGGAGTGCTTGATGCCACCGAACGGCGCGGCCGGGTTGGACACGATGCCCTGGTTCAGCCCGACCATGCCCGCCTCCAGGTTCTCCGAGACCCGCAGCGCGCGGTTGATGTCCTGGGTGTAGAGGTAGCTGACCAGGCCGTACTCGGTGTCGTTGGCCTTGGCGACGGCCTCGTCCTCGGTGTCGAAGACGTTGATCGGCGCGACCGGCCCGAAGATCTCCTCGTGCGTGATCCGGGCGTCCTGCGGCACCTCGGTGAGCACGGTCGGCTGGTAGAAGTGACCGGGGCCGTCCACCCCAGCACCGCCGGTGAGCACCTTCGCTCCCCGGTCGACGGCGTCGCTGACCAGGCTGGTCACCTTCTCGAACGCGGCTTCGTCGATCAGCGGTCCGATCACGACGCCCTCCTCGGTGCCGCGCCCGATGGGCTGCGCCGACATCCGCTCGGTCAGCCTGCGGGCGAACTCGTCCGCGACGCCGCGCTGCACGTAGAACCGGTTCGCCGCGGTGCACGCCTCGCCGATGTTGCGCAGCTTGGCGAGCATCGCGCCGTCGATCGCGGCGTCGATGTCGGCGTCGTCGAACACGAGGAACGGCGCGTTGCCGCCCAGCTCCATCGACGTCCGCAGCACCTTGTCGGAGCACTGCTCAAGCAGCCTGCGGCCCACCGACGTCGAGCCGGTGAACGACAACTTGCGCGCCCTGCCGTCGCGGATCATCGGCTCCATCACGCCACCGGAGTCGCTGGTGGTGATGACGTTGACGACACCTTCCGGCAGCCCGGCCTCCGCCATGATCCCGGCGAGCGCGAGCATCGACAGCGGCGTCTGCGCGGCGGGCTTGATCACCGAGGTGCAGCCAGCCGCGACGGCCGGGCCGATCTTGCGGGTGCCCATCGCCATCGGGAAGTTCCACGGCGTGATGAGCAGCGACGGGCCGACGGGCTGGCGGTGCACGAGGAACCGGCCCTTGCCGTTCGGCGCGACCGCGTACCCGCCGTCGATGCGCACGGCTTCCTCGGCGAACCACCGGAAGAACTCCGCCGCGTACGCCACCTCGCCGCGCGACTCGGCGAGCGGCTTGCCCATCTCCAGGGTCATCAGCAGCGCGAGTTCCTCGTTGCGCTCCATCAGCAGCTCGTAGGAGCGCCGCAGGATCTCGCCCCGTTCGCGTGGCGGGTGCTGCGCCCAGCTCGCCTGCGCCGCGACGGCCGCGTCGAGCGCGTCCTTGCCGTCGGCGGGTGAGGCGTCCGCGACCTCGCACAGCACCTCGCCGGTCGACGGGTCGCGCACCGGCAGCGTCTTCGAGCCGCTGGCGGGCCGCCACTTGCCGTCGATGAAGAGGTCCTTCGCCACCGCGTCGACGACGCTGGATTCGGTGGGGGTCGCGTTCATGTCCGCACTCCTTAGGGATGCCGTGATGGATACGGGCCCGGGCCGACGCGCTTCCGGGTTGATTGCTCGGCGATCTGACGCCATGCTATGAGTATTGTTGACAATCGACAAGCGCGCCGCGCGCCGTCGGAGCACCTGCCTCGAGCCGGACGACCCCGAGCTAAGGAGTACCCCCATGTCCCAGCTTTCTCCCCTGCTCAAGCAAGCGACTCCGGTCGTGGTCGACCACGGCGAGGGCGTGTATCTCTACGACGTCGACGGCAACCGGCACCTCGACTTCACCGCAGGCATCGGCGTCACCAGCACCGGGCACTGCCACCCGCGCGTCGTCGCGGCGGCGCAGGAGCAGGTCGGCAAGCTGATCCACGGGCAGTACACGACGGTGATGCATCAGCCGCTGATGAAGCTGACCGAGCGGCTCGGCGACGTGCTGCCGCCCGGGCTGGACTCGTTGTTCTTCGTCAACTCCGGCAGTGAGGCCGTCGAGGCGGCGCTGCGGCTGAGCAGGCAGGCGACCGGGCGTCCCAACGTCGTGGTGTTCGAAGGCGGCTTCCATGGCCGCACCGTGGCGGCGGCGGCGATGACGACGAGCGGCACCCGGTTCAGTTCCGGCATCTCGCCGCTGATGGGCGGGGTGCACGTCGCGCCGTTCCCGTTCGCGTACCGCTACGGCTGGGACGAGCAGACCGCGACGAAGTTCGCGCTGCAGGAGCTGGACTACCTGTTCGCCACGCAGAGCGCCCCCGGCGACACGGCGGCGTTCTTCATCGAGCCGGTGCTCGGCGAGGGCGGCTACGTACCCGCGAACACCGAGTTCCTGGCCGGGCTGCGCCGTCGCGCAGACGAGCACGGCATCCTGCTGGTGCTGGACGAGGTTCAGACCGGCTTCGGCCGGACAGGCAAGTTCTGGGGCCACGACCACTTCGACGTCCACCCAGACGTCGTCATCACCGCGAAGGGCCTTGCCAGCGGCTTCCCGCTGTCGGCGATCGCCGCCCCGACCGACCTGATGGCGAAGGCGTGGCCCGGTTCGCAGGGCGGCACCTACGGCGGCAACGCCGTCGCCTGCGCCGCCGCACTGGCCACGTTGGACGTCATCCAGGAGGAGCGGCTGGTCGAGAACTCCGCAGAGCAGGGCAGGCGACTCATCGACGGCGCGCGGTCGGTCGCTGACAAGCACCCCGAGATCGGCGACGTGCGCGGGCTCGGTCTCATGGTGGGCTCGGAGTTCGTCACGGCGGACGGCGCAGCCGACCCGGAGACCGCCAAGGCCGCGCAGCAGACGGCGGTGAAGAAGGGCCTGCTGCTGCTGACCTGCGGCGCGCACATGAACGTGGTGCGGATGATCCCGCCGCTGGTGGTCAACGCCGAGCAGGTCGACGCCGCCCTCGACATCTGGGCGGACGTCGTCGCCGAGGTCACCGGGTGAGGACACCGTGAGCCGGTACATCACCATCAGCCTGGACAAACGCGGCGTCTCGTGCCGGGCGGTCCTGCTTGATGAGCAGGCCCCCCGCACGTGCGAGGCGGTGTGGCGCGCGTTGCCGCAGAGCGATCAGGCGTACCACGCGAAGTACGCCCGCAACGAGGTGTACACGCTGGTGACGCCGTTCGCCGACCCGGAGCCGGGGCGTGAGAACCCCACGGTGACGCCGATCCCCGGCGACGTCGTGTACTTCGCGTTCGAGCCGTGGGAGATCGGCAACCCGGCCTACGGGTACGACGAGGGCAGCGAGGCGCACAGCGCGGCAGGCGCGACCGATCTGGCGATCTTCTACGGTCGCAACAACCTGCTGATCAACGGCGACGCGGGCTGGGTGCCGGGCAACGTCTTCGCCAGCATCGTCGAGGGCCTGGACGACATGGCAGCCGCCTCGCAGGACCTCTGGCTGCGTGGCGTCGAAGGCGAGACGCTGAGCTTCCGCCGCGCGGACTAACCGTGCCGTGTCCGACACTCACGCCGCCGTGTCCGACGTTCACGACGCCGTGTCCGACGTTCCCGACGCCGTGTCCGACGTTCCGTGCAGGGTTAGCCTTCCCGTCCCTTCGGCCGCGCCCGCACGTGCGCGCGTTCGCCCTGCTTCCCGAACAGGCTGAGGAACTCCACCGGTTCGGCACCAGCGGCGGCAAACCAAGTGTGGTGTCCTGGTGTCGAACTCGGCGGCTTCACCGGGCGTGAGCACGAGGTCGTGTTCCCCGAGCACCACCCGTAGCCGAACTGGTCATGGCGGACACCGCTCGCATGGTCGCGCAGCACCGGCAGTAGACACGAGCGTTGCTCACCTTTCTCCGGCTACCGGTGAGTACTACGCTGCGATCAACTCCGGCGAAAGGTGAGGTGCGCGGTGGACGCAGACGTGATCGTGGTGGGTGCCGGTCTTGCCGGGCTCGTGGCGGCGGCCGAGCTGGCCGACAACGGCAAGCGGGTCATCATCGTCGAGCAGGAACCGGAGGCGTCGTTCGGTGGGCAGGCGCACTGGTCACTCGGCGGGCTGTTCTTCGTGGACAGCCCGGAGCAGCGCAGGCTGCGCATCCACGACTCGCGCGACCTCGCCTGGCAGGACTGGCTCGGCACCGCTGGCTTCGACCGTGACGAGGACCGCTGGCCGCGCCGCTGGGCCGAGGCCTACGTCGACTTCGCGGCCGGGGAGAAGCGCGCGTGGCTGCATGAGCAGGGCATGCGGTGGTTCCCAGTGGTCGGCTGGGCCGAGCGCGGCGGCTACAACGCCACCGGCCACGGCAACTCGGTGCCGCGCTTCCACGTCACGTGGGGCACCGGACCCGGCGTCGTCGAGCCGTTCGAGCGCCGGGTGCGAGCCGGGGTCGAACGCGGCACCGTCGAGCTGCGGTTCCGGCACCGGGTGGACGAGCTGACCGTCACGAACGGCGCGGTCGACGGCGTGTCCGGCACGGTGCTGGAGCCGAGCACGGTCCAGCGCGGGCAGGAAAGCTCCCGCGCCGAGGTGGCCACCTTCTCGCTGCGCGCGCAGGCCGTCGTCGTCGCGTCCGGCGGCATCGGCGGCAACCACGACCTGATCCGCAAAAACTGGCCGGACCGGCTGGGCACGCCGCCGAAGCACATGATCACCGGCGTGCCCGCGCACGTCGACGGCCGGATGCTCGGCATCAGCGAGTCGGCGGGCGGCAACATCATCAATCGCGACCGGATGTGGCATTACGTCGAAGGCGTGACGAACCACGACCCGATCTGGCCACAGCACGGCATTCGGGTGCTGCCTGGCCCGTCGTCGTTGTGGCTTGACGCGCGGGGACGTCGACTGCCGGTGCCGCTCTACCCCGGCTTCGACACCCTCGGCACGCTGGAGTACCTGCGCACGACCGGTTACGACCACTCGTGGTTCATCCTGACGAAGAAGATCATCGAAAAGGAGTTCGCGCTGTCGGGCTCCGAGCAGAACCCGGACTGGACCGCCAAGAGCGTCCGCGAGACGGTCAAGCAGCGGGTGCTGTCCGGGCCGCCGTCGCCGGTGCAGGCGTTCATCGACAAGGGTGAAGACTTCGTGACGGCGGACAACCTCCGCGACCTGATCGCGAAGATGAACGGCCTCACCGAAGAGCCGTTGCTCGATGCGGACGACGTCGAGCGCGAGGTGTTGGCGCGCGACCGCGAGCTGGCGAACCCGTTCACCAAGGACATGCAGATCACCGCGATGCACGGCGCCCGCAACTACCTCGGCGACAAGATCGTCCGGGTGGCGACGCCGCACCGGTTGCTCGATCCGAAGGCGGGACCGCTGATCGGCGTCCGGCTGAACGTCATCACCCGCAAGACCCTCGGCGGGCTGGAGACCGACCTGTCCGCCCGTGTGCTGCGTTCCGACGGTGAGCCGCTCCCCGGCCTGTACGCGGTCGGTGAGGCCGCGGGGTTCGGTGGCGGCGGGGTGCACGGTTATCGCGCGCTGGAAGGGACGTTCCTCGGCGGCTGCCTGTTCTCCGGACGGCAGGCTGGCCGCGCGCTGGTGGCGGCCCTATGAACGGCGCTCAGTCGTTGCTCCGCACGCTGGTCGGAGCCGGTGTCGATGTCTGCTTCACCAACCCGGGGACGTCGGAGATGCATTTCGTCGCGGCGCTGGACGGCGTGCCGGAGCTGCGCGGCGTGCTGGGCCTCGCCGAAGGGGTGGTCACGGGCGCGGCCGACGGCTACGCGCGCATCGCGGAGAAACCCGCCGCGACGCTGCTGCACCTCGGGCCTGGGCTCGGCAACGGCATGGCGAACCTGCATAACGCGCGCCGGGCGTGCACGCCGATCGTCAACGTCGTCGGCGACCACGCCACCTACCACAAGCAGTACGACGCGCCGCTGGAGTCGGACATCGAGGCGGTGGCGGGCTCGCTGAACGGCTGGGTGCGCCGGAGCGAGCATCCGGCCGACGTCGGGGCGGACGCGGCTGCGGCTGTGGCGGCATCGCAGGACGCGACGGGCCGGATCGCGACGTTGATCCTGCCGGCCGACGTCTCGTGGGGTGAGGGTGGTGTCGTGGTGGCACCGGTGCCGCCACGACGGCCCCGGTCGACGTCCGATGCGACGCTCGATGCGGTGGCGGACGTGTTGCGCAGCGGCGAGCCTGCGGCGTTGCTCATCGGCGGCGGGGCGTGCCGCGAGCGCGGGCTGTTGGCGACGAGTCGCATCGCCAACGCAACCGGCGCGCGGGCACTGGTGGAGACGTTCCCCGCACGGCTGGAGCGCGGCGCGGGATTACCCGCGATCGACCGGCTCGGATACCTCGCCGAGCAGGCCGCGTACCAGCTCGACGGCGTCAAACACCTGATCCTCGCGGGCGCGAGGTCGCCCGCGACGTTCTTCGCCTACCCGGACAAGCCGAGCGACCTGGTGCCCGAGGGCGCGCAGGTGCACACGCTGGCCGACGGCGAGCACGACGTCGCCGCCGCGCTGGAGACGTTGGCCGAGCGGGTCGCGGCGGATGTCGACCCGACGCTGGCGCCGTCGCAGCCACCCGCTGTGCCGTCCGGTGAGCTGACGCCGCAGAACTGGGTGGAGGTCATCGGTGCGCTGTTGCCGGAGGGCGCGATCATCGCGGACGAGGCGAACACCTCGGGGCTGCTGCTGCCCGCCGCGACGGCGAACTCGCCGCGCCACGACGTGCTGACGCTGACCGGCGGCGCGATCGGGCAGGGCATGCCGGTGGCGACGGGGGCCGCGATCGCCGCGCCGGGTCGTCCGGTGGTGAACCTGGAGTCGGACGGCAGCGCGATGTACACGCTGCCCGCGTTGTGGACGCAGGCACGGGAGAACCTCGACGTCACCACCGTGATCCTGAACAACAACGCCTACGCGATCCTGCGGATGGAGATGCAGCGGGTGGGTGCGGATCTGTCCGGGCCGACGGCGAAGGCGCTGCTCGACCTGTCCTCGCCGGCGATGGACTTCGTGAAGATGTCCGAGGGCATGGGTGTGCCGGCGTCGCGGGCGACGACGTGCGAGGAACTGGCGGAGCAGTTCGCGCGGGCCGTGGCCGAGCCGGGGCCGCACCTGATCGACGCCGCAGTGCCGCCGTTGTTGTAGGGGCAGCTGCGCTCGCTGACTGGCGGCTGAGAAAACTGTCGGGGGCGGCCGCTATGGTCGTCCCCGAAGTCATGGGCGAAGGAGACGCGGGCCCGCACGAGTCGGCGCCTCCTGCCATGCCGGCGCCGACTCGGTCCACGCCAACACCTTTGGAGGGAACCGATGGGCAAGGCGAACCGGCTGAAGCAGGCTGCGAAGAAGCGCACGCACACACGTACGGGACCAACCCAGCCACGACACACGGAGCCGTACGGACGGCACGGTCTCGGCTGCGACTGCGATGAGGACTTCTGGGACCTGCACGAGGAGGACGACGTCTTTGGTCCGCCAAGCGCGGACGATGTGGCCGACGAGGTGCTGCGTTATGCGCGGCTCGAAGCGTCGGGGCACCGAGCCGCCGCGGTGGGCGCGGCCGCGCTGACCGACGAGGACTTCCCAGACCATCAGCGCGCGGTCGAGACCGGCGTCGCGATCGCACTGGCCGGCATGCTCGAGCAGGTGTGGCAGTCCGGGTGGATGCCAGCCGACCTGTGGCACATCGCCCAGCGCCGTGCGGACGCCTCGGCAGCTGGGTTGCTGACGGACGCCATCGCCGCGGACACCGAGCGGCACGCGGCGGCGACGGTGCATCGGCGGTGGGCGGCCCAAGTCGCCCAGCTCAGCGACGGGACATGGTGGGACGAGAGCCGCCCACACCTCGGGCAATGGGCCGAACACGAAGGTATCGGCATGGCCGAGGCGCTACTCGCCGCGATCACGGCGGTCGCCCTGCTGATCACGCTCCCAGCGCTGCCTCGCATCGTGCCGCCACCCGGAACCGCCCGCCACGCCGTGACCGCGGGCAAGGGTGTCGACCAGAAGGTCCTGGGACGGGTCCGTGCTCTGCTGGCCAAGGCGGAGTCGACCCAATTCCCCGAGGAAGCGGAGGCGCTCTCGGCGAAAGCGCAGGAGCTGATGAACCGGCACGCCTTCGAGCGGGCCATGCTCGACGCCGACACCCACGCCGACCAGGTGGCGACGTCGTCCCGGATCTGGCTGGACAGCCCCTACATCGACGCGAAGTCACACCTGGTGTCGGCAATCGCGGCGGCGAACCGCTGCAAGGCGGTGTTCTACCCGCACCTCGGGTTCGTCGGACTGGTCGGCGAGGAGCTTGACCTGGAGATCACCGAGTTGCTGACGACGTCACTGCTCGTGCAAGCCACCATGGCGATGCTCGCCGAAGGGAGCCAGACCACGTACACCGGCGTGTCCCGCACCCGCTCATTCCGCCGTTCGTTCCTGGTCTCGTACGCCACCCGCATCGGCGAGCGGCTCACCGAAGCCGGGAAAGCCGCGAGTGAGGACGCCGCGGACGAACGCCTGCTACCCGTACTCGCCAGCCGCAGCAAGGCGGTCGAGGCCAAGTTCGAGGAACTGTTCAGCAACACCGTGCAGCGCCGCACCACGATCAACAACGGCGCGGGTTGGCAGGCAGGACGCCGCGCCGCGGACCGAGCCGACCTCAGCATCGAACGCGAGGCGGTGGAGACGTGACGCGCTAGCGCACGACCGGCGGCGCCGATCGCGATGTCGACGTCTACCGCGGTGCGGCTACGGCGATGCCGCTCGCGCTCGCGGTGGCGGCGAGCCGCTGGTCGTAGGTGAGCATCACGTCGACGTCGCGGCCGAGCATGATGGCGGTGGCGAGGTGGATCGCGCCGAGCGAGCGAAGGTTCGGCTCCGGAATTCGGCTCGCCGAACCGATGACCGCGTCGGTGATATCCACCAGCCCAACGCGTTCCAAGGCGAGGTCGACGCGTGGTAGGGCACCCCCGCCCGCGCGGAGAGCTGAGCGCCGAGCTTCCAGCGCTAGCAGCTTGCTCGAGATGTGCTCAGCCTCCGCGCGAGCGGCGAGGTAGTCCCACAGCGCTGCGGATTCCTTCTCCTCCCAGACCAGCTTGACGAATGCCGAGGTATCCAGGTAGATCACCAGCGCTCCTCGTCGCGCAGCTCGGCTAGGGCCTCGCTCAGCGGAACAGTACCTTCGGGCGCTTGCGGTGGCGGACCGAGCTCGAGAAGGTTCTCCACTGGCGGCCGATACTGCCCCGCAGCCTCGAGCCGTTCCAGGGTCGAACCAGGTTGCTCGGCCGCAACCAGGTAGGCGACCCGCTTCCCGCGTTCGGTGACAGCGACTCGACTGCCGGCCTTGGCCATCGCCACGTAGCGCGATGCGTGCTGCCGCAACTCGCGGATGCCC
>WHTY01000169.1 GCA_009377475.1 Actinophytocola sp.
CGCCGTGCTCGCCGCCGGTCAGCGGGGCGCCGCCGCGGTGGCGGTGAAGGCGGCAGGGGCGTCGGCGACCGGCGCGGACGAGCCGCTGCTCGCCGCCGCCCGCGACGCCGAGGTCGCGCTGCTCGGCGTGCCCGCAGAGGTGCGCTGGAGCCAGCTCGACGTGCTCGCCAAGGACGTCCTCGCCGACGTGGCCGACGAGGCGGGGCTGGACGCGGGGGAGGCGCACACCGACCTGTTCGGGCTGGCGCAGACCATCGCGACCGTCACCGGCGGCCACGTCAGCATCGAGGACAGCGCCAACCGGGTGCTGGCGTACTCCTCGACCGGCGACGAGGTGGACGAGCTGCGGCGGCTGTCGATCCTCGGACGGCAGGGGCCGGAGCAGTACCTGGCGTTGCTGCGGAAGTGGGGCGTCTACGAGCGGGTGCGCTCCGGCGAGCGGGTGGTGCGGGTCGAGGCGCGTCCCGAGCTGGGGATCGTGGAGCGGCTGGTGGTCGGGGTGCACGCCGGACGTCGATGGCTGGGGACCATCTGGGTCGCGCGCGGCGACAAACCGCTGGCGCACCGGGCGGAACGGGCGCTGCTCGGCGCGGCGCGGGTGGTCGCGGCGCAGCTCGCACGGCGGCGTCCCACCCCGGACGTCGGCGTGCAGTTCCGCGAGAGCCTGCTCGCCGGACTGCTGTCGGGGCGGCTGGATCCGACGTCGGTCGCGGGGCAGCTCGGCGCCTCCGGCGATGCTCCCGCCGTCGTCCTCGGGTTCTCCGTCGCGGAGACCGAGCAGGTCGATCGCTCCCAACTGGAGCTGTTGCGGGCGGAGCTGATCAACCTGGTGTCGGTGCACGCCGCCGCCTTCCGCCGCAGTGCGCTGGTGACCGCGTTGGAGGGGCGCACCTACGTGCTGCTGCCCGAGCTGACCGGGCGGGGCGGGGCGAACGCCGTGCTGCGGTTCGCCAAGGAGGTCGCGACGGCGGCGGGCAAGGACCTGCGGATGCCGGTGCAGGCGGGTGTCGGGTCGATCGGACCGGGCATCGCGGTCGCGCCGGAGTCGCGGCGGGAGGCCGACCGGGTGCTGGACACCATCGCCGCCGACCGCGCCACCCTCGCGGCGTCGTTGGACGACGTGCGCGCCGAGGTGCTGCTCGCGGAAACGGCGGCGCTGCTGCGGGAGCAGCCGAGCGTGCGGGATCCGAGGGTGACCGCGCTCGTCGAGCACGATCGGCGCTACGGCGGGCAGCTGGTGATGACGGTGCTGCGGTACTGGGACGCGTTCGGCGACGTCCGGGCCGCCGCCGACGCGTTGGGCGTGCATCCGAACACGGTGCGGTACCGAGTGCGCCGGGCCGCCGAGGTGAGCGGGCTCGACTTGGCCGATCCGAAGCAACGGCTGTTCGCCGAACTGCAGCTACGG
Source organism: Actinophytocola sp. (assembly GCA_009377475.1). Taxonomy (GTDB): domain Bacteria; phylum Actinomycetota; class Actinomycetes; order Mycobacteriales; family Pseudonocardiaceae; genus Haloechinothrix_A. Next base: position 1,409 of record WHTY01000169.1, read on the forward strand.
TTCACCTGAACGTCCGCCGACTTTTGTGAGAATAATTCACTTTGGCGCCCCGTTGACGGCGTTGCTGGTCAATAATGCGCAACCGTGCCTGAGTTTGTTACCGCCGCGTCAACCGAGCCCGGCCTGCGACGTCGCGACGTCCTCCGCGCCGGCAGCCTCGCGGGCGCCGCCACCCTGCTTGCCCCTGCCCTCCCGTCCCGCGCGGCCGCCCCCGCTTTTCGGCACGGCGTCGCGTCCGGCGATCCGCTGCCCGACCGGGTGATCCTCTGGACCCGCGTCACCCCGGCCGCCGACGCCACCCCCGGCTCCCGCGTCGGCCCCGACGTCACGGTGCGCTGGCAGGTCGCCACCGACGCCGACTTCCGCGACGTCGTCGCCAGCGGTGCCGTTCGCACCGGCCCGGCGCGCGACCACACCGTGAAGGTCGACGCCGCCGGGCTCGCGCCCGGCCGCTGGTACTTCTTCCGATTCGCATGGGGTGACCAGCGCTCGGCGATCGGGCGCACCCGCACCGCGCCCGCCCTCGACGTCCAGCCGGATCGGCTGCGGTTCGGCGTCGTGTCCTGCTCCAACTGGCAGTCCGGCCACTTCGCGTCGTACCAGCATCTCGCCGAGCGCGGCGACGTCGATGCCGTGCTGCACCTCGGCGACTATCTGTACGAGTACGCGCCCGGCGAGTACGGCTCGTTCCGGCGGCATGACCCGCCGCACGAGATGACCACGCTCGCCGACTACCGCAGGCGGCACGCGCAGTACAAGACCGACCCGCAGCTCCAGGCGCTGCACGCCGCATGCCCGTGGGTCATCACCTGGGACGACCATGAGACCGCCAACGACGCCTGGTCCGGCGGCGCGCAGAACCACACCGAGGGCGAGGAAGGCACTTGGGTTTCGCGGCGGCGGCAGGCGCGGCAGGCGTACGCCGAGTGGATGCCGATCCGGTTCGGCGTCGGCGGGCGGCTGTATCGGCGGCTGCGGTTCGGCACCCTGGCCGAGCTGACCATGCTCGACCTGCGCAGCTACCGCAGCAAGCAGGCGTCGTCGGTGGGCGAGGCGGACGACGCCGACCGCACTCTCGTCGGCGCGGACCAGCTCGCGTTCCTGCGCGACTCGTTGACCGCCGACGACGTTCAGTGGAAGCTGATCGGCAACCCGGTGATCTTCTCGCCGCTGCTGCTGCCGCCGGTACCGCGCGTCGTGGGCAAGCCCCTGGCCGACCTCACCGGGCTGGTGCCCGAGGACGGCGTGCCGTTCAACGTCGACCAGTGGGACGGCTACCAGCACGAACGCCGCGAGCTCATCCGTCTGCTGGCCAACCAGGGCGTGCGGAACACCGTGTTCCTCACCGGCGACATCCACACGTCGTGGGCGTTCGAGGTGCCGGTCGACGCCGGGCTGTACCCGCTGTCGCGGACAGTGGCGACGGAGTTCGTCGTTCCCTCGGTGACATCGGACAACATCGACGAGCTGACCGGCGCGCCGCCGCGCACGGTGTCGGTGAGCGTGGAACAGGCGGCGCGGACGCTGAACCGGCACCTGAAGTGGGTGGAGCTGGACTCGCACGGCTACACCGTGTGCGACGTGACCGCCGAGCGCGTGCAGGTGGACTGGTACTTCCTGGCCGAAAGGGAAGACGCGGGCAGCACGGCGCGGCACGCGAAGTCGTACGCGGTGACGGCGGGCACCCAGCGGCTGCGCGAGGTCAGCGACCCGGTGTAGCGGCGGCTAGGCTCGGCGCATGACCGACCTGACCAGCCGTGGCGAGCGGTTCGCGGAGTTCTGGACCGAGCGGCACCTGTGCACGCTCACGACGGTGCGCCGGGACGGCACCGCCCACACGGTGCCGGTCGGCGTCACCCTCGACCTGGAGTCGGGCATCGCGCGAGTGATCTGCTCGCGGCAGTCGGTGAAGGCACGGCTGGCCGCCGCCGCGGGGGACGAGGGCAGCGTCGTGTCGGTGTGCCAGCTCGACGGTCGCCGCTGGTCGACGTTGGAGGGCCGGGCGGTGATGCGCGATGACCCGGAGTCCGTCGCCGACGCCGAGAACCGCTACGCCAAGCGCTACAAGCAACCGAGGGAGAACCCCCGCCGCGTCGTCCTGGAAATCCAGGTGACGCGCGTCCTCGGCTCCGTATAATCGCGAGTCTCACCTTATTCGCCGCGAGTCTCACCTTGTTGGCTCTGAGTTGCACCGTATTCGGTGTGAGTTGCACCGAGCGGTGTCGCGACTACGGCAGCCTGGTAGCCCGGTGACTCCCGCGACGTCGGGACACGCTGCGCCCGCAGTCTGCCGGTACAACCGGACGGTGCAACTCGCGGCAGATACGGTGCGACTCGCGCGAAATAAGGTGAGACTCGCGGGGGTGGGCACCACGGAACCCGCGTGTGACACGTGCGAGGTGAGGCGGCAGGCGGGAGACTCGGCGCTATGACGCTGCGTACCGACCTTGACGCCGCCGTGCGCGGCACCGTGGACTTCACCGACCGCAGGCGCGCCGAGTACAGCTCCGACGCCTCGAACTACCGCCAGGTGCCGCTCGGCGTCGTCTATCCCGTCGACGCCGACGACGTCGCCGCCGCTGTCGCGGTGTGCGCCAAGCACGAGGTGCCGATCACCACACGCGGCGGCGGGACGTCGATCGCGGGCAACGCCATCGGTACCGGCGTCGTGCTGGAGTTCTCCCGCACCATGAACCGGATCATCGACGTCGACCCGGACGCGCGCACCGCGATCGTCGAGCCCGGCGTCATCCCCGCCCTGCTCAACGCCGAACTCGCCAAGCACGGGCTGCGGTTCGGACCCGACCCGTCCACCCACGCCCGCTGCACCATCGGCGGCATGATCGGCAACGACGCCTGCGGGTCGCACTCCGTCGCATGGGGACGGACATCGGACAACATCGTCTCGCTGGACGTCCTGACCTACGACGGCACCCGGCTCAGCGTCGCCGAAGGCGGCGTCGCCGAACCCCGCACCGACCGGGCGGCCGAGATCGACGCCGCGCTGACCGCGCTGGCCGACACCCACCGCGCCCGGTTCCGCACCGAGCTGGGCCAGTTCTCCCGGCAGGTCTCCGGCTACGGCCTCCACCACCTGTTGCCGGAGAACGACACCAACGTCGCCAAGGCGCTCGTGGGCACCGAGGGCACCTGCGTCATCGTGCTGGCCGCGACGGTCAAGCTCGTGCCGCTACCCGCTGAGCAACGCCTCGTCATCGCCGGGTTCCCGGACTCCGAGGTCGCCGCCGACGCGGTTCCGTCCATCTTGGAGCACCAGCCGCTGACCTGCGAAGGCATGGACGACCGCATCCTCGACGTGCTGCGCGCACGCCGCGCCGGATCGGTTCCGGAACTCCCTGACGGCGCCGCGTGGCTGCTGATCGACGTCGACAGCGCCGAGAAGGCGGAACGGCTCACCGCAGCGCTCCGCGCCATGGACGGCGTGCGCGATGTGGCCACAGTGGACGATCCGGCGCAGCGCAAGGCGGTGTGGAAGATCCGCGAGGACGGCGCTGGTCTGGCCACCCGATCACCGGACGGCACGCTGTCCTGGCCGGGCTGGGAGGACGCCGCCGTCCCGCCGCGCAACCTGGGCGCGTACCTGCGTGGCTTCCACCGGCTGCTGAAGCAGTACGGGCTACACGGCGTCGTCTACGGCCACTTCGGCGAAGGCTGCCTGCACGTCCGGCTCGACTTCGACTTCACGACCCGCGACGGCGTCGGCCAGTTCGACGAGTTCATGCGCGCGGCGGGCGAGTTGGTGAGGGAGCACAGCGGGGTGCCGTCCGGCGAACACGGCGACGGCCGCGCTCGTTCCGAACTGCTGCCCGCGCTCTACAGCCCGGAGCTGATGCGCGCGTTCGCCGAGTTCAAGGCGATCTGGGACCCGACGGGCAAGCTCAACCCCGGGGTGATCGTGGACGCCGCCGCCATGGCGGAGGACCTGCGCATCAACCCGGACCGCACCTGGCGACGTCCGCCGACGACGTTGGCGCTGCATGAGGACCGGGGCCAGATCGGCACCGCCGTGCATCGCTGCGTCGGCGTCGGCAAATGCCGCACGCTATCCGGCGGTGTGATGTGCCCGAGCTACCGCGCCACCCGCGACGAGAAGGACAGCACGCGCGGCCGCGCGCGGGTGCTGCAGGAGATGCTGCTCGACGAGACGGTCACCGACGGCTGGCAGTCCGAGGAGGTCGGCGAGGCGCTGGACCTGTGCTTGTCCTGCAAGGGCTGCAAGAGCGACTGCCCGGTCGGTGTCGACATGGCGACGTACAAGGCCGAGTACCTGCACCACCGCTACCGGGGCAAGCTGCGGCCCGCCGCGCACTACTCGATGGGCTGGCTGCCGCTGCTGGCGCGGTTCGCGTCGCGGATGCCGAAGGTGGTCAACCGGCTGACGACGTCGCCGCTGTCCGGTGCGCTCAAACGCGCGGGCGGCATCGCGGCCGAGCGGGAGCTGCCGCGCTTCGCCGAACACACCTTCCTGGAGTGGTACGCCGCGCACCGCACGCCCGGCGAGAACACCGAGGCGCCGCGCGGGTCGGTACTGCTGTGGCCGGACACCTTCACCAACTTCTTCGCCCCGCACATCGGCGTCGCGGCGACCGAGGTGCTGGAAGCGGTCGGGTTCGAGGTGCTGACGATCGACAAGCCCCGCTGTTGCGGCCTGACCTGGGTGAGCACCGGGCAGCTCGGCGTCGCGCGGCGGATGTTGCGGCAGTCGCTCGCCGACGTCGCGCCGCTGATCGACGCCGGGGTGCCGATGTTGGCGCTTGAGCCGAGCTGCGCCGCGCTGTTCCGCTCCGACGCCACCGAGCTGCTGCCGGACGACGAGGGCGCGGCGCTGGCCGCGGTGCACACGTACACGTTCGCGGAGCTGCTGGCTCAGCACGCGCCGGACTGGACGCCGCCCGCCGTCGACGGACACGCGACCGTGCAGGTCCACTGCCACCAGCACGCGATCATGGGTTCCGATCCGGACGCCGCGCTGCTGCGCTCGGCCGGCGCGGACACCCGGATGCTCGACGCCGGGTGTTGCGGCCTCGCGGGCAACTTCGGGTTCGAGCGCGGCCACTACGAGACGTCACGGAAGGTGGCCGAACACGGTGTGTTGCCCGCGCTGGCGTCGTCCTCGCCCGATGCCGCCGTCGTCGCGGACGGCTTCAGCTGCCGCACGCAGTTCGAGCAGTTGGTTGGTGTCCGCTCCCGGCACCTCGTTGAACTGCTACGGGACGCGCTCCCAGCGGACGACGTGCGGTGAAGGACGCTTTCCTGCGTCAGGCACGGTGAACGACGTCGTGGCGGCGCGAGCCGAAGGTGGCCTTCGGTACATAATGCGTGCCGAAGGCCACCTTCGGCCCCGGGCCGACGCACCTGCGTTCCGCGTAATTCGGTCGGCCTAGGGGTGGGAATGTGGGCGTGAGCTGGGTAAACGTGTCTGGACGCGGTCGGGTGTCGTGTCTCTAGGCGTTGTCGTTGGTGCTGGTTAGCGGGTCGCGGGGGTGAGCTCGATGATC
>WHTY01000127.1 GCA_009377475.1 Actinophytocola sp.
ACCCACGACCGCATCACCCCCAGCGCTACGGCCCTGCGGGCGCGCAAGATGCTCCCCGGGGCCCGCCAGGTGCAGCTCCCTGGCTGCGGCCACCTTCCCATGTACGACGACCCCGAACTCGTCGCACAAACCCTGCTCGAGGCGTCCGGCTGAAGCACGAACGCCGCCGACCGAGCTTATCGGCGGCGTTCGTGGGGAGACGCAAGTCGGGGCCCGTTTTGTTGTTCCCGGCCAGCTACGGCGAGTCCCGCCCGCATACGGCCAGGTGTGGACAATGCGTGGACACGGCTACGTGTACGAGGTCACGAGTCGTCAGTCCACTCGTCTGCCACTCGCCAGAGTTGATCGTCCTAGTGCACGATGGAGCCGTGGCTCAGTCGATTCCTGCGCAGGTCGAGCCCTCCGTGCTTCGGTGGGCTCGCGAGTCGATGGGCTTGTCGCAGCTGGCGGCAGCCCGACGCATCAATGTGCCGGACGATCGCGTGGTCAAGTGGGAAGAGGGATGCTGTACGTACCCCCGACATCGTGGCGGGACGGATCGACCTGCTTCGCCAGGCCCGCACCCCGATCGACCGAATGCTGGAGCGGTGGTCATCAGTCTCCATGACCGCATGGGACCAGTTTCGCCGCGAACAACCCGATTTCCGCTGGGCGTTGCCCGGCGCGATCTACGCCATCAAGCGGCCATTCATCCCCGAGAAGTTGCTCGTCCCGCTCGTCGACGACGCATCCATTGGACTCCACGCAATCGAGCAAGGTGCCATGTTCGCCTACGCGCCGGATGCGGCGGTGCGCACACCCGCACCTGCCAACTACGTCCACTGGATGCGGCAGAAGTTCCGCAGCCGCCGACATCCTGCTCGCGCGGGCAGCCGAAGACGACGGGCATGCCGACGCCGCGTACGGACGGACGCACGAGAACCGTACGCAGGAGGTCATGCTCCTTCTCTCACGAGGCGGCCGCCCCTTCGAGAAGCTGGTGCAGCATCCCGTCGCGCTGCCGCTGATCACCTACCTGCTCGGCGCCAGCTGCACCATCAGCAGCGTGACCGGATACGTCAAAGGACGCGGTGAAACGGCGCTCGGCGTGCACTCTGACACCGCATACGTGTCCGACCCGCTGCCGCCGTATGCGCAACTGGCCAATGTCAACTACTGCCTGACCGACTACACCGAGGCCGACGGCTGCCTAACGATCGTGCCCGGCAGCCATCGCTACTGCCACAGACCTCGCGGAGGAGAGGGCACACGGGAAGCGATCCCCGTCGAAGCACCAGCCTGCGCGGCCGTCGTGTTTCACGGCAACACCTGGCACGGCGCGAAACCGCGCACCAAGTCGGTACTGCGACTGACGATATCCAGCTTGTACTGCCGCATGTACATGCGGCCCCAAGAGCGCTACGACAGCATCCTCGGCGACGAGGTGCTGGAGCGAAACCCTCCCAGGTTCAGAGACCTCGTTGGGACAGACGTGCCAACCGGGTGGGCATCTTCCGATGACGCACGCCGCATCGTCAACCTGCGTAAGGAAAACGCCGGCCGCTACTACCGAACGCGCGGCCAGCACGCGTAAACCGCGCCACACACACGATGGCCGCGCCGCCAGCGTTGCTTCAGAGGACCTCGCGACCGCCGAGGTACGGGCGCAACACCTCCGGCACGCGCACCTGCCGATCCTTCGTCTGGTAGTTCTCGATCAGCGCCGCGAGCAAATGCGGTGTCGCGACCGCGGTGTTGTTCAGCGTGTGCACGAACCGCACCTTGCCGTCAGCATCGCGATACCTCAGGTTCGCCCGGCGAGCCTGCCAATCATGCAGCGTCGAGCAGCTGTGCGTCTCACGCAGCATGTCCAATGACGGGAACCACGTGTTGATGTCGTTCATGCGGAACTTGCCGAGGCCCATGTCGCCCGTCGCGCACTCGACTACCTCGTAATGTAGGCCGAGCGCCTGCAGAATCTGCTCGGCGCACTCCAGCAATTCCGCGTGCCACCGGGCCGACTCGGCTTCATCGGCCTCGCAGAGCACGAACTGCTCGACCTTCTCGAACTGATGTACCCGCAGCAGGCCGCGGACATCCCGGCTAGCGCTGCCGATCTCGCGCCGAAAACAGGGCGAGATGCCCGCATACCGGATGGGAAGGTGCTTCTTGTCCAGAATCTCACCCGAATGCAGCCCGACTAGTGCCACTTCGGCGGTGCCGGCGAGAAATGCCTTGTCCGCGGGGAGCTCATAGGTTTCCTCCCTACCTTTGGGAAACATTCCGCTGCCCACCAGTGGCGCTTCCTTGACCAGCGCGGGAACAGAGATCGGGGTGAATCCCTTGTTGTTGAGCAAGTCGAGCGCATAGGAGTGCAGCGCCCGCTCTAGCAGGAGCAGGTCGCCAGTGAGGGCGTATGCACGTGCACCGGCGACCGTGCGCGCCCGCGCGAACTCGGCCCACCCGCGTTGCTCAGCCAGGTCTACATGGTCCAGCGGAGGGAAGTCGAACTCCGGCTTCTGCCCCCAGGTCTTGATGGTCACGTTCGCCGACTCGTCCGCGCCAACTGGTGACCCATCCCACGGGATGTTTGGTGTGATCAGGAGGAGGTCGTTGACCCTCGTCTTGTTATCTTCGAGGGCTTCTCGGAGCTGTTTGAGCTGCTCCTCAAGTTCGTTGCTCTCCGCTCGGAGTTCCTGACGACGCGCGTCATCGGCCTGCGCGAACGCCTTCGACAGGGTCTTCTTCCTGGCCTGGCCCTGGTCGAGTTCGTGCTGCAGCTTGCGGGTCGTCTCATCGAGGGCTAGCAACTCGTCGACGTCCAGGTCGACGCCCTTGACGCGGACAGCTTCCTTGACAGCATCGGGGTTCTCGCGGATGAAGCGCTTGTCGAGCATGATGTGCGTTAGTCCTCGAATCAATGCTGGTCACGGGCACCTTAGCCAACTAGAACGCTATCAGCCGGCAATGCTGCGCCGCAGTCGACCCGGCGATCCAACGGTATTCAGGTAACTGCGGCCGGCAGCCCGAACGGGGTGAAGTGCTCCGGGCCGATGAACGCGGTTATCTCCGCGATCCGGTCGCCGCGCAGCGTCAGGACCTCGATGGACCACGCGGTGTGCGCGCCGGCGTCGTCGTCCCAGAGGTAGCAGGCCACGGCAGGCTGGCCGTTAGCGCTGACCACCCGGTGCCGCCACGACCCGCAGCTCCCCATCGGGACCTGCGTTGCGAAGTCAGTGACCGCGTCCCGACCGGAGTACCAGTGCGGCAGCGGCGGCATGGACCAGGTCACGTCCTCGGTCACCAACGCGACAAAGGCGTCGGCGTCACCGCGTTCCATGGCCCCGGTGAACCGCTCCACGACCTCTCGGATCCGAGCATCGTCGACCGCGCGCAGCGTCTGTTGCTGGGTCCGCTCCGGCGCCTTGTCCGCCATGGTCTTGCGGGCGCGCGCCAGCGCCGAGTTCACCGACGTCGGAGAGGTGCCCATCATGTCGGCGATCTCGGCGGCGGAGAAGCCGAGCACCTCGAACAACAGCAGCGCCGCCCGCTGGTTACCCGGCAGGTGCTGGCAAGCGGCGACGAAGGCCAGCTCGACGGCCTCACGCTGCTCGTAGCTGGCGTCCGGGGCGGCCGGGCCGTGGCCGAGCCCGGCGTCGGGATAGGGACCAAGCCACGCGACGTCGGCGCGCGGCACCTGGTCGGCCCGTACGCGGTCGCTGGCCGGGCCGAGGTCGACCGGCAAGGCCCGTCTGCCGCGACGCTCGACGCTGTCCAGGCAGGTGCGAGTGGCCACGACGTACAGCCAGGAGCGCAGCGAGCTGCGCCCATCGAACCCAGTCAGCCCCTTCCAGGCCCGCAGCAGGGCGTCCTGCAGCGCGTCGTCGGCGTCATGAGTCGAGCCGAGCATGCGGTAGCAGTGCGCGTGCAGCTGCCGGCGCAGCGGCTCCACCAGCCGCGCGAAGGCGGCATCGTCCCCGTCGCGGGCCTTGGCGAGGTCGTCGGCAACCTGATCGGCAAAAAGTTCCCTCATGACCGACGATTCTGCCCGGACCGGGGAGTCACCACGGACAAGCCAGCTCACGACCCTCAACGGAGGCACCCATGACCAGCACCCAGCCCGTCGCCACGGCAGTCCTGGACGTCCCCGGCGCCCACCTGTACTACGAGGTTCGCGGCAGCGGACCGCTTGTGGTGCTCGTCGGCGCCCCGATGGGCGCCCAGTCGTTCGCCGGGCTCGCGGACCTGCTCGCCACCGATCACACAGTGCTGACCACCGACCCGCGCGGCATCAACCGCAGCACGGTTGACGATCCCGACGCCGACGCCACTCCCGAGCAGCGGGGCGACGACCTCGCCCGGCTGATCACCCACCTCGACGCCGGTCCTTCCGCCGTCCTGGGTTCCAGCGGCGGTGCCGTCAGCACCCTGGCCCTGGTGCAGGCCCACCCCGAGGTGGTGCGGACCGCCATCGCCCACGAGCCGCCGCTGCAGAAGCTGGTTGGAGACCACGAGCGGCTGCGCGAACTGACCGAGGACTACCTCGACACCTATTTCGCCGGCGACGTCCTCGGGTCGTGGCGGAAGTTCCTGGACATGGCCGACATCGCGATGCCCGAGGAGCTGATCCAACAGATCTTCGGCGGGCCGCGCGACCCGCAACAGGTCGCCGACGACGACTTCCAGAACGCGCACATGCTGCGCCCGACCTCGTTCTGGCGTCCGGACATCGACGCGCTGCGCGCCGCGTCGACCCGCATCGTGATCGGCATCGGGGACGAGTCGACCGGCCAGCTGTGCGACCGCACCTCTCGGGCGCTGGCGGAGCTGTTGAGCATCGAGCCGACGCCGTTCCCGGGCGACCACATCGGCTTCGCCGAGGATCCGGCCGCGTTCGCGCCCCCACTTCGCGCCGTCCTGGCCGGCGGCTGACTGACCTGCAGGTTCAGGTTGGTATATTGCCTTGTTGGGTGCGCATAGCGTGACCAGGGAAGCGGCGACCAGACTGTCGGTTCCGTTGGCGCATACGCGACACCAACTGATCAGGGTCTCGAGAACGCATCAGGGCGTAGGAGCCTCGCCGTCTCGGTCGAGCCCCAGAAACTTGCGTGCGTTGCCACGCAGGATCAGGTCGCGGTCATCGTCGGAGAGGAAGTCGGCGCGGTGGACGACGTCGGCGACGGGCCGCTCCCCCAGCGGGTAGGGGTAGTCACTGCCGACCATGACCTGGGCCGACCCCAGGGTGTCGACGAGCGTACGCAGCGCGATGGGATCGAACACGACCGAGTCCACGCTGAACCGGTTGATGTAGGCCGATGGTGGCTGCTGGGAGGTAGCGATGATGTCGGCCCGTTGGTGCCAGGCGTTTTCGAATCGGCCCAGCCAGAAGGCGAATGAGCCGCCGCCATGTGCGAAGCAGATCTTCAGTGACTCCGGAACCTTGTCGAAGACGCCCCCGAGGATGAGCGCAATGATGGACAGGTGCGTCTCGGACGGCATGCCGGTGAGCCACTGGGCCATCCAGCGGGCAAGGCGCGGCGAGTCGGGCATGTCCCAGGGGTGAACGAACACGGGTGCACCGAGGTGCGCCGCGTGCTGCAGGAAGGTCACGATGCCGGCGTCGTCCAGGTCTCGGTCACCCACGTGGTTGCCGATCTCGACGCCGACGTGCCCAGCCGCGATGCAACGCTCGAGCTCGCGGCAGGCGGCGTCGGGATCCTGTAGGGGCACCTGGGCGAACGGCAGCAGCCGCCCGTGTCCGGGCTGGCAGATCTCGAGTGCGAGGTCGTTGAAGATCCGGGCGACCTTCTCTGCTTGCTCGCCAGGCAGGCCGTAGGAGAAGAACACCGGCGTGGGCGAGACGACCTGCGTCTGCACCCCGTCAGTGTCCATGTCGGCCAGCCGGACCTCGGCGTCCCAGCAGTCCGACTGGATCCGGCGGAATTCCCGCGACCCGATCATGATCATCGCGTCGCGTTCGGAGTCGACCCGAAGCCAGGGCCTGCCGTCGCCGAGGTCGGGCCAGCCGTTCGGCACGTAGTGGGTGTGGACGTCGATGGTGCCCAAGCCGATCAGCCCTTGCCCGGGTGGAGGGCACCGCAGTTGTCGCAGGTGCGGGCCTGTTCGGACTCGTAGAACTGCTCGAAGACCGGCGGCAGGTCCTTGACGATGTCGCGCACCTGCAGCTCCACCTCGTGCACCTGCTGGTTGCACTCGGGGCAGAACCACACGAACTTCTCCAGCGTCCCCTCCTCGCGGATGCGCTCGATGACGATGCCGATCGAGTCTTTCTCGGGCCGCTGCGGCGAGTGGTGGATGTTGCGCGGCAGCATCCACATCTCCCCCTCGCGGATGTCGACCCGCTGCGGGCCGTCCTCGGTCATCAGGTTCACGTGCATGTTGCCCTTGTACTGGTAGAACCACTCCTCGTACGGCTCGAAGTGGTAGTCGGTGCGCTGGTTGGGTCCGCCGACGACCTGCACGATGAAGTCACCCATCGGCTCCCACATCTGCTTGTTGTTCACCGGCGGCTTGAGCAGGTCCTCGTGCTCGGCGATCCATGCCTCGAAGTTGACGACGGGTGGAACGGCGGTCATGGCGCTTCCTCTTTCTTGCGGTTTGCCAGGCTCGCGACGGCCTGGATCTCGATGAGCAGGTGCGGGTGCGGCAGTTGGTGCACGGCCACCGTGGTCCGGGTCGGCCCGGACTCGTCGAAGTATTCGGCGTAGGCCTCGTTGTAGCCGCCGAAGTCGTTCATGTTGACCAGATACGTCGTGATCTGCGCGAGGTCGGACAACTCCGCCCCGACGGCGGCGAGGATGTCGCGAATGTTCTCGATCACGGCGCGGGTCTGGGCCTTGATGTCAAGGGTGGTCACGCCCATCTCGTCGACCTCGGCACCGGCGAAGGTGTTGTCCGGCAGGCGGCTACTGGTGCCGGCGACGAACACGAGGTCGCCGACGACCTTGACATGCGGGAAGCGGCCTCGCGGCGTCGCCTTGCCCTCGACGATCACCGAGTCAGCCATCGTGTCCCGCCTTCCCTGCCGTGACGACCACGCGACCCAGACCTGCGACCGAGGCCTCCACCACCGACCCAGCGGTGAGCGGGACGGCGGCCGTGGCCGCACCTGCGAGGATGATCGACCCGGCCGGAACGCCGAGGCTGTGCTGGCGAGCCATGCGTGCGACAGCCTCGATGGCGCGAAGTGGGTCACCGAGGATCGCGGCGGTGGAGCCGGTCCCGGCCACCTCGCCGTCGACCTCCAGCACCACGGCTGCGTTGGCGAGGTCGATCTCGGAGCGGACGTCGCCAAGCCTGCGCCACGGGCCGATCACGAACCCTGCGGCCGATGTGTCGTCGGCGACGACATCGTGCAGGCTGAACCGGAAGTCGCGGTAGCGGCTGTCGATGATCTCCAGCGCGGGCGCGACATCCGTGACCGCGGCCAGTGGGTCGACGACCGGATCCTGCGGGTCGATATCGGCTCCGAGCCGGAAGGCGACCTCGGGCTCGATCCGCGGGTGCACCATGGTCCCGACGTCGACGGTTCCGCCGTCCTCAGCACGCATGGACGCGGTGAGCTGTCCGACGATGACGTCGGAGACACCCATCTGGGCTGCCTTGGCCTTGCTGGTGAAGCCAAGCTTCACGCCGACGACGGTATCGCCGCGTCCGGCGCGCAGCGCGATACCGGTGTGCTGCACCTCGTAGGCTTCGTCAAGCGTGAGTGGTTGCTCGTCGGATAGCTGCGGGATGGCGGTGGCGGTGCGGGCCGCCTCGTCAAGGCGGGCCGCCAGCGCTGTGACGTCTGCGGTCATGCCGCTGCCTCCTTCGTGGTCATGCCGGTTCCCCTTCCGTGAAAATCGCGGTGACCTCGCCAAGGCCGGACAGGCGTGCGCGGAAGCTGCCTGCGCTGGTGACCGGCGCGACGGGCCCGAGCGCACCGGAGAGGATCACGTCACCGGCCCGCAAGGAGGTGCCCTGCCGGGCCGACACGCGGGCCAGCCAGGCGACGGCCGCGACGGGACTGCCCAGGCAGGCCACACCGGCGCCGGTGGACACGACCGCGCCGCGGGCCTCCATCGCCATGCCGGTTGCGGGCAGGTCGACATCGGTCAGCCGCTTCGGGTTGGTGCCGAGGACGAAGGCGCCGCTGGAGGCGTTGTCGGCGATGGTGTCGGTGATGCGGATATCCCAACCGGCGATCCGGGAATCCACCACTTCGATCGCAGGCAGCACAAAGTCCGTGGCGCGGACGACGTCGGCCACGTTCGCTGTCTCACTATCGAGGTCACGATCAAGCACAACCGCGACCTCGGCCTCGACGCGCGGTTGCAGGAAACGTCCGAGCGGTATCGGCTCGCGGTCGGTGTAGGCCATGTCGTCGAAGAGCGTGCCGAAGTCCGGGCTGGGCACCCCGAGCTGGGTTTGAACGGCGCGTGAGGTCAGGCCGATCTTGCGGCCAACGACTCGCGCACCGTTCTCGACCCGGGCCGACGTGACCAGCGTCTGCACCTGGTACGCGAGGTCCTGATCGGTGTCTCCGATCAGGTCGCGCACTGGCGCGCAGGACGTGCGGGTGGTCTCGGCCTCGATGAGCCGCTTCGCGGCGGTGTGGAGGTCGCTCATAGTTGCACGCACACATTCGTCGGCTCGGAGTAGAAGTGCAGCGAGTGCATGCCGCCCTCCCGGCCGATGCCGGACAGGCCGACCCCGCCGAACGGCGAGCGCAGGTCACGCAGGTACCACGTGTTGACCCAGGCCATGCCCACTCGCATCCGCTGCGCGACGCGGTGGCCACGCTCCAGGTTCTGTGTCCACACCGCGGCGGCGAGGCCGTAGTCGGTGTCGTTGGCCAGCCGGACCGCCTCCTCCTCGCTGTCGAACGGGATCAGCGCCGCGACCGGGCCGAACACCTCCTCCCGGACCACCCGAGAGGCATTGTCGAGGCTGGTCCACAACGTCGGCTCGATCCAGGCGCCGCCGGCGAGATCGTCACCAAGGTCCGGGACACCGCCGCCGACCAGCACGTCCGCGCCCTCCTGCACCGCCAGATCCAGATAGGACTGGACCTTGTTACGGTGCTGCCCCGAGATCAGCGGTCCGGTGGTGGTATCCGGAGCCTCCGGGCGACCCAGCTTCAAGGCACGCGCCTTCTCGACGAGGCCCGCGGCCACGTCGTCGAAGATGGCCCGCTCCACGTAGACCCGTTCGGTGCACAGGCACACCTGGCCGGTGTTGAGAAACACCGAGCGCGCAAGGCCGTCGAGGGTCGCATCGAGGTCGGCGTCGGCGAACACGACCGCGGCGTTCTTGCCACCGAGCTCGAACGACACCGGGCGGACGGAGGGAGCCACGGCGTGCATGATCGCGGAGCCGGTCGAGGACTCGCCGGTGAAGGTGACCCCGTCGATGCCTGGATGCGTGGCCAGGTACTCGCCCGCCGAGCCGGGTCCGAAGCCGTGGACCACGTTGTAGACACCGCTGGGCACCCCGGCCTCGGCCATCACCTCCGCCAACAGCGTGGCGGTGGACGGCGTCTCTTCCGACGGCTTGACCACCACCGCATTGCCACAGGCCAGTGCGGGCGCGACCTTCCAGGTCAGCAACAACAGCGGCAGGTTCCACGGCACGATCACCGCGACCACACCGAGCGGCTTGTTCACCGCATAGTTCAGCGCCCTGCGGCCGTCGGGAAGCTCGGTTAGGAACGAGTCCAGGCCGGCGGACGCGACGGTGTCGGCAAAGGATCGGAAGTTAATCGCCGCTCGCGCGACGTCCAGCTGGCGCACCAGCGCCGCGGGCTTGCCGGTGTCGCGGACCTCGGCGGCGACGAAGTCCTCGAAGCGCTCCTCGATGCGGTCGGCGACCCGACGCAGCAGCCGCGCTCGCTCGTTCACCGGAGTGTCGCCCCAACCACCGTCCAGCGCCTTCCGGGCCGCGCTCACCGCGGCGTCGACGGTGTCCCGTCCTGCCTCCTGGACCGTCGCCGCCAGCGAACCGTCCACCGGATTGATCTTGTCGAACGAGGCTCGACCAGTGACATGCTCGCCGCCAACGACGTTGTGCAGATCGGGAACCCGCTGATCGCTCATACCTCGAGACTAGAATCGCTAACTATGCTCGTCCAATGCCGTTTCCGCCGATACCTATGCCCAGTTGGTAATAGGACAACAGCCACGATTGGAGGGCACCATCCCGCGACCGGCCTGCGCGTGATGCGCTCTTTGACAGCGTCGCCTGCTAGCGTCAGGAGCATGACACGGACTATCACGCTTCGCCTGTCCGAGAGTGCGTATGACACGGTCAAGCGCTACGCGGAGTCCGATCAACAGTCCATGAACAGCTGGATCGAGGGCCTGCTCGCCGCCGAGGAAATGCGCCGTCGTTGCCAGGCCCACGACCGCTGGCTGCGTGAACACCCTGACGCCGTGGAGTTCGCCGAGGCCTGGGCCGACCAGAACCTCGACGAGCTGGCACGCAGGTGAACAGGCCGCGGCGCGGCGAAATCTGGACCACCGAGGTCGGCGTCACTGTGCTGGTGATCTCCTCGACCATCTATAACGAGATCGCCAGCGAGCCCACCGTCATCGTGGTCCCGGTCTTCGATGCCGAACCTGACACCGGCTTCGGCGTCGACATCGGCGACGGCTGGGCGGCACCCGGCCTCGTAACGAGCCTGCGAAAGACACGTCTGAACGAACACCGCAGGCAGGCCGATGTCCAGACCCTGACCAACGTCAACACCATGCTGTTCAAGATTCTCGCCACACCGGAGCACTGATCTTTCCGCGATGTACGGCTCTCAGTACTGCTGCTTGGCGTCACGGATGCGGGTCAGCACCTCGCCCCGTATGGCTCCGAACTCGGGCAGCGCCTTGGTGGTCACCTGGTCGCGTGGGGTGGGGAAGCAGACCTCGACGATTTCGCTCACCGTCGCGGGTGTGCCGGACAGCACCACCACCCGGTCACCGAGGTAGACGGCCTCGTCGATGTCGTGGGTGACGAAGACGATGGTGACGCCGAAGTCGTCGCGCAACTGCAGCACGACGTCCTCGAGCTCGGCGCGGGTCTGCGCATCGAGGGATGCGAAGGGCTCATCCATCAGCAGGATCGTCGGGCGGTAGGCCAGCGCACGTGCGATCGCCACGCGTTGCTGCATGCCGCCGGACAGTTCGCGGGGGTACTTGCCCGCATGCTGGGTCAGTCCCACGGCCTCCAGCATCTGCCCCACCAGGGCCTTGCGTTCCGCCTTGGACATCTTCTTCTCGAGCAGCGGGAACTCGACGTTGGCGGCAACCTTCATCCAGGGCAGCAGGGATCGGCTGTAGTCCTGGAACACCACGGCCAACTCGTCCGGGGGCCCGTCGACGGCATGCCCGTTGACCAGGACTTCACCCGTTGTGGGTTCGAGCAGACCGGACAGGCAGCGCAGCAGGGTGGTCTTGCCCGCTCCCGACGGACCGACGACGCACACAAACTCGCCGCGCGCCACCGACACGGTGATGTCGGCCAGCACCTGCTTGGCGGCCTCTCGTTTGCCGTAGGACTTGGCCAAACGGGACACCTCGAGCGCCGGCGACGAAGGTGCGGCTTCCTGCACCGTGTCCATGATGCTGCTCTCTGTCGTGAAGCTGGTCATCAAATTTCACCCTTCCAGGCAAGCAGGCGCCGTTCGACGAAGAAGAACAGCTCACTGAGCAGGTAGCCCAGCAGCCCCATCACGATGGTCCCGGCCCACAGGTCCGGGAGGTTGAAGTACTGCTGGGACGAGATGATGAAGTAGCCGATGCCTGCCGTCGAGGCGAGCATCTCGCTCACCACCACCAGGATGATCGCGAACGCCAGCGAGGTCTTCATCCCGGCCAAGATCAGGGGACTCGCCGCAGGCAGCAGGACCTTGAAGATCCTACGCAGCCTGGACGTCTTATAGATCTTGGTCACGTCGAGGAGTGCGGGCTCGATGCCACGGGCGCCGTCGATGGTGCTCAGCAGCGTCGGCCACACCGCGCCGACTGCGATCACGCTGATCCGCATGGTGCTGGTCGGCCCCATCGCCAGGATGAAGAACGGCAGCAGCGCCGCTGGCGGGATGGAGCGCATGAACTGGATAATCGGCGAGAACGCGTCCTCCAGCGCCCGGACGCGACCGAGCACCATACCCGCGCTCACGCCGGCGGTCACCGCGATGGCGTAGCCAGCCAGCAGGTTCACTACGCTGGGAACGACGTCACGGGTCACCCCTTCTGGGAACCAGTCCACCAGCGCCGCCAAGATCGTCTGCAGCGGCGGGAAGAAGACCGAGCTGGAGCCCGCAGAAGAGAACCACCACACGGTGACGAGCAGGAACGGCAGTGCGACCAGCTCGGCTACGAGAATCAGGCGTCGGGTCATGTCACTGTCCCTTCGCGTACGCCGGATGCCACGCGAGCAGTTGGGACTCGGCGGTCTTGAAGACGGTGTTGATCAGCACGCCCAGGACGCCGGTGACCAGGATCAGCCCCCACATCAGGGCGGTGTCCCCACCCAGCTGCGCCTGGGCCAGCAGCTGACCGATGCCTGGGCTGCCCGCAACGAGTTCGCAGACGATGGCGATGAACAGCGAGATGACTGCCGACACCCGGACTCCGCTGGTGATGAAGGGCGACACCGCGGGGAGCAGCACGCGCCAGAACCGACGCCATGCGCTGATCTTGAAGATGGCAGCGGTGTCCATCGTCGCTTGGTCGATCTGGCGTACACCCGTGATGGTCTGGGTCAGCATCGGCCAGACCGCGGCGTAAATCGCCAGCAGGACGACCATCTTCAGGCCAGTTCCCCAGACCAGGACGAACAGCGGCAGCAACATCACCGGCGGGATGGTCCGGAGGAAATCGATGGTGCTGCGGGTAACGCGGTGGCGAAGCCTGCCGAGACCGAGGAAGAGTCCTAGCGGGATAGCGACGAGCATGGCTCCGGCCAGCCCGAGCGCCCACTGCACGGCGGTGTGCCCGGCCGCCATCCAGAACTCCGCGGCCGCCACCGCCCGACCGAGCGCGGAGGCCGTCGCCAGGAACGGCGGGAGCGCGTGGTCACCGAGGGCGTCGGTCCTGCCCAGCAGCTCCCAGAGCCCGAGGAATGTGACGACGGTCACCGCGCCTAACGAGAACCGCCGTGTCATCGGAGAATGTCCTGTGCCGACACCGGCTCGTCCATGTAGCCGTACTCGATCAACCGCTTGGACATGGCGTCGATCTGGTCCGGAGTGATCTCGTTGACGTACGGGAACGTGTTGACGTTCTCGACGACATCAGCGGAGATCTTCGTGTAACGCGGAAGTGCCTTCTTCACCGCGTCGGGGTTCTCCTCGACGTACTGCGTCGCCTCGCCGATCGCCTTCGTGAACGCGTCGATCTGCTCACCCGAGGAGGCCAGGGTGGCGTCGCTGGTGAAGTAGGCACCCACCGGTGCGCCCGGGGTCGGGCTGGTGACGTAGGAGAACAGCGGCCGCAGCCCCTCCGCCTGTGCCGCGGAGTTGAATGGTTCGCTGAGCGCGGCGGCGTCGACCTGCCCCGACTTGAGGGCGGCGATCATGTCGTTCGACGGCAGGGCCAGAAACTTGACCTTGTCCGGGTCGCCACCCGCCTCGGTGACCATGATCTTCACACCGAGGTCCTGGATCGCACCCAGTGCCGTCACGGCGACGGTCTTGCCCTCCAGGTCTTGCGGCTTCTGGATGCCGCTGTCCGGCATCGTGTACACGTTGTCCGGGTCGGTCTCGGCATCGTAGGTCTTAGCTTGTCGTTTAACCCCTGGTCGGGTGTGTGGTGACCCCGGTTGATCATGGAAGCGGCCCTTGGTTGATCATGCTTCTTGTCACAGCAACAAGATCAACAACAAGGGCCGCAGTGAGTAGTGTGCACGATGGCGAGC
>WHTY01000057.1 GCA_009377475.1 Actinophytocola sp.
CTCGGCCGGAGTCAGCCCGGTGAGCACTGTCGATTGCATGCTGCACGTCACGGCGGGCAGTACCGGGTCGAGCGTGGCCTGCCAGCCCCGCGCTGCCAGCTTGGTGAGATTCGGCATGTGGGGCAGGAGCGCCGGGGTCAGTCCGACGACGTCGACCACGACCAGCGTGTTCATCGGTGCGCCCCTTGCCGGCCGGGGGACTGCTCGGTCAATCGGTCGCGGGTCCACCGCAGTTCCTCCGCGATGCCCGTGATCAGCTCGTGTCGTTCTCGACGGGCACCATCCCGGGGCAGCACGTTCCAGGTGTAGGTCTCCACCTCGATGTGCGGGAAATCCTGAGGTGACCTCACCTCTCGAGCCACCGCGGTCAGGCAATCGGAGACTACGTTGCTGGTCCCGGTGAGACCGTGACCCAGCGCGTCCGGGCCGCTGGTGCTTCCCCAGTGCAGCGGCACATGAAAGTGGACGCGCCAGGGACCGTCCGCCGGGAGGTCGGTCAATCCCTGCGGCAGGTCGTCAGCGGCCAGCACCTGACCCGTCGGGGATCGCTCTCGCACCTGATGCAGGTATCGCGGTTCGGCGAAGCGTGCGAGCGCAGCCCTGGCCCGCTCACTGTCCGGTCGTTGCACGTGCAGTGCCGCGGAAGCCTGGATCTTCACGACGCTGAGGCCGGAACGGTAGATGCGCGACACCGCCGCTGCCGGGTCGGCGAAGGACACCGCCAGATGACAGGTGTCAAGGCACAAGCCGACAAATGCGGGATCCACCTGGCCGCTCAGCCACCCGACGGCATCGTCGACCGTATCCAGGACACACCCGGGCTCCGGTTCCACGGCAAGCTTGATCGGCTTGCCGCGCTGGTCATACGTGGTGCGCAAGGCCTGCGTGACCTCCTCGAATGCGGCACGCGCGCGGAGGTCGTCTGCTGGACCCCACGGTGTCCGCCAGCCCAGCGGCAGGGTAGAGATGCTGCCGTGGGAGGCGTCCGGTGGCAGGAGATCGGCCAGCACCGTGA
This sequence comes from Actinophytocola sp., assembly GCA_009377475.1. Taxonomy (GTDB): domain Bacteria; phylum Actinomycetota; class Actinomycetes; order Mycobacteriales; family Pseudonocardiaceae; genus Haloechinothrix_A. The sequence goes on from WHTY01000057.1 coordinate 1,016, forward strand.
CGCAGTCAAGCGTGTACCGCAGCCGGTCCGCATGGGACCATCTCGGCTGATAGACGCCATGCTTGACCACCGCGCCGTGAAAATCCCGGTAGGGGAAGGCGTTGAGGGTCTCCACGGCCAGCCCGCGCGCGGTCAACTCCGTTACGAGCTTGCGCCTGCTCGCCGCGTCCGCGGCCAAGCCGGCCGCCACCTTCGCCGGTAGCCACAATCCCACACCAAGCCGGTCCCACCCAAGCGCGGTACGGACCGGCACCGCGTAGGTGTCGAACTGGGCCAGAATTCCGTCCAGGTTTTCAGCCGGATGCACATTGGTGCAGTACGACAACAACATCAGGAGGCCGCACGATCCGCCCGCGGTCCGCGAAGCACCGAGTTTCCCGCGAATGTCGCGTCCAGCGGCCGGGATAGCTCGAGCGGCTCAAGCATGAGCCTTCCGCTCTGGGCATAGAAGTCCACTGGATTACGCCACAGCACCGTGTCAACATCGGATAGCGAGAACCCGGCGGCACGCATAGCGCGCCCGGTCCGATATGTTGCCAACGGGTCGGACCGACCCCAGTCCGCGGCTGAGTTCACGAGCATCCGCTCGGTGCCATATTCGCGCAGCACGGACACCATTCGCTGCTCGTCCATCTTGGTGTCGGGGTAGATTGAGAAACCCATCCAGCAGCCGGAGCCGAGCACCAACTCGACGGTCAATTCGGTGAGATGATCGATCAGGACCAACTCTGGTGCGATACCCGACTCCCTGACGAGGTCGAGGGTTCGGCGGGTGCCCGCGATTTTGTCGCGGTGTGGCGTGTGTACCAGTACCGGTAATGCGTGTTCGACGGCCATCGTCAACTGCCGGGCGAAGACGCTCTCCTCGGCAGCTGACATCGAGTCGTAGCCGACTTCCCCCACGGCCACGACGCCGTCCTTCGCGAGGTATCTGGGTAACACATCGAGCACCTCGCTACAGCGCGGGTCGTTGGCTTCCTTCGGATTGAGCGCGATCGTGCAGTGATGGCGAATGCCGAACTGGGTGGCGCGGAAGCGTTCCCAGCCGATGAGGCTGTCGAAGTAATCGGTGAACGACCCGACATTGGTACGTGGTTGGCCGAGCCAGAACGCGGGCTCGACGAGCGCGCGCACCCCGACCTCGTACATCGACTCGTAATCGGAGGTGGTCCGGGAACTCATATGGATGTGCGGGTCGAAAATGCGCATGTCACGTGCTCGCTTCCAGTAGTCGCTTCGCGTCGGCGGGTACGGCGCGTCCGGCCGACGTGCGCTCGGCGGCGTAGTCGGTCACCATCCGGACGAGCTCGGCGTCGCTCCGCAGCTGGAGTCCCGCTATCGCGTCGATCGGCACGCCAAGGAACAGACACTTCAGCACCCCGTGCCGCCAACTTCCGGCTGGCAGATGCCGCGCCGAAAACGGACCGAGCGCGGCGGCGACCAGCCGAGTGTCGTTGGTACGCAAGGCGTCCTCGACGATCCATCTGACGTTCTCGACGATGGATCCGGCTCCGGGTCCTGCCGGCAGCAGGTGTAGAGCGCGCAGCACGCCGCTGCGTTCGGCGCTGTCGCCATAGCGGTAGAGGTCGATCACTTCTTGTGCCAGCCGGAACGGCGTGAGGACATCAGCCAGCACGGCGAGTAGGCGAGCGCGCCCCCGATCATCGACTGTGCCGTGTATCAGCCCGTCGGGATCGGTATCGGGGTATAAGGGCTCTCGGCCCACTTTCCTCCCGACTGCGGGGAAGAACGCGTGCACGGTGGTGGGATCACCATGGATCGCCTGCTCGGCCTCGACAAGCCAGGGATGGATCCCATCGACCTCACCGTTCATGTGGGGCTCACTCTCCTCGCGAATCGCTGAGCCAGTGGTAACGCCGCTGCCAGTACGGTCGCCGTTCGGAGCGCGCCGTGCCGGGCGAGCAATCCGGCTTGCAGCGGAACCATTCCGTGGATTCCGCCCACCGTTGCCGCACGCACCCTGGCGGCCGATGGCTGCAGCGCAGCCCTGAACTGCGTGCGGCCGACCGTCGCCGCGTACCAGAACGCGCAGGCGAGCGCGGTCATCCGGTGCCGGGGGGCCTGGGTGGGGCCGAGCGCACCGAGCAGAGCGGACAGCGCGGTGCCCGCCAAGGCGCCGCTCGCCCCGGCCCGCGAACCGCCGTGAACCTCGCCTGCGGCAAGGGCCGTGACGCCCAGCGTGTGCACGCCAAGCGCGGCGGCCGCGGGTGCCGCGGCTCGCAGGTTCCCCGGCCACGCGCCCAGCAGAACGTCCAGCATCCGGCACATTGCCATCCCGGCAGGACCGGCCACGGTGCCTTTGAGACGGGTGTCATAGGCGCAGATCGCGCCCGTCAGCAGGACCGCGCTGCGCAATCCCCTGTGCCCGCCCGCCGCTGCTGAGAGTGCCAGACCAGCCGACGTCAGGCCTGCTGCTATGGCAAGCGCGTCTCGGTCAGAGACCCGTCCCGACGGGATGGGTCGTTCCGGGCGTTCGGTCGCGTCGAGTTCACGGTCGGCCCAATCGTTGAGCGCCATACCCGCCCAGTACAGGGCCACCGACGCCAGCGGGAACAGCAGTCGGCTGCGGTGTAAGAGTGGGCCGGACGCGGCGGCTCCCACCGCGGTGTCTCCTATCACCGTCAGAGCGGCAGGCGCCCGGACCAGCTCCGCGAACGCCGCCACGGTAACCCGGCTCATAGGGATGTCGCCCAATCCCGCAACGCAACAAACTGCTCGGCCAGCCGATGGTCGTCAGCACCAAGCGGGTCCTTGAAAAAGAAGGCCAACGCGCCCAGCGGCCCGCTCTGCCCGGCGTCGTGCGCCGCCGCTGTGAACCGGGCCAGGTCGAGCACCAGCGGTGCGGCCAACGCCGAGTCGTATCCGGTCCAGGTGAACTGCAAGCTCATCTTCGCGCCGAGGAATCCCTCGAACGAGACGTGGTCCCACGCCGTCTTCCGCTCGCCGAGATCGGGGACATCGTCGATGTGCAACGGCGCGGTCACCTCGCCGCCAAGCAGAGCGGCCAGCCCGCGAGTCTTGCTGGCGAGCTTGCTACCCGCATGGTCGGAGTCAGCCAGCGTTCGACCGTCCCCGCCGCCAAGCAGATTCGTGCCCGCCCAGGACCGTACGGTGAGTGCGCGGGAAGTGAACATCGGCGCCAGCGCGCTGCGTACCAGCGTCTCACCGGTCTTACCGTCCGAGCCGGCATAGGGCAGCTTCCGCTGGGCAGCCAGTTGTTGCAGGGCGGGTAGCCGGATACCAGTGGAAGGGGTGAAGTCGACGTAGGAACAACCGGCCCGCAACGCCGCGTACGCGGACACCGAACTGGGTGGCAGGGCCACCCGTCCTGGTTCGGTGATGGCCGCATCGAGCGCCGCCACCGTGCCATGCTCGGGCAGCACCGGAAACTCGGGCTCGGTCGAGGCCACGTTGACGACGACCACCCTGGCCAGGGCGTGTCGCTCGGCGAACTCCGCGATGTCGGTCGCCATGCGCTGCACCGCATCGGCCTGCGAACCCCGGTGCGTCGCCGGTTGGTAACCGTCACACAGCTGTGTCTCGACTTCGGCAAGTGGCTCGCGCACCGCTTCCAGCACCCGATACTGGATCACCCCGGCCTCGGCGAGCTGTTCGGCGCGTTTTGCCAGCGGGGTAGGGACGACATCGTGCCCGCCGACACGCCAGTCGTCCCAGCCAGCAAGATGCGCCTGGTCGAACGGAACTTGCGCACTTACGCATCCCGTCGGCTCGATGATGCCGGCCTTCAGCGCGAGGAGTCCGGTCACCGCTGTGGTTGCCACCGAACCACGGGCACCGACCAGCCACAGGCCCGCCGGTTCGCCAGGTTCCGATGCGGTCATGGTCGTCACCTCCTCTCCTCTTTTCTCCGCGTGACCGGTATCGATGCGAGTGTTCTGGAGAACGCCTCCCCGAGAAGCGTTGTACCTGAGACCGGATCGGCCGGGCCAGATCTGCGGTATCGACTTGGGGATTACACGACTCGCTTGGTGAATCCACCAGCGAACTACTCAAGTGGCCGCTCTCGTTTGGCCGAACTCAGCCGGAGCAACGAGGTTCCTGTCGTGGCGAACAGGGCGGCGATGCCCACCAGCACCCAGGCCGGCACCCCCGTCCGGGGAAGTGCGCCGCCGGAGCGTCCCTGCGAGCGGTCGTCGCTCGCGGGGACGCCACCGGCCGGGGCAGCGCCCGCCGGTTCGCCCTGACCATGCTGTTCCGGTTTCGGGCTGCCGCCGTCCTTAAAGCGACCCCCAGCTGGCGTTGGCGAGGAGGTTGCCTGCCCGGTCTTCGTAGCGCATCGCTCCCGTGTCCTCGTCTTGCTGGGAGAGCTCGTACTGCACGCCACCGAACTCTTCGTCGAAGTCGCGCACGCTCAGGGTCCGCGTCTCTCTGCTGCCGCTCACGCTGGCTGGCTGCGTGACGTTACCGCTCCTTGCCACCACCCACCAGTCCGATGCGAAGTCCCGGCCAGCGGCGAGGACGTCGGTGAACGTCACCGTGATCCGCACGTCGCCGGTGACGGCACTCGGCTGGGAGGCGACGGCGGAGTCGATCCGCGGCGCTTTCCGGTCGAGGACGACGTCGAAGTAGGCGACGGCGCCCTGCCCGGCGTTGTTGATCAGCCGGATGCCGCGCACCACGCGACCGTCGGTATTGCCGACCGGGATGGCGACCTCGCCGCTGGTGTCGGCGACCGGTTGGGCGGTCGTCAGTGGCTTCGCGTCGCCGTCGACTACCTGCACCCGGTAGCCCGCCTTCGCCCCGGCGAACGACACCCGGAGATCGTTACCCGGGCGATTCGTCCAGTAGGTGGTGGTGTCCGGCTTGCTGCCCGCGCCGTCCGCGACCGCATCCTCGCGTTCGCCGTCGCGGTGGTCGCTGCGCGTGACCTCCGTGATCTGTGGTGCCTGTGGCACGATGCTGGTCACGCTGTTGACGGTCTTCCGCGCGGCCCGGTTGTTGGCGCCATCCCGGACATGATCACCCAGGGTACTCGGCCGGTAGGTCACCGCCGGTTCGTCATCGGGGCCGAGCGTGTCGGACAGCACGAGAATCCGGTAGTTGTCTGGGGCGTTCTCCGGGCCGGACTGCCCCGACCGGCAGAGGCTGCCGTCGCTGTAGCGCACCCGCGACACGTGCGTGCCCGCTACAGTCCATTGTGCTGTGTCGCAGCCGCCACTGATGACCCGGTTCTCGGCGAACTGTACCCGGATCTGGGATCCGAACTGGGAGCCGGTCTCGGTTTCGGCAAAATGCAGTTCCGGCACTCGCAGATCGACGACGGTGTCAGCGTCGCCCCGGCCCTCGCCGATATTGCCCGCGGCATCGACCACGCGTGCCTCACCGCGGACCGCCTCGGTGCCCGGGCTGAAAGTGATCTCGTCCCGGGCGAACTCGCACTCGAAGGAGTTGCCGTCGCGGGTGGGGTTCGGGCACTCGATGGCCTCGCCACGGTCCGTGCGCAGCTGTACGGCTTCGAGCGAGCTACTGCTCTCCCCGGAAATGGTGCCGTTGACGGTGATCTGGTCACCATTCTTGACCGCATCCTGACCAGAGGGGATGTCAAGTTCTTCGACCTCCACCAGCGGCGCGGTGTTGTCGATGGTCACGATCTGGGACAGCGACAGGTCGTAGGTCTCCGGCTTGTCGTTGTCGTCCCGACCGTTGCAGTGCACCGTCGCGTCGTAGGTGCCTTCCGCGCCGCGCACCGTCGTCGGCGTGAAAGCGAGCCTGCGCGTCTGGCTCCCGGGCTCCAAAGTGAGCGGCGCCCCGCTCAACGCCGTGCTCGTATCGGCGAAACTCAGCTCGCAGGAGGAGACGGTCAGTGCCGGATCGCCGCTCTTCCTCGCCTCGACGCCGAAGTCATACGAGATCCGCCGGTCCGATCGCACGTACTGTGGGTCGAATGTGGACGAGGTGAGGGTGAGCAGCGCGCGCGATTGCACCAGCAACTCCTTGGTGCTGGTCAGTGCTGTGGAATCGGTCGCGGTAGCCCCCGTGGTGAACGTCCTGGTGCCTGCGGAGTCACCCAGTCGCACCGGGAACTCGAAGGTAGACACCGCTCCCGCACTGACTGAGCGTTCCGGGACCTCAGTGATCTGGTCCTCGTCGCTGCTGCTGGTCAGCGCTGGCTGCACTGGTAGCGCGCGAGATGCGTGGTTCCTGACCGCGACGTCATAGGTGATGGCCTGGCCCGCGGTCGCCGACTGGTCGACGACTCCGCGCGGTGCGCTTGCCTGCTGGCTGACGACCTCGAGTACCCGGACGGTGGTGGGCAGCGGGGATCCTTCGGCCGTGTCGATCTCCTGGCCTCCGTTTGTCGAGACCTGCACTCCGATGCCACCGTTCCGGTCGCTGTCCGGGGTGGCGACGTCAGCGGGGAAGGTGAACAGCTCCGAGTCGCCTCGGGCGATGCCGGTATCGCCGGTGGCGTGGAACTTCAAAGCCTGCGCGGTGCCGGTGCGCACCAGCTGGACGGTCCAGCCGTCCGGGGGAGTGACCGGCGCCGAGCTGACCGTGATACCCGCGGTGGCCGCGGGCAGTGCGATGCTGACGTAGTCGATGCGTTCCCCGGCCAGCGCCGAGTTACCCGATACCCGCACGGCGAACGCCTGGTGCTTGCCAGGATGAACATCGCCGCCTTCTTCCAGGCTGGCCGTTGCCGTGTCCGTGGGTATCACCGCGACGGCCACCAAGACCGACGAGGCCAGCAGGCTCAGCGAGGTGAGCAGGACAGCCAAGGCGAAAGCTCTTCTATACACGATTCCTCCGTCTCCTCGGGCGGTTGAAGCTGAGGTGAGCTGTATGTCTGAACTACGGCAATGCTCCTCATCTCTGGTTGATCATTAACGACCATCCCTGTCGACGGATACGCACGGTTTCTGGTGATCGTTCGAAATTGTGAGAACCACAAGCTGTCTGCGGCAAATTTGGTGATGCAACCATTGGCACTGATCTCCCACTCCCTTACCGTTGAGTATGGGAATTGCGATTCCGTGGACATTGTCCATAATTTTCGTAATTCTTTGCGGTGACTGGTAGCCGCGACAGATAATTGCATTTCGGTCGGCAGATGAGGACAGGTCGATGAAGAAAAAGGAGTCCTGGGAGTCGTCACTCTCGGAGGATCTTCCCGTCGATGTTTACCCGTGTTCCAATGGCGAATTCCTGCCCGAGAAGCCGACCGACGAGCAGCACGCGATCATGTGGCTCGCGAACGAGGAGACGGAGAACGCCCGTCGCAGGTTCGGCATGTCGCGCCGCGGCTTCGTCCGTACGGCGGCCGCGATGGCCATCGGCATGTGGGCGGTCGACTCGGTGACCGGTGGCCGATGGGGGCGTTACGCGTGGGCGGAGCACGACAAGACCAATGCCGCCTGTGACCTGGAGTGGCCGGGCGCGCAGCTCAACAATTTGCCGGGTGAATTCATTTTCGACGTGCAATCGCACCACATTGATCCCGGGGGTACGTGGCGGGTGACGAACCCCGATTTCCATGCGTTCTTCACGGCCATCTGGTCCCAGGCGGGCCCGCTCGGCGGCCTGCCGGGTGTCCGGGACGATGGTTCGGTCCGGGGGTTCGGGCAAGGCACCGAGTTGGATCCCATGGAGAATCTGTCCCGGTACCACTACCTGAAGGAGCTGTACCTCGATTCGTCGACGAACATGTGCGTACTGTCGGCGGTGCCGTCCGCGCCCGAGAAACAGCCCCTGACGATCGACGAGGCCGCGTTGACGGTCGATACCGTCAACGAACTCGCCAGCAGCACACCGCGCTGTGTGATGCACGCGTTCGTGATGCCCAACCGTGGATCGCTCGGGACCATGTCTGAGTCCATGGACAGTGATCCGGCGTTCATGGCCGAAGAGTTCGAGCTCATGGAGCGCAACCTGCTCGAGCATCCCGGAAAGATCCGAGGCTGGAAAACCTATCCCGCCTGGGGCGACGTTCCCAATGCCAGCGGGTGGTACTTCGACGACCGTGTCGGGGAGAAGTTCTTCGAACAGGTCGTCCTGCTCGGCGACAAATACGGCGCGCCCAAGACGATCGCCGTGCACAAGGGCTTCGCCCTGCCCGGCTTCGACCAGCGATCCGCCTCACCGCGAGACATCGGCCCGAGCGCGCGGAACTTCCCCAACGTCAACATCATCGTCTACCACTCCGGTTACGACAGTGAGACGCAGACCGCCTATCCAGGTGATGACAAGGTCAACTCCGCCGACCGCGGGGTCGACTCCCTGATCAAGAGTCTTCGGGAGAACGGCTGGGATGCCTCGAAGTTCGTTCCGCCGGGCCTGGAGCACGGCAACGTTCCCAACGTCTATGCCGAGATCGGCTCTACCTGGCGCAGCGTGATGCGTAATGCCGATCAGGCGGCCCACCTGCTCGGAAAGCTGATCACTCACGTCGGCCCGCAACGTGTCGTATGGGGCACGGACAGCCTGTGGTTCGGGAGCCCGCAGTCAGAAATCGTAGCGCTACGTGCGTTCCGGTTCACCGATGAGGCCAAGGAGCTGTACAACCTGCCGTACGGCCTGGAGGGCGACCGCTTCGATCCACGCCGCAACGCCCACGACAGTGCCAGCTACATGGCCCCGCACCCGTCGGTACGCGACTGGCCAACCGATGGCAGGGCGCATCCCGAACGCAGTATCCGCAACGGCATCTTCGGCCGTAACGTCGCCGCCCCGTACCAGGTCAACCCGGATGCGGCGCGTGCGATGATCGACTGCGACGAGGTCCAGAAGATTCGTGACTCCTACATCCTCAACAACGCCGTTTCCGACCCACGGCAGGGGGCCCCGTATGCGTCCAACCAACTGGTGGGCAGAAGGACGGCACGTGAGGTGCTCTCCGATCTGTACAACAACCCCTGGTCGCCGTAACACCCGATCACCGGACAAGGAGACTCTCCCATGCGCAGCAGTCGATGGCTGGTCGGCTTGGTTCTCGTGATGGCGTTGTTGCCGGCCCACTCCGTGCAGGCCACCGAGCAGGAGACGACGTACGGTCCACCGTACGAGGCGGGACCGGAGGACGGCGGGACAGGTAGCTACCGCTCCGCCAACCCCGAAGACGGCCGGGTCGTCGTGGCGCGGATCTACCCGGTGTACAACCCCATTCAGTGTGCCCCAGGCGGCGCCCACGCCAAGTTGGTGGTCGAGCACACGGTTACTTCCACGATGTCCACCGTGGTTGCCGAGTTCACCGACGCGGTGCTCGACCCCTATACGTTCGTGACGCTGGCGATCCGGGACCAGGACGGCGAGTGGCTCGCCAGTAACCGCGTCAGGGGCCCGCTGCAAGGTGAGGGGGAGCCGCTTGAGGCCGCACTGTTCGGCAACTCACCGGAGCCGGGCGAGACCGTCGAAGTTCATTTCGGACTCGAGCAGGCCTCGGGTTGTCCGCAGGCGAACTTCGGTGCGGCCACCTTCACGCGGATCACCGTGTCCTAGCCCGAGTACTCGACGTGCGCAGGCCCATGGCGCTCTTCATCGCACTGGCGATTCCAATCGTGCCCGCCGTGGCCGTGGCCGCCGCTGCGACGGCAACCGAGGAGCCCGTGACACAGGCGGTGTCCGGGTCCAAGGCGTATGACTCGCCGGGACCCGGTGAGTTCGACGATTACGCGGACACGTGCCCCGCGCCGGACGAAGTACCGACGGAGGAGGAACTGGAGGCGCTGGTAGCACGCGGCCGCGATCTGTTCACCAGTCCCGACGCGTTCGGCCAGCAAGCCAGCCAGGGACCGACTGTCGCAGGGGAGGCGCTTTCCTGCGCCGACTGTCACACCGGCGATGCTCGTACCGACGGCCGTACGCACATTGTCGGCCCCACCGAACACCGTCCTTCGGTGCCGCGGCAGACGCCGCACCTGCTGCGGATTGGCGATGCGGCGCCCTACGGCTGGGACGGCCGGTTTCCCTGCCTGCAGGCGGCGATCAAGAACGCCATCGTATCCCCGCTGGAGATGAACGCCGCCGATGAACCCGCGCAGTATGGTCTTGACGCGCTGGCGGCCTTCGTGGCAACCCTCGACGTTCCCGACGCTGTTCCCGGCGTCGACTACGATCCGGAGCTTGCCGCATGGGGGGAGCGCCTGTTCGCGCAGTACCGCGGCGTGGACATCGGCGGTGATTTCAACCCCTTCGACGGGGTGGCCTGCGTGCACTGCCATGTTGATCCCGACGGTACGGACCGGGAGTTCCATCCGATCCTGCTGCCACCGCCGCTGCTGCCGGTCGGCGGCCTCGACCCCGGTCATATCGACGATCAGGGCCGGGTCAGGGGATTCAAGACGCCGGTGCTGCGAGGGACCCGGTTCACCGCGCCGTACTTTCACGACGGCTCCATGGGCATACCGGGCCAAGGAGAGTCGCTCGGTCGCGAAGCCACCATCGCGGCCTTGCTGGAGATGATGGCGGCCTACCGCGCCCGGTTCTTCTTCGACTTCACGCCCGAGGAAGAGCTGGCCATCGTGCACTACTTGCTGTCGCAATGAACCCGGCACCGCAGACTGCATCGAGCCGCGACTCGGTCGCACCGGCCGCGGCAACCCTTTCGCTCCGGGCCGTCACCCGGAGCTTCGCCGGGAGGCTGGTGATCGGGCCGATCGACCTCGATCTGGAGCCGGGTGCGGTGTGCCTGGTCGAAGGCGCGAACGGCGCGGGAAAGACGACCTTGCTCCGGCTGGCCGCGCACCTGCTCGCGCCATCCTCCGGGAGGTGCCGCAACGCAGGCCTCGCGGTATATGTGCGGCCGGGCGCCGGTGCTCGCGGAGAGCAGTCCGTCGGTCAGGCGCTCGACTGGGCATATCGGACGGCGGCACGGCGCGGGATGCCACCGGACGATGCGCTCGACTTGGTCGGGCTCACGGTGCCCACCGCCAGCGTGGTTGCCGCGCTCTCCGCCGGCCAGCATACCCGGCTAGCCATGGCCATTGCGCTGGTGACCGGCCCCGCGCTGGCGTGCGTGGACGAGCCGACCGCGCATCTGGACGGCCCCGGCTGCGCCGGTGTGGTCCAGGCCGTGGCCGCACTTGCGGCCGCGGGCAGCGCGGTGCTGGTGGCGACACCGGTACCGGACACGCTCGACTGCCCGGCCGACGCGTACCTACGGTTACGGCACGGGCTGCTTGAGGTGCCGCCGTGAGCACCGCACGCATCGCCTTCTCGATCGCCCGGCGCGATGTGTCCCTGGAGTTGTCCGGTCGCGAGGCGTCGATCACGGTACTGCCGTTCGTGGCCGCGCTGATGATGCTGGCAGGGCTCGGCCTCGGCGGGCAGGGCCCGGTTCTCTCCGCCGCGGCGCCCGGGCTGGTCTGGCTGGTCGTGCTCGTCTCGGCCATTCCGCTGGCCAGGGGCGTCGCCGCCGCCGAACGTGCCGACGGCTGCTGGGATCTGCTCCGCGCGCTGGCGTCGCCCACCGCGCTGCTGGCGGGCAAGCTGGCTGCGCTGTGGCTGTGGCTGCTCATCGCGTGGGCGGTGGCCTCGATGCTCGCCGTGGCCTTGCTGGGCGCGGCGTGGCGACCGGAAGCCGCGGTGGCAGGCGTGCTTGGCACCTTCGGTGTCGCGGTGACCACGGTGGTACTCGGCGTGCTGCTGCCGCACGGCGCGCGGCGGCCGGGCCTCATCGCGGTCCTTCTCGTGCCCGGGGCCGTGCCGGTGCTCATCGCAGGGACGCACTTGGCCGCCCCGGCGACTTCCGGCCTGCCGTGGGCCCTGCTACTGGCGAGCTACGACGCCATCAGTCTGATCACCGCGTACGCGGTGTTTCCCGCATTGTTGGAGGAATGACGTGGACGCTGCTTCGCCTGCGCGTCGCCGGACCGAGCGCGCTGTCGGCCTGCTCGCGGTGGCGGCTGTCGCGACCGCCCTCACCCTCGGACTCGCCGTCGCACCACCGGACGTTGTGCAGGGGCAGGCACAGCGCCTGATGTACGTGCACGTGCCCGCGGCGCTCACCGCGTATCTCGCGTTCGCGACGGTACTGCTCGGTAGCGTGGCGTACCTGCTGCGCAGGGACCTGAAATGGGATATGCGGGCACAGGCGGCCGCGGAGCTGGGCGTCGGGATGACCGCGCTCGCGATCGCATTGGGGAGCTTGTGGGGTCGGCCGGTGTGGGGGGTGTGGTGGGCGTGGGATCCCCGGCTGGTGAGTACCGCCGTACTGCTACTCATCTACCTCGGCTATCTCGGGATCCGGGGACTCGCCGAGGACCCGCACACCAACGCCAGGCGGGCCGCGGTCGTCGGCATCCTCGGCTTCGTCAACGTCCCGATCGTGCATTTCTCCGTGGTGTGGTGGCGGACCCTGCACCAGGGGCCGACCGTGCTCGCCCCGGGTAGCTCGCCGCCCATCGAAGGCGTCATGCTCGCCGCGCTGGCGGCGGGATGGGTGAGCTTCACCCTGCTTGCCGCGTGGGTGTTCCTGCGCCGGATCCGGGTGCTGGCCGCCGCCGTGCGGACATCCGGCAGCGCGGTGACCGGAGGACCGCCGATCCGCGTGTTCGCGAGGAGGAACTTGTGATGACCAGTTGGGCATGGGTGTGGGCCGGCTACCTGCTGGCAGCGACCGTCTGGCTCGCGTACGCGATGGCCACAAGGCGGCCGGGAGGCGGTCGGTGACGTCGCCGGCGCCCGCGGTGCGGCCCGGACACCGCGAACCGAACACCCGGCTGCGCCTGGCCCTCGTCGTCCTCGCCGCCCTCGGCGCGGTCGGGGTGCTGTCGGTCCCGGCACTGGATGACAGCATCGTGTACTACCGCACACCGACCGAGCTGCTCCGGCTGGAGGAAACGGGCAAGCGGGTGCGCGTCGGTGGGTTGGTCGAACCGGGCAGCGTCGTCGAGCGGGACGGTCTGCTGACGTTCACGATCATCGACGACACCAGCCGCATCAGGGTGCGGTACTCGGGCCGGGCCCCCGGGGTATTCCAAGCCGGGCAAGACACGCTGGTCGAGGGCACCCTCGGCACGACGGGGATGTTCCACGGTGAGCACATCATGGTCAAGCACGCCGAGACCTATCGGGGACCGGGAGGGCGAGAAGCTCCGCCGACGCGAGGACGGGGCGGCGGATGACTGCGCAGATCGGGCATACCGCGCTGCTTGTCGGGATGCTCGCGTCAGCCGCAGGGTGCTACTGGTGGCTGGTGGCGGCGCGGGCGCAGACCCAGCCCGCCGGGCGCGACCAGCGCCTCGCGAACCGGTGGGGCGCCGGGATGACTCTGCTGGCGGTGCTCGCCGCGCTGGTCACGGTCGCGGCGCTGGAGTGGGCGCTGCTCAGCCACGACTTCTCGATCCGCTATGTCGCCGAGAACGGCAGCCGAGCCGTGCCGACCTACTACACCGTCATCAGCTTGTGGGCCGCGCTGGAGGGCTCCTTGCTGCTGTGGGTGCTTGTCCTCACCGGCTACACCGCCGCGGTGCTGGTCTTCGCATCGCGGCGAGGAGAGCAGTTCCACCGCTGGGCGCTGGCGGTGCTCTCCGCGCTGTCGACGTTCTTCTTCGGTCTCGCGCTGTTCGCAGGTAACGCCTTTCACCGCGTGGCGATAGTTCCCGCGGACGGCCCGGGGCCGAACCCGCTGCTGCAGGACCATCCGCTGATGGGAGTGCACCCGCCGCTGCTCTATCTCGGTTACGTGGGGATGGCGGTGCCGTTCGCTTACGCGGTCGCCGCGCTCATCACCGGCCACACCGGTGGCGGGTGGGTGGCTCTCATCCGGCGGTGGACGCTGTTCGCCTGGACGTGCCTCACCATCGCGATCTTCCTTGGCGCTTGGTGGGCCTACGAAGTGCTCGGCTGGGGCGGCTACTGGTCGTGGGACCCGGTGGAGAACGTGTCGATCATCCCGTGGTTCGTGGCCACCGCGCTGGTGCACTCCGTCATGACGCAACGGCGCCGGGTCGCGTTGCGGGTATGGAACCTGACGCTGGCGATGGCGGTGTTCCTGCTTGTCCTGGTCGGTACCTTCATCACCCGCAGCGGCGTGATCGAAAGCGTGCATTCCTTCACCCAGTCCGCGATCGGGCCAGCGCTGCTCGCGGGCATCGTCGTGGTGTTCGTCGGGTGCGGGGTTCTACTACTGTGGCGTGCCGACCGGCTGGGCCCGGATGATGGCCTCGGTGGCGGGCTTTCCCGCGAGGCCATGTTTCTCGGCAACAACCTCCTGCTGGTGGCGCTCGCGCTGACCGTGCTGCTGGGCACGGTGTTCCCACTCGTCGCCGAAGCCGTCGATGGCACGCGGATCAGTGTGGGCGAACCGTACTTCAACCAGGTGGCCATTCCGCTGGCACTGGCCGTGATCCTGCTGATGGGCGTCGGGCCCCTCGTTCCGTGGGGTAAGGCGGCGCCACGCGCGCTAGGACGACGTCTCATCGGGCCGGCGCTCGTCGGCCTCACGGTCATCGGTGCCCTCGGACTCGCGGGTTTGTCCGGGATCACCCCGCTGATCACCTTCGGTCTCGCTGCGTTCGTACTGAGCGCTATCGGCGTTACGGTGATCGAGGGGGTCGCCACCGTGCGGCGTGGCCGGGACGTCGGCTGGTGGGTCGCCGCCCGCAGGTTCGCCGTCGCTCGTCGCCGCTTCCTCGGCGGAATGGTGGTGCATTCAGGTGTAGTGCTGGCCGCGGTGGCGATCGCGGCGTCTTCGACCTACACCGAACAACAGCAACGCAAGCTCGAGGTCGGTGAAACGATCAGTGTCGGCACCTACGGCGCGCGCTTGGTATCCGTCGATCGTCACCGTGATGATCGACGGATGTGGGTGAGCGCGCGGCTCGACATGAGCAGCGACGGCCGCGCGCTTGGCACCGAAGAGCCGGAGTTGAGCTTCTATCCCGGCAGGAATAACCGGGCGATCGGGACACCGTCGGTGCGCACCGGATCCACCGCCGACGCCTACGTCGTGGTGTCCGAGGCCGACCCAGCAGGGCGCTGGGCCGTGGTCTCGCTCTCGGTACGGCCGCTCATGGTATGGCTGTGGGTGGCGAGCGGGGTGATGGCGGTAGGCGCGGTTCTCGCCGGCTGGCCCACGCGGCGGCGGCGAACGCGCCCCCTGATCTGGACACGCGCTCGGCACGGCGAGCCGGCGGGAACGCCGTCATGACGGCGGGAACGAGCCCAGTGCCCGGGCGCAGCCGCACATTGCGCAGGTCACTCGGCCTGGTCCTGATCCTCACCCTCGCAGTGGGTATGGCCGATGTACTCGGGATCGGGTTCGGGCGTGACCCCTCGGTGGTCCGGTCCGCTCTGATCGGTCGGCAGGCACCTGCCCTGGCGGGACGCGCTCTCGACGGTAGCGAGGTCGATATGCGCGAATACCGAGGCACGGTCGTCCTTGTCAACGTGTGGGCCTCATGGTGCCCACCCTGCCGCCGAGAACATCCCTTACTGGCCGGACTACAGCGGCAGTACGGCACTCGTGGGCTGCAGGTTCTCGGGATCAACATGCGGGACAACCCCGCGAGCGCGCGTCGCTTCCTTGAGCGTGCGGGAGGCGCGGTATATCCGAGCGTGCGTGACCCGGACGCACGCATCGCGGTGGACTGGGGGACCTTCGCCGTGCCGGAGACCTATGTCGTCGACCGCGACGGCGTGGTGGTCGCGAAGCGAGTCGGGCCCGTCACGGGGGAGTGGATCGCGGCCCACGTCCTCCCGCTGGTCAGGCGATGAGCATGCGCCGCATCGTCGCCCTCCTCGCCGTGAGCGCGGTCATCACGCTCACGATTGCCGGTTTTCAGCGGGCCGCAAGCACCACGCAGCCGTCATCGCCTGCCGACGTCGCAGCATTAGTGGAATCTAGTCTGCGATGCCCCACCTGCCAGGGTATGTCCATTGCCGACTCACCCGCACCAGTCGCCGCCGGAATGCGCAAAATAGTCCAGGAGCAGGCCGCGGCCGGACGGAAGCCCGACGAGATCCGTGCCCAGTTCGTCGACCGCTACGGCGACTGGGTCCTGCTCACCCCGCCACGGCGCGGGATTGCCTGGCTGCTCTGGTTGCTGCCCGCCGTCACGCTTCTGATGGGGATCGGACTCGTTGCTGTGGTGGCCACCAAACGCAGGGAGGAGATCCGCACTGACAGTGACGCGGTACTGGCCACTGCGCTCGATGTCTACGCCAGTTATCGCGCTGGTTCTTTCATACCACCGGCGACACCGGCAGGGGAACGGCTGGAAGCGGCACTGGAGTTGCTGACGTCTGTCGACGAGGAAGGATCCTGTGGCGCAGGTATCGTCCGACGGCAAGCTCTGTCTCAGGTAGCCGCCGCGCTCCGCTGAGCATCAGCGAACCGGGAGCGGTTCTGGGGCGATGCCGCCGCGGCGGTCAACTGGACGCGCGAGCCGCGGCGGGTGCTACCTTCTCAGCTCGTACCGCATCGTCACCGCCCCCGAGCCGAACTCCAGCTGGCTCACGAGCCGATCAGGCTGCCGGCCCGGTCACCGGGGTGCCGTGCTCGACGTGGTGAAACCAGCGGTACCGGGTGCTCGGGGCGTGGCTGTCGATGTTGGGGGCACCGCGGCCGGTGTCGATGTCGGCTTGGTGCACGGTGCGGACCTCGACCGAGAAGCGGGCCAGGCCGGACTCGTTGGGCACGCTGGCGTGCAGGTGGGTACCGGAGAAGCACAACAGGTCGCCGGGCTGCACGACGACGCATAGCTCGCGAACGTGCCGCAGGTCGGTTAGCGGCTCGGGAATCACCGGTACGGCGGTGCGCTCCGACGACTCGTTGTGCTGCTGCGCCTTGACGGCCCGGGGACTCCAGTCGTCGCTCGTGTTGGCGACCGGCTCGGACCAGTGCTCAATGGCGAACCGCAGCGCACGCCCTGTGGTGATCGGATAGATCGGCGTCCACCAGTTCGTCTGCGCGTGGACGTTGGACGACCAGGTGTCGCGATGCCACCCCGTTCCGGCCGACGCGTGCTCGCTGCCGTGTGGCAACACCCGGAGATGGACCCAGTCCCAGTAGGCGGCCGACGTGTCCACCCCGGCGTTCGCCAGCGCGGCGCACAGCAGGCCATGTGCTGTCGTGTCCGCACGGACCCGCTGCCGCACGTTGCGCACGGCGCTGGTGTATGCGGGGCGTGGCAGCTCGAACTGCGCCGTCTCCGGGTTGGCCGTGCCGAATTCGTCCCTGACGAGCTGATCGACGCGATCGCGAAACGCACCCAATCCCGGCACGGCCGCAAAGATCACCAGATCACCGGCGAATACACGGTCGCCGCGCTGTCGATCGTCCAGCGCGTCGTGGCACACGTGTACCCCTGTCACGTCGCACCTCCGCAACATCCCGGCATGTGCCCTTCTGTCCAGGATCAGCGGTCGTCGCGCCCAATGCAACGGGTCCGTTCGGCTTGACGGGACAAACTGACGACTACCTCAATGCTGGGGGTGGTGCTCGCCGGGGAGTTTCGGGATCGAGGCGAGCAGCTCGCGCGTGTACGGGTGCTGGGCGTTGTCCATGACGTCGTCCGTAGTGCCGTGCTCCACGATCTTTCCCTGGTACATCACGGCGATCCGGTCGGCTAGGTAGCCAACGACGTTGAGGTCGTGAGTGATGAGCAGGAGGCTCAACGACAGCCGATCTCGCAGTTCCTGCAAGAGGTCGAGAACCGCGGACGCGGCGGACACGTCGAGGCCCGATGTCGGCTCGTCCGCGACGATGAAGTCCGGGTGCATGGCCAGCACGCGGGCGATCCCGACCCGGCGTGCCTGCCCGCCCGAGAGCTGGTGGGGGTACTTCGTGGCCTGCTCGACGGGGAGATGCACGAGCTCGAGCAGGTCCGTCACCGCGTAGCGCTGGTCGCGAGGGGTCCGGTTGATCCGGTATGGCTCGGTGACCAGCTGGTCGACGCGCATCCGAGGGCTCAGCGAGCCGTACGGCTCCTGGAAGATCATCTGCAGTCGCCGCCGCCGGCGCCGCCATTCGCCACGGCCGAGCGTGGCGAGGTCCGTGCCGTCGAAATTGACCACGCCGCTTGTGATCGGAGCCAGCCGCAGTAAGGCTTTGCCGAGCGTCGTCTTGCCCGAGCCGGACTCACCCACGAGGCCTACGATCTCGCCGCGGTCGAGCGTCAGGTCGACCCCGTCGACCGCGGTGACCACCTGCTGCTCCTTGTCGGTAAGCCTGCCAAGTAGCGGGCGCTGTCCGTGGAAATGAACGTGCAGGTCCCGGATCTCGAGCAACGGGTGCCGCGAGGTCCGGTCGGCCACCTCGGCACGCGGCGCGCCATGCCGTGACGGTATGGCGGCGAGCAGCTTGCGTGTGTAGGGATGCTGCGGTCGGATGAGGACGTCGTCGGCCGATCCGCTCTCGACAACGCGACCGTTGTAGAGCACCGAGACCTGGTGTGCCATTTCCGCGATGACGCCCATGTCGTGGGAGATGAACACGAGCGCGGTTCCTTCTTCGCGGCACAGCGTTTTCAGCAGGTCCAGGATCTGCGCCTGGAGGGTGACATCAAGGGCCGATGTCGCCTCGTCGCAGATGAGCACGTCCGGCTCGAGCAGCAGGACGGTCGCGATCATGATGCGTTGCAGCATGCCGCCGGAGAACTGGTGGGGGTAGTCGTCGATTCTGCGCTCCGCGTCAGCGATCCCGACCCGCTCGAGCATCTGGACCGCACGTTGCCGGAGCGTGTCGGTCCGCTGCCTGCCGTCCTCGGTGTGGGCGCGTTGCGCGTTGATCATCTGGCTTGAGATGCGGAATGTGGGATTCAGGCTGGTGACCGGATCCTGGAAGATCATGCCAATCCTCCGGCCGCGGATCCGCCGGAGAGTCTCCTCTGGGAGCGCGAACAGGTCGCGGCCCTGCAGGACCAGACTGCCGGAGCCGACCTTGGCGTTCGGCGGGAGTAGCCGCATCATCGCGGAACCCAGTGTCGACTTGCCAGAACCGGACTCACCCACCACGCCTACGACGCCTCCGGCGGGCACGTCGAGGCTGATGTCGTGTAGGGCCTCGATGGTTCCTGACTTCACGAGGTAGTGGACGTGGAGTCCTTCGACGCGGAGCACGGGCTCAGCCACGGGTCACTCCTCGCGTTCCTGCCAGTCGTGGGTCGAGGTAGTCGCGCAGCGACTCCCCGAGCAAGGTAAAGCCCAGCGTCGTCAGCGCCAGCGCGATCGCGGGTACCAGTAGTGGGAACGGCGTAGCCCACACCCGCTCGAACCCGTCGGCGAGCATCACACCCCAGGACGGTTCCGGTGGCGGCACACCAAGTCCGAGGAACGACAGTCCCGATGAGATGGTGACCGCCACGGGAATGTTGATCGCCATCAGGATGAACAGCGGGGCGATGATATTCGGCACGACGTGTCTGGTGAGGACCCGCAGATTGCCCGCGCCGAGTGAACGTTCGGCCTCGATGTACGGCTGCTCCCGCACGACGAACACCGATGCGCGGGCCATCCGTGCGTAGGCGGGCGCGAAGGTGACCGCGATGACCAACGTGACGTTCTGCTGGGAGGGGCCTGCCAGCGCGAGCAGCGCGAGCGCGAGGACGACGGCGGGAAACGCCTGCATGCTGTCCATGAGAACGACGAGCACGCGGTCGGTTCGCCCGCCGACGTACCCGGCTACCGCGCCGATCAGCAGCCCGATGGCGAGCGCGATGAGCCCGGCGGGGATCGCGACGGACATCTCCACCCGCGCGCCGAACACCGCTCTGGTGAACAGGTCCCGGCCGAGTGGGTCGGTCCCGAGCCAATGCTCGCCAGATGGGCCCTGCAGCCGCGCGGCGATGTCCTGCGCCAGTGGGTCGTACGGCGTGACGAACGGGGCGAAGGCGACCGCGATCAGGACGAGACCGACCAGTATCAGCGAGAGCAGACCCATCCAGGACGATGCGACCCCCCGGACCACGTCAAGGGAGCCCCGCGCGCCGCGGCGGACCGACTCGGCTATCGCGGTCATGTGGCACTCCCTGCCTTTTCCACCCTGATCCTGGGATCAAGGAAGCGGTAGGAGATGTCGGCCGCCAGGTTCGCCACAACGTACAGCAGCGTGATGACGAGCACGCCACCGCGGACAACCGGGAAGTTGCGTTGCTCGATCGACTCGACGATCAGCGAACCGAGACCCGGCCGGGAGAAAATGACCTCCACGAACACCGCGCCGCCGAGGAGGTCACCCAGGCTGACTCCGAGTAACGCCACGGTGGGAACGATGGCGTTCTTCAACGCGTACCGGTACGCGACGAACCGCTCGTGCAGGCCGAGGGAGCGGGCCGCCCGGATGTAGTTGGCGCCCATCACCTCGAGCATGCTGCTGCGCACGATGCGGGCCAGGTACCCGATCCATACCAACGCCAGCGCGGAGGCCGGGAGGATCATGTGCTGCACGTAGTCGACCGGCTCATTGAGATCGCCGACTCCTGACGTCGGCAGGACGCCGAGCACGACCGGAAAGATCAGCAGCAGCAACAGGCCGGTGACGTACGAGGGCATGGTGATCAGCGACACCGAGGCGAAGCTGGTGATGGTGTCCATGATGCTTCCTGGCTTCGTCGCCGCATAGACACCGAGCGGGATGCCGACGAGCGCGGCGAAACCGAGCGCCGCGAACGCCAGGACGATCGTGTGCGGCACGGAGGTGGCCAGGATATGGGTCACCGGCTGATGCGAGACGAAGTCGGTGCCGAGATCGCCTTGGGCGGCATTCCAGAAGAACGATGCCACCTGCTCCCACACTGGCTGGTCGAGCCCCATCTCGCGACGCACTTCGGCGGCGAACTCGGGACTCGCCCTCGGTCCCATCACCAGCGTCACTGGATCCCCGGGGACGATGTTGACCAGGAGTCCCAGGAAAGCGAGCACGACGACGACCACCGCGAGGGTCATCCCCAGCCGCCAGATGAGGTACCGGACCATGTGGCGGCCTCAGGCCGTGAACGTCCAGGCCCGGTACTTCGCGTACCGCTGGGTGATCAGGGACGGTTCCAGGTCGGATGAGTGAGCGTAGTGGTTCGTCCGATACATCACCCAGTGGGCGACGGCTTCCTCATCCATCAGCTCCTGCATCTCGATGTACATCTCATGTCGCTTGTCCTCGTCGAGCTCGACGAGGGCTTCGTCGTGCAGCCGGTCGAACTCCTTATTGGACCATGACATGAAGTTCCAGTCCCCGACCTGGTCACTGGTGAACCACACCGTTGCCCACGACGGATCGGCCTGGTTGCTGAAGGACTCGTAGAACATCTGCAGTGACTTGACCTGCTCGTGCAGCTGGTCGCCCGGGTACTTCTTGATCGAGACGTTGATGCCGATGGGGGCCAGGTTCTGCTGGGCGATCTCCGCGATCGCGTCGGAGCCCGGTTCGTCACGGATCCCGAACTCCATGTCGAATCCGCCGCCAGCTTGGTCGAGCTGCTGTTTCGCTGCCTGCTGGTCGGGCTGGTGGCGAGGTGCGTCCTCCCAGTGGCCGATGGGCATGTCGGGGGAGATGAGCGCATGGGCGCGCCGGGTCTCGCCGTCGAACGCGGCCGCCAGCATCGACTCGACGTCGAGCGCCTGCCGGATCGCCCGGCGCACGCGCACGTCGGACAGTTTCGGATGGGTGACGTTGAACCCGATCCAGGCATAGTCGAGGGTTGGTTGGGTGGTCACCTCGAACGCGTCGTCGCTCTTGAACCGCTTGGTCGACGAGTACGCGACCTGGCCGATATCCAGGTCACCGGTCTCGACGGCGATGTCGGCTGAGTTGTCGTCGGAAATGGGCCTGAACTCGATCTCCCGCCACTGCGGCTCGCCCGCCCAGTCCGGCGCCCAGTCTTGCCAGTTGTCGAACCGCCGCACCAGTACGCTCCTGCCCCGCTCCCACCGGACGAACTCGAACGGACCGCTGCCGATGGGGTTGGTGGCGAAATCGTCGCCGAGCTCCTCGGCGGCCGCCTTGGAGATGACGGCACCCGCGTTGCCGGGCAGCGTGGTGTGAAAGAGCGGAGCGAACGGCTCGCTCAGCTTGATCACGCCGGTGTACTTGCCGGTGACCTCCACCTCCTCCAACGTCTTCCAGTCGCCCTTGTAGGTCGACTCGATGTCGGGCTTGGTCAGACCGGCGATACGCTCGAAGGAGTACTTGACGTCCTCCGCGGTGACCTCGCCGTAGCCGCCGTGGAACCGCACGCCCTCTCGCAGCGTGAACTCATGGGTCAGGCCGTCGTCCGACGAGGTGATCTCCTCGGCCAGGTCGTTGACGGGTTCGTCGCTGCCCGCCCGGTACGTGACAAGGTTCTGCGCGACACAGATCAAGACCGCGTCCTCGTCCCCCGACGTCAGGAAGGCGGGATCGAGTGTCTCGATGTCCTTCATCAGGCGGAGCGTGAGCGTGTCGTCGGCGCCCCCGCCGCCACCTGCCGTGTCGCCGCCGTCACACCCCGACAGAATCTGGGAGCCGCCAATAGCGGCGAGCAGCAGCCCACTCCCTCTGAAGAGGTCCCGGCGAGACCAGGTCGTGGGTAGATCCGCGGTCGCCGCGGCGCGCTGTGCGATCTTTGGTTTCTGGGAACCCATCGATGTTCACCTCTTCACTCGGGGCAGTCCTGTCCGATCACGTCAGGTTCCTGGGTGTGCTGAAGCGCCACTCCCGCTGGAATGCGACCTCCTCACCGTGATACGCGGTCAGGTCGGTGCGGACGTGGAAGAAGTCCTTGTCACAGGCCAGCCTGCCGTTCGCGACTACGCTCGCGCGCCAGTCACCTCGGGAGAGTTCGATCGCACGTTCGGAGGAGACGACCGCCGATGTGGGGTCGTTGTCGAGGATGTCGAAAATGTCGCGGTAGGACGTGTGGTACCGCATCGGCTTGCCGAACTCCTCCCGGACATAGCCATCGGCGTTCTCGTACACCGTGGTTACCCGCCCGGTGACCAGGTCGTGAGTTACTTCACCGTGCTCTGATACCCCGATGCGCTCATGTTCAAACGGTCGCCGCTGCTCTGGCGCGCCGAACGGGATGGCTGGGGCGTCCGCGCTAGCGGTTCGCGTCGGCAGGTGGATGTGCGAACCGGGAAAGTGGACGGTCACGCGCGCGGGTTCGGGGGAGGGCCACACCACCGGCCAGCACGTCGGTGCGAGTGCGATCCGGAGTCGGTGGCCCGGCGGAACCGCGTACCCGATGGCGTGGAGCGGGAACCGCACCCGGTATCGCTGACCGGGCAGCAGGGGATCAGGGTGCTGGTGGCCGTCGCGATGGGTCAGGTTGAGCACCCCGCGGGTGATGAGTGTGACCGACCCGTCCGGCCTGACATCACAGACGCGCACCGCGACGAGGGCGTCCGGGCGGTCCGAGCTGACATCCAACTCCGCTTCGGGGATGCCGAGGATCTCGGTTCGCTCGGTCAACGGTTCGGTGTCGAAGCACGTGGCTACGGCGTCGTCCTTGCGCTGGTCCACCGCGAGTTCGTAGCCCTTGCCCCGGGAGACGGAGCGGCCGCCGTGGACGCCGTGCGACTGCACCGGCGCGAGTTCCACGGCAGATGGTGAGACCTGCTCGCCAAGTACGGCACCGAAAGCCGCGGTCGCCGGGCTGAGGGTGAGTCGACGCATTTCGACGTTGGCCGATGGCCAGCCGTCCTCGACCACCCAGCGACCCGGTCGCTGGTCGTAGTACGCCCTTGGCGGCACCGAATCCTGCATCCAGGCGTAGACCGTCGGTTCCTCGTCGATGCCGTTGGGCTGGTCCTTGAGCCAGCGGTCCCACCAGCGCAACACCTCCTGCAGGAACCCGATCCGCGGACCGGGCACCGCGGTGTGTGGCCACGCGTGCGCCCACGGCCCGACCACCGCCCTGCGCGGCACCTCGAGCGAACGCAGCATCCGGAACACGGCATCGCGATAGGCGTCCGCCCAGCCGCCGACGAGTAGAACAGGGCACCGGATCGAGGCCGGGTTCTCGCAGACCGAGCCGTGCCGCCAGTACTCGTCGCGATGCTGGTGTTCGAGCCACGTCTTCACGAACGGCGGGGTCCGGTCGAGCCGGTGCCGCCAGACGGGCAACCAGTCGTCGCCCCACACTTCCGGCTCCGGCGGCTGCGCGTTGCGCGCGAGCATCGTCGTCGCCCACGGCAACTCCTGGTCGGCCAGTAGCGCCCCACCCCAGTAGTGCACATCGTCGGCGTATCGATCGTCGGTGGAGCCAAGCGTGACCACCGCATGCAGGTGTGACGGCCCGCGGGCCGCGATCTGCAGACCGTTGAAGCCGCTCCAGGACAGCCCGATCATCCCGACCCTGCCCGGGCACCAGGGCTGCGCGGCGATCCAGTCGATGCACGCGAGACCGTCGTCGAGCTCGCGCTGGGTGTACTCGTCGGTGATGACGCCCTCGGAGTTACCGGTGCCGCGAACGTCGACCCGGACGACCGCGTACCCGTGCCCGGCGAACCACGGCGCCACAGCGGCGTCGCGCAACGCTGTGCCGTCGCTCTTGCGGTAGGGCGACAGCTCCATGACGCCGGGGACGGGCTGGGAATCAGCGTCGGTGGGTAGCCAGACGCTGGCGGACAGCCGGACCCCGTCTGGCATGGGAATCCACACGTCCCGCAGCTGCCTGACACCCCGGGGAAGCTCGTCTGGACCGCGCTCGGTGAGGCTTGCAATCCCTGGGTTGCTGACATCGCGCAACACCTGATGCATAATGCTGACAGCATGAAGGTGGCAGGTAGCGGTAGTCAACCCCGGACGGTTGGCGCAAGGAGGTCGCGACATCGAGGTCAACCAACCCAAGCTCGTGCAGTCCGTCGAGCGGGCGTTGAGCATGCTCGAGGAGATCGCCGCCAGCGACGTGCCGCCCAGCGCGAGCGAGGTCGCCAGGAGAGCTGGCGTGAACCGCGCGACGGCCTGGCGGTTACTCAACACGCTTGAGCACTTCCACCTGGTCGAACGGGAGGAGCGCAGCGGGCGCTACTCGGTCGGCTACGGGGCGTCGCGCATCGCGGCCGCCTCCGGCGACAGGCCACTCATTCGCCGAGCCCGGCCAGTCCTCGAGCGGCTCGGCACGGAACTGGACGAGCGGGTCTATCTTCAGGTGTTCAGCGGCGACGAGATGGTGGTGCTGGACGAGGTACACGGGTCGCATCCGGTACAGGTCGACATCACCAGGATCGACGGACCGCTGCATTGCAAGTCGGTTGGCAAGCTGCACCTGGCCTTCCTCCCCGACGGTGACATCGAGGAGTACCTGGCGCGGCCACGCGAGCGGTACACCGAACGAACCATCGTCGACAGCGAGCTGCTGCGTGCGGAGCTCAGCCGGGCGAGAGCGAATCGGTACGCGGTTGCCTACCAGGAAGGACGGCTGGACTGGAGCGGGGTCGGCGCGGTCGTGTGTGACCGCGCCGACCGGCCGCTGGCGTATCTCAACGTGACAGTGCCGTCCTATCGCTACACCGAAGACATGTTGCGTGAGCTCAGCACACCCATGCTGGCCGCGGCCAACGAGCTGCAGCAGCGACTCGCCCCGGAAAACCCCGACACGGCCGCGGCGACCCCGGAGCGCGGCGACGGCGGCCGGTAGCACGAAAGTTGGTGACGAGCGTGGTGGTCACACACTCGGCGACCCTGGAGATCAACGAGCGGGTTGCCGCGTACCGGAGCGCAGGGCGACGCATCGTGCATCTCGGGTTCGGCGAGGCCGGTTTGCCCGTGCTGCCCGCGCTGGCCGACCGGCTGCGCGAGGCGGCGGGCGATAACAGCTATGCGCCCGTCGCCGGCTCGGAGGAGGTCAGGCACGCGGCAGCCGGCTACTGGCACCGGCGCGGCATCCCCACGGGCGACGACCAGATGCTGGTGGCGCCCGGTAGCAAACCGCTGCTGTACGCGGCGCTGGCCGCGATCGAGGGCGACGTCGTGTTGCCGATGCCATCCTGGGTGACCTACGCCGCCCAGGCCGCTCTGGCAGGCAAGCGCGTCATCCCCGCACCCATTCCCACGGATCACGGCGGCATCCCGGACCCCGACGGGCTCGCTGACACGCTGCGCCGCGCGCGTGCCGACGGCGCCGATCCTCGGCTGCTCGTCGTCACGTTGCCCGACAACCCGACTGGCACGGTGGCGTCGGAAGCCGCCGTGCGCGGGATCTGCGAGATCGCTGATCGACACGGCCTGGTGATCGTCTCCGACGAGATCTACCGCGATCTCGTCCACGACGGCGGCCCCGTCACCAGCCCTGCGGTACTGCTTCCGGACCGAACCATCGTCACCGGAGGGCTCAGCAAGAACCTGGCACTCGGCGGGTGGCGCATCGGGTTCGCCCGCGTCCCGGCGACGACCGAGGGCACCGCCTGGCATGCGGCGATACTCGGAATCGCCTCGGAGCTGTGGTCGTGTATGGCCACTCCGATGGAACGCGTGGCGGCCTATGCGCTCGGCGAACCGGAGGTCGTCGCCAACCACATCACCCGCAGCCGCCGACTGCACGCCGCCGTCGCGACGGCGGTCGCGGCGATCTTCACCGATGCGGGCGCCACCCTCCGCCCGCCGACGGCAGGCTTCTACCTCTATCCCGATCTGGAATCCGCCCGGACCAAGCTGACCCGCATCGGCGTCCGTACCGGCGCCGACCTCGCCCACTATCTGCTCGACGAACACGGACTCGCCGTACTACCCGGCGAATCCTTCGGCGACACGCCGGCGGCGTTTCGCTCCCGCGTCGCCACCAGCCTGCTCTACGGCGACACCGAACAGCGATGGGAGGCATTGGGATCGGCAGAACCCGCCCGGCTCCCATGGATCGCCGCCGAACTCGAACGACTACGCGACATCTTGGCCAGGGTCATGACGCCGTGACCCGATCTGGGCCGAAAGCGACGACCCGAAGAGGCACTTCACTGTAAGGAAATGCCTGCCGAGTTAGCGTCGCCGACGGGCCGCAACGCGGCAGTGACACCGCACACCGACAGTGTTCGATGACTCGCGGACACGAATGGAGTACCCATATATGCGTCGATCCACCGCCGTGTCAGGGGTGCTGAGCTTCGCCTTGATTCTCGGCGCCTGCAGCAACGGGGACAACGGTAGCGGCGACGGGCAGTCGGACGACGGCCAATCCGGCGGCACCGGGACCGAACAGCAGGCGGGCGAAGCACAGCAACTCGCAGCCACGAGCATGCAAAAAGTGGCGGCGGAGGAGTTCGTGAAGTTCGGGCTCGAACTCGACGTCGGTGGTCAGCAGGTCAGCGGCGAAGGCTCGGGCCGCTACGCAGACGACCCGGCGACCAGCGCCGTACTGAAATCCCAGGGCCAGCAGCTCGAGGTCGTGCTAGTCGGCGACTCGGCCTTCGCGAAGGCCCCGGCCCAGATGCGCCAGATGCTGGAGGGCGGCGCGGAGTGGGTCGACCTCGCCAGAGACCAGCAGGCGGCCCAAATGATGGGCGGTGTGGACATGCTGGTCAGGCAGGCGGACCCGACGAGCGTGCTCACACAGGTCGAGCAGGCGGGCGACGTCAAGGACAGCGAGCAGGTCGACGTCGACGGGGAGACCGCCACGAAACACACCTTCCAGATCCGCCTCGACAAACTCACCGAAGCTTTCCCCGCCGGTCTGACCAAGGAAGCCGTCAAACCACTCAAGGAAGCAGGGGCCAAGTCCTACGGGATGCGGCTGTGGGTGAACGACGACGACCTGCCGATCAAAGCAGTTATGGACCTGACCGATGTGTACGCGGCCGCGGCCAAGATGGGCGGCCAACCGGCGCCCGACGGCCGCTCGACGTCCACGATGACCTACTCGGCATGGGGCGAACCAGTGAAGGTCGAAGCGCCGCCGGAGAACAAGGTCGGGCAGATGCCGCAGGTACCGCAACAGCCCGGCGGGCAGCAGCCACCGCAGGAGGCCCCGCCCACCAACTGACGTGCGGCCATCAATGCGGTGGCGCGGTCGCTGATGCGACCAGCCAGTTCCAGCTCGCGGCGGCGGTCGGCGACGGTCGCGGCTTCGGCAGCCAAGTGCTGGTGCACTGTGGCAAGCTCACCGTAGTAGGCGGCCAGCTGCGCTGCCGTCGCGTCGCGGCCGGGGCGGTGCAGACCCAGGCAGGTCAGCTCGGAGAGCGTGCTCGCCCGGCGGGGCGTCTCGTGATGTGCCATTGCCTGCATCGGATGCCTCCTGTCTCGTGCGTTCTTCGAGCGTCTTCGAACAGGCACCCGATGTCTGTTGCCGCGATGACGGGAGAACTGTGACGGCAGCGACACTCGGCCGCTCGGGCTCGTCGAGCGCCACGTCACGCATCACCAGCACGGCGCCGCGCCCGTCGGCGATGTCGAAAAGGGTGGTCACCTCGCGGCTATCGGTGGGGAGGCTGGCCGCCACGCAGCCGTTGACGACGTGCTCGACGCTGGTGCCGCCGCGTGGACGGCTGCGCGAGTCGCCACCGGTACAGCGATGCCGCTGCCGAACCCGCCCGTCGAGTACGCCGACGGCTGGCACGCAGCTAGTTGGGCGGGAGCCGTCTCGGCGGCTGCGCTAATACTCAGCAGTCGTCGGGGCCGCATGCCGGGCCGTCGGCTGCCTGCTCGCCGACCACGGTCACCGGTCGGCGAGCGTCCCAGGCCCTGCGCAGCGTGTGCAGGATGACGTCGCTGGACTGCGCGCCCGGTATGGCCAGCCTGCCATCGACGAGGAACAGCGGCACCCCGCTGATGCCGATGTCGACGGCCGCGCGCTCGTCGGCACGCACCGCGTCGGCGTAGGCGTCGGTGGCCAGCACATCTGCCACCTCGCCGGGGTCGAGACCGGCGTCCGTCGCGAGCCGTTGCAGCGTGTCGTGCTCGCCGATGGCCTCGCCCTCGGTGAGGTAGGCACGCAGGAATCGCTCCTTCACGACGTGCTGCCTGCCCCGGTCGGCGGCGAGGTGGACGAGTCGGTGCGCGTCGAAGGAGTTGCCTGGCCGGGCGTCCTCGAGGTGGAACCGCAGCCCGGCTTGGGCGGCGGTGTTGGTCATGCGGCGCACCATGTCCGGACCGCCCTCGACCGAGGTGCCGTACTTGCGGGCCAGCATCTCGGCGTAGTCGCCCTCGCGGACGGCGGGTGCGCCGGGGTCGAGTTCGAAGCTGCGCCACACGACGTCGACCTCGTCGGCGTGCTCGAACTGGGCGAGGGCGAGGTCAAGGTTGGCCTTGCCGATCGCGCACCACGGGCACACGATGTCCGACCAGATGTCGATCCTCATACCCGGTGCAACGCGCCGGGATCGGCGTGTCTTCCCCGGACACCAGCCAGGCGGAGGATGCCCGAACTGATTGTCCGCCTGCCGACAGTTGCGCTGCGCTGCTGGGTGTTTCCTGGTGTGCTCGCACGGTGACTGCGCGAGGAGGACGGGTGACGAGTAACGGCGAGGTCGGCAGGCAGAAGCGGGACCGTGACGAGGTGTTCGTCGAGTTCACGAAGTCGATCTGCCCGGTGTGCAAGGCGACGGTGGACGCGCAGGTCAACATCCGCGACAACAAGGTGTATCTGCGGAAACGGTGTCGTGAGCACGGCTGGTTCGAGGCGCTGATCTACGGCGACGCCGAGCAGTACCTCGCGTCGGCGCGGTTCAACAAGCCGGGCACGCTGCCGTTGACGTTCCAGACCGAGGTCGACGAGGGCTGCCCGTCGGACTGCGGGCTGTGTCCGGAGCACAAGCAGCACGCCTGCCTGGGGATCATCGAGGTCAACACCGGCTGCAACTTGGACTGTCCGATCTGTTTCGCCGACTCCGGGCATCAGCCGGACGGCTACTCGATCACGCGCGAGCAGTGCGAGCGGATGCTGGACGTCTTCGTGGAGTCGGAGGGCGAGGCGGAGGTGGTGATGTTCTCCGGTGGGGAGCCGACGATTCACAAGCACATCCTGGAGTTCATCGACCTGGCCCAGGCGCGGCCGATCCGCAGCGTCAACCTGAACACGAACGGCATCCGGCTCGCTTCCGACACTCGGTTTGTCGCCGCGCTGGGTGAGCGCAACGACGTCGAGGGCCGGTCGGTCAACGTCTATCTCCAGTTCGACGGCTTCGACGAGCGCACCCACCGCGAGATCCGCGGCAGGGATCTGCGGGAGACCAAGCGTCGTGCGCTGGACAACTGCGCCGAGGCAGGGCTGACGGTGACGTTGGTCGCCGCGATCGAGCGCGGGCTGAACGAGCACGAGATCGGCGACATCGTCGAGTTCGGACTGTCCCATCCGGCCGTTCGGTCCGTCGCGTTCCAGCCGGTGACGCACTCCGGTCGGCATGTCGAGTTCGACCCGATGACCAGGCTAACCAATCCCGATGTGATCAAGCTGCTGGTGGAGCAGCGCCCGGACTGGTTCCGCGCCGACGACTTCTTCCCCGTGCCGTGCTGTTTTCCGACCTGCCGTTCGATCACCTATCTGGTCACCGAGGGCACACCGGGTTCGCCGGACTTCGGTGTGCTGCCGATCCCGAGGATGTTGCAGGTGGAGGACTACCTGGACTACGTGTCGAACCGGGTGGTGCCGGACTACGCGATCCGCGAGCCGCTGGAGAAGTTATGGAGCGCGTCGGCGTTCATGGGCACCGACGTGACCGAGGACCGGCTGCGGGTCGCGGCCGAGGCGCTGGACTGCGCGGACGCCTGCGGAGTGAACCTGCCCGAGGCGATGGGGGAGTTGACCGATCGGGCGTTCATGATCGTGGTGCAGGACTTCCTCGACCCGTACACGCTCAACGTGAAGCAGTTGATGAAGTGCTGCGTCGAGGAGATCACGCCGGACGGGCGGCTGATTCCGTTCTGCGCGTACAACTCGGTCGGCTACCGCGAGCAGGTGCGCGAGCAGATGTCTGGGGTGAAGGTCGCCGACGTCGTGCCGAACGCCATTCCGCTGCGCGACGTCGTGGAGGACTCGCCGTACGGCTCGAAGATCGCCGCCGACCGGGATGGGGCGCGCGGCGACGGGGGTGGCGCGCAATGACCAGCGCTGACGAGGCCAAGGCGTGCTGCGCCGCCAGCTATGGCAACGATGCGGTCGCGCTGGTGCTGGGGGAGTCGTACCACCCCGTCGGGCTGGCACTGACCCGACGGCTCGCCGAATGCCTGCGGCTGCGCACCGGTCACCGGGTGGTCGACGTGGCATCCGGACCCGGTGCGACCGCCCGGATGCTCGCGACCGAGTACGACGTGGACGTCGATGGCGTCGACCTCGGCGAGTCCACAGTGGCCAACGCGCGGGAAGCGACAGCGGAGGCGGGGTTGTCGGCGAAGGTGCGTTTCCATGTCGGTGACGCTGAGCGCATCCCGCTGCCGGACGCCGCGTTCGACGCGCTGGTGTGCGAGTGCGCGTTCTGCACGTTCCCGGACAAGGCGACGGCGGCGGCCGAGTTCGCGCGCGTGCTACGGCCCGGCGGCCGGGTCGGCATTACCGACGTCACGATCACCGACGCCGGGCTGCCCGACTGTTGCGCGGCGCTGAAAATGCCGATGAAGCAGGCGTTCACCGTGCCGACGACGATTCCGGCGAAGCGGGTGCGTCATCGGCGAGGTGCCCGGCGTCGTCGGCACGGTGCCGAACTGATGCGTGAGCGGCCCCGACGGGTA
>WHTY01000033.1 GCA_009377475.1 Actinophytocola sp.
GAAACCCTCCCGGCCCGGACCAGGACGCCCACCAGGATCCCGCAACAGGCATCGCGTGACCCGTCACGACGTGGGCAAAAGGATCACAACGGCCACGACGACAAGCAACAACAAGCAAGCCGCAGGTTAAACGACAAGCTTAGCCTACGGAAGAGCGCGCCAGCCCGCGTCAGAAGAACAGCTCGGCCACCGTGTGGATCGCCAGCCCCGCGAGCGCGCCGACGACGGTGCCGTTGATGCGGATGAACTGGAGGTCCCGCCCGACCTGCAACTCCACCCGCCGCGACGTCTCCTGCGGGTCCCAGCGCGCCACGGTGTCGGTGATCAACGTCGTCAGCTCGCTTGAGTAGTTGGTGACGACGTGGGCGGCGGCGTCCTCGATCCAGACGTCCACTTTGGTCGCCAGCGCGTCGCCGGACGCCAACCGCTCGCCCAACCGGCACAACCCCTGCCGCACCCGCTGCCGTAGCTCGCTCGACGGGTCCTCGGTCGCGGTCAGCAGCATCTCCTTGCCGGTGGCCCACGCCGCGCCGATCAGCTTCTGCACATCGGGGTGCTCGATCACCTGCTGCTTGACCTGCTCCGCGCGCCGGATCGTCTCCGGGTCCTCGCGCAGATCGGTGGCGAACTCGGAAAGGAAGCGGTCCAGCGCGAGCCGCATCGGATGGTTGACGTCGACCTTCACCGCCCACGCGAAGGACAGCACCTCGCCGTAGACCTTGTCCGCCACCAGGCCGTCGACGAACTTCGGCGACCACGTTGGCGCGCGGTCGGAGACGACCCGCAGCACGGTGTCGTGGTTGTCGCGCACCCACACGTAGGAGCGGTCGCAGACCAGGTCGACGAGCTTGTGGTGCGCGCCGTCGATGACGACCTGCCCGAGGATCGCGCCGAGCGGCGGGCCCCACTCCTTCTCGATGATCCGCTTGGCGACCGCCTGCTCCATCACGGCCTGGACGTCCTCGTCGCGGAGCACCGTCACCGCGCCGCGCAGCACGTTCGCCAGCTCCGACGTCACGCGCTCGGCGTTCTCCTGCCGCGCCAGCCAGCCGCCGAGGCTTTTGGCGACGTCAGCGCTGCGGACCTTCTCCCTGACGACGTCCGGCGCGAGGAAGTGGGTCCCGACGAACTCGCCGAGGCTGTCCCCGAGCTGCTGCTTGCGGGTCGGGATGATCGCCGTGTGCGGGATCTTGATGCCGAGTGGGTAGCGGAACAACGCCGTCACCGCGAACCAGTCGGCGAGCGCGCCCACCATGCCCGCCTCGGCAGCGGCCTTGACGTAGCCGACCCATTCAGGCCAGCCCGCCGCCTCGGCCCAGCTCGCAAGCAAGAACACCACGGCCGCGCCGACGAGGAACCCGAGCGCGACCCCCTTCATCCTGCGCAAGCCGCGTCGCTTGGCGTCCTCTGCGCCCGGCCCGCCCGGCAATGGCGGTGTCGTCGGTGGAGGGCGCCCCTCGGCTGAAGTGGTTGCGCTGGCTTGCTTCACACCGCCATTCTCCGTGAAGATCACTGCTCATGTCGGAACCTGCCCTCGTACCGCGCCTACGACCGTTCGCGTCCACCGTGTTCGCCGAGATGACCGCGCTCGCCGTGCGCACCAAGTCGGTCAACCTCGGCCAGGGATTTCCCGACACCGACGGCCCGCGCGGCATGCTCGACGCGGCGAAGCAGGCCATCGACGACGGCATCAACCAGTACCCGCCGGGACAGGGCAGGCCAGAACTCCTGGACGCGGTGGCAGAGCACCGCACCCGCTACGGCACGCATTACGACCCCGCCAGCGAGATCCTGGTGACGACGGGCGCCACCGAGGGCATCACGGCGGCCGTGCTCGGCCTCGTCGACGCGGGGGACGAGGTGATCGTGCTCGAGCCGTACTACGACTCGTACGCCGCCGCGATCGCGCTGGCGGGGGCCAGCAAGCGGGTGGTGTCGCTGACGCAGAGCGGCGAGAGCCGGTTCGCCGTCGACGTCGACGCGCTGCGGGCAGCGGTCACGCCGCGCACTCGCGCCATCATCGTCAACTCGCCGCACAACCCCACCGGGACGGTGTTCACCCGGGAGGAGCTGGCGGGCATCGCCCAGGTGTGTGTGGACAACGACCTGCTCGCCATCACCGACGAGGTCTACGAACACCTGACCTTCGGCGACGCCGAGCACGTCCCGCTCACGACGTTGCCCGGCATGGCCGATCGCACGGTGTCGGTGTCCAGCGCGGGCAAGTCGTTCAACTGCACCGGCTGGAAGATCGGCTGGGTGTGTGGGCGCGCGGAGCTGGTCGCCGCCACCCGCGCGGCGAAGCAGTTCCTCACCTTCGTCTCCGGCGCGCCGTTCCAGGTGGCCGTGGCGCACGCGCTGCGCACCGAGTTGGACTGGGTGGCGCGGCTGCGCGACTCGCTGTCCGAGAAGCACGACCGACTCGCCGAGGGGCTGGCCAAGGCCGGGTTCGGGGTGCTGTCGTCTGCGGGAACGTACTTCGTGTGCGCCGACGTCCGCCCGCTCGGCTACGAGGACGCGACCGAGCTGGCGTGGCAGCTGCCGGAACGCATCGGCGTCGCGGCCGTTCCGGTGAGCGCGTTCGCGGAGAGCGGAGGCTACGGCCACCTGCTGCGCTTCGCGTTCTGCAAGTCCAACGAGGTACTTGACGAGGCCATATCCCGCCTGCATCAGCTCGCTCCGTAGTCGCGTCACCACCCGAATCGGTCAGTTCGGACCAATGTTCTTGCCGACGGGGCTGGATCGACGGGTTGCGAGGTGTAACACTCAGACCCTGCGCCGTTTCCTGAACGACGGCGTGTTCTGCGTGTGTGCCCAGGTGTGACCTGCCGTGACTAGGGACGTGAGGTGGTGACGCGGTGAACGCTGCAGCATCGTCACCTGACCGCGTCCCCTCTGGCCACAGCGCTTTGGCCGGGGTCGCGGTGCGGGTCACGCTCGTCGCCGGACTGGCGCTCGTCGGCTGGTTCGTCGTCGCCGCGCTGCTGAGTGCGGCCGCGTCCGCGCACGACACGGACACCAGCGACACCACCGCCTCCGGCGAGACCCAGGCGAAGACGTCGGCGGCTGCGGAAGCCTCAGACGGCAAGGCCAAGGGGAAGGCCGGGTCCGACAACGACTCGGTCACCGACACCGATGACACTGCCGCCACCGCCGCCACGTCGTCCGGCGGGCTGCTCGGCGGCCTGACCGGCGGAGTCAGCGACACGCTCAACGCCACCAGCTCGGTCACCGACGGCCTCACCGACACCGTCGATCAGACGACCGGCACCGTGACCTCGACGTTGGACAACACCACCGGTGGGCTGACGAAGACCGTCACCGGCACGGTCAACACGACGCTCACCACGGTCACCGGCACCATTGACACCACGCTGAACACCGTCACCGGCACGGTCAACACGACGTTGACCACGGTCAACGGCACGGTGGACGGCACTGTCAACACCGTCGGCGGCGTCCTGGACCCCCCGGCCCCCGCGCCGACGCCGGACGTCCCAACGACGTCCCCGACGCCCACGCCCGCCGCGACGCCACCGGCGCAGCCCGCGAAGCAGACCACGCAGGCACCGCAGCGCCCGGCCGCGAAGCCGCAGCCGGTCACGTTGCCCCAGCAGCCAGCGCCGGTCACGCCGCCCGCGCCGGTTCCCGCGAGCCACGACGGCACCACGGCGGACCACGCCAGCCACGGCGCGTCCGGCAGCGCTGGCGCGCCGCTCTCCCCCGCGGCGCCATGCTCTGCAGCCGCAGCCGCGACCGGTGACACCGGCGCGAGCAAGAACCCGTTCGCCACTCTCGGCCACGACGCCGTCGCCACGTCCGGCGGCCACACCGGCGGCCCCGTCGGCACCCGCGCCCTCGGCGCTGGCATCGCCGCCGCGCTGCCGTGCACCTCACCTGACTGACCCCGCCTCATCCGGGGGACACCTGCGCCAGTAGCCGCTACCCCACACGGTCCAGCGCACTGCACCTTCTGACGCAACTTCGCTGATCAGCACTTTCTTGCCGCGAACTCGCTCGTTGAGGCCTACACATGACCACGAACTTCCCGACCGGCCTACCGCGCCAGGCCGGTTCGGGCTCTGGCTCCGGCGCCACGACGTCTCCCTGGACGCCCGCGTGGCGTCGGAGCCCCCACTCCATCAGCGCCGTCCCCTGTGACGCGACGGCGGCCAGGTCGGCGGAAGCGGATCACCTCCCGCCGCGACCCGCCAGCCACCCCGCCGTCGCCGAGGGAACGGCCCGCATGAGGCGTGCCACGCCCTACGGCTTCACCGCGCCGAAGCCGTACCGGGCCCACGCCTGAGCGGCGGTGGCTTTCCGGCGCACCGAGGGGCTGTGCCGGAAAGCCACCGCATCGCCATCACGCCACCGGGACGTCTTCCGGCGGCTCGCTCGCACCTCCCCCACCTCGCACCGAACCCGCAGCGGCCCCCAGCCGCGCGACGGCTTCCGCGAGCTGGTCGTCCGGCAACGCGTAGGGCAGCCGCAGCCACTGTTCGAGCCCACCGTGCACGCTGAACCGCGAGCCGGGCGCGACCCGCACGCCGTGGTTGAGCGCCGCGACCGCCAACCGAGTCCCGATCGGCTCGTCCAACCGGCACCACAACGACAGCCCGCCGTCCGGCTGCTCGAACGTCCACTGCGGGAAGTGCGTCCGGACCGCGTCGACCAGCGTGTTCCGCATCCCCGCGACCTGCTGCCGCCGCGCTGGCAGGACGTCGTCGCGCGCCATCAACCTGGCGAGCACCAGTTGCTCCAGCATCGGTGAGCCGAGGTCAAGCGCCGACCGCGCCGACACCAGCCCGGCGAGGAACTGCCTGCTCGCCCTGATCCAGCCGATCCGCAGCCCGCCCCAGTACGTCTTGGCCGCCGACCCCACCGAGATCGCCCAGTTGCCGCCGACGCCGTCGCCGGTGAACGCGGCCAGCGGCGGCGGTCCGGACGCCGGGTCGCCCTCGTGGTCCAGCTCGACCATGGTCTCGTCGACGACGACCGGCGTGCGGGCGCGCACCAGCGCGGCGCCGAGCCGTTCGCGCGTCTCGACGTCCATCCGCAACCCGGTCGGGTTGTGGAAGTCGGCAATGAGGTAGGCCAGCCGGGGGTTGGACTGCTTGAGCGCGGCCTCGATGCCCTCGACGTCCCAGCCGCGCTCGACGGCGACCGGCACCGGCAGCGAGTGGGCGGCGCGCACCGCCGCGATGGCGTTGGGGTAGCTGGGCTGCTCGACAAGTACGCGGTCGCCCGGCCCGGCGAAATTCCGCAGCGCGAGGACGAAGGCGTGGTGCGCGCCGTTGGTGACCAGGATGTCGTCGGGTGACGTCGCCAGGCCGCGCTCGGTGTAGCGGGCGGCGATCCGTTCCCGCAGCCGCGGCAGGCCGCGTTCGCTGTAGCCGGTGCCGGATGCGAGCGCTGCCAGTTCGGGCATCGCTTCGTTGAGTGCGGGCACCAGCGCGGACACGGCGGGCGGGGACGCCCTGGCGAAGTCGATGGCTGGTTGTGCTCCGTCGTCGTGCTCGGGCTCGACGGGCAGCCCCGACGTGCGCGGCAGCGTGATCCACGAGCCGGACCCGCGTTTGCTCGCGACGAGCCCCTTCTCCCGCAGCCGCTCCAGCGCCGCGCCGACCAGGGTGCGGCTGGCGTCGATGGCGCTGGCCAGCTCGCGTTCGGCGGGGAGCCGGGTGCCCGGCGGCAGCCGCCCCTCCCGCACCTGCCACTCGACGGCGGCGGCGAGATCAGCGGCCCCGTGGTGCGGGCCACCTCGCCGCCACTGCCCGAGAGCGGTGGCCAGTTTGGCCCCGGATATGCGGCCACCGGGCGGTGTCTGCGTCATCATTAAGACCAATTCTTGCCGATTGGTTATGGAAACGCCAGCCAATCTTCGGCGAACCTGGTCGGGTGAGTTCACCAAGCCTGACCCCGATGCCCCTCGACGTCCGCCCTGCCGCGCGCCTGACGCAGCTGATCGTCGGCCTCGCGCTGTACGGCGCGAGCATGGCGATGATGACCCGCGCCGGTCTCGGCCTGAGCCCGTGGGACGTGCTGCACGAGGGCCTGACCATGCGCACCGGTCTGAGCTTCGGCGTGATCACCGCAATCACGTCGGGTGCGGTGCTGCTCGCGTGGGTGCCGCTGCGGCAGCGGCCCGGCGTCGGCACCGTCGCGAACGTCGTCGTGATCGCGGTGACCGTCGACCTGGTGCGGCTGGTGCTGCCGGAACAGCACGACCTCGGCTGGCAGATCACGCTGCTTGTCGGCGGCGTCGTCCTCAACGGCGTCGCGACCGCCGCCTACATCGGCGTGCGGCTCGGCCCTGGCCCGCGCGACGGCCTGATGACCGGCCTCGTGACGACCACCGGACGCTCGGTGCAGGTCGTGCGAACCGCGATCGAGGCCGGTGTCTTGCTCGCCGGGTGGCTACTCGGCGGCACCGTCGGCATCGGCACGGTCCTCTACGCCCTCACGATCGGCACGCTGACGCAGTTCTTCCTCGCACGGACGACTTGGCGCGACCGCGCACCGGCCCCCAGCACCCCCTGACCCCGCCGTGTCCCCCGCTCACGCCGCCGTGTTCCCCGCTCACGCCGCCGTGTTCCACTCTGGCACCGCGCCGACCGGGCCGCCACGACGACATAACGGTCGAAGCCCGTCAGCCTTTCGTAAGCACGATCGGGCACCCACGGCCAGCCACGCACGCAAGACTGGTGGCAACGACCGAAAAGGCAAGGAGCGCCGTGATGCGTAGAAAGATCGTGCTGTCCGCTGCGGCCATCGTCGCTGTGATCGGGATCGGCGTCGGGCTGTGGGCGTTCCAGCCGTGGAAGGCCTTCACCAGCAGTGAACTGCGGGAGACGTCGCCGCTCACGGCGGCGCAACCGGCCGACAAGCAGGAGGAGGCGGCCGGTCCACGGCTGCTGGCGTCGGGCAGGTTTGTCAGCCAGGAGCACGAGACGTCCGGGAAAGCCCTGGTCATCGAGCGCCCGGATGGCAGCAGGGTGCTTCGTCTTGAGGGACTAGCCAGTTCGGACGGCCCCGACGTGCACGTGTGGCTCACCGACGCCGCAGCCGGACTCGACGAATGGGGCGCCTACGACGACGGCCGCTACGTCGCGCTCGGCAAGCTCAAGGCGACGCACGGCAGCCACAACTACGCGATCCCCGCCGACGCCGATATCGACGGCCTGCGCAGCGTCGTCCTCTGGTGCGACCGGTTCAACGTCGCGTTCGGGTCAGCGGCGCTGGATCTCTGATTCGAGGAACACGACGTCGTGAGCGGGGGACACGGCGCCCCGGGGCGCTGCGGCTTAGGCGAACGCCGTGCTGGCCGCGGTGATGATGGTCAACCCGATGACCATCGCGAGCACGATGCCGATGATCGTCACGACGAAGGCAACCCCGGCGATCGCGCCGACAAAGCGGATACCCGTGCTCATCGCTCGCACCTCCTCACGCGGCGTCGGTCCTGCCTTCGGGTTCCCCGCAGGGCAGTGGGACTAACCCGGCTGTCGCGAAGCCGCTGGGAAGCAGGGCCGGTCGTGCCAGCCATTCGGGACCCAAGTACCGCGCCTCCGCACTGGCGAACCGGTCACGCACGAACGAACGGCCGTACGCCCCGCGCGCGCCCCAGCGGGCGACGGCACGCGCGCTGTTCTCCTGCTGGAACCCCGACGCGCGGAACAACGTGCGGGTGGTCGGTTGACGGCGTTCACCTTCCGACCGGATGACCTAGCTGTTTCACTTTTGCCCACTCTCCGTGCCCGTGCCGCCGCGCCGTGTCCGCCCAATCCACGCGTCTGACCAGCGCTAACACGAAGATTCAGAAAACTACCGTGCAGAATCTTCCACCGAGCGGAACTGAGTGATACGGTCATTTCATTAAACAAACCGCCGCGAGTAGTGGGAGGTCTGTTGAGATGCTCGGTAAGAACTTCACCTCGGGTCTGACCTATCGCAATGGCAGCCGCTGGGTGCGCGTGCAGACACGCGGCCCGGTGATCACCAGAGGCGTCGACGAGCCGCTGATCCGGCTGACGATCGAGGACGACGGGACCACCCGGCGGACCAAGATCTACGCCAACCGCGAGTACGAGACTCGCGACGACGGCACCGCCGCCAAGCGAGCCCGCCGCGAATGGGTCCTGCCAGCGGGCGCGTCCGTCAACCCGCAGGACTACGAGCGGAGCGACATCGACCTGTTGTCGCATGACCCCAGCTCACTCCCCATGTTCTCGGCGCAACCGCAGCTTCGCGCGCCGACGAAAGCCTGCCGTCGGCGGCCGCGTCCCGCCTCGCTTTCCGGCCGGTCGCCCGCTCCCCGGCGTGCCCGCGCCACGACGTCAGGCAGCGGCGCCGAGCCGCCACCCATCGTCGCGGTGCCGGCGAACAAGTACTGCGAGGAAGCCTGCTACTGGCTCCCCCCGAACACCCACCACGTCACCGCGACCCAGTACGCGATCTTGGAGGCGCTGTCCGAACTGCTCTGGGTGGACGCTCCGGGAGCAAGGTGGCGGGACGGCGAAGTCATCGAGCACGACGCCCCCAGTGGCCACACCATGAGCGAATTGGCCGCCGTAGTTCACGAAGTGGAACACGCCAACCCCCGGCAGTTACGTGCCATCGACCGCACGATCCGCGAACTGGTCCAACGACGTCTCGTCGAGCGAAACGGCGACCGGGTTCGGTTGCGCGGATGGGAATGCCTGCACACCAAGCGCAAGAAGACCCGCCGCGCGATCGAGCAAGGCGGCGGACGCGCGTTCTACGCCTACGTCCGGCACAGCGCCTGAGCCGGCAGGTCGCGGCGGGCGCCAGCACGGGCTGACTGCGTCCAGCGTGACCCTGCGCGCGAACAGCGGCCATGCGGCGAAAGTCCCCGGTCGCTCGTCCAACAGACACCGCCTGCTGGGCGCAGGGTTCAGGCGGCGTCGGCGGGGATCGTGGCGAGCAGCGCGTGCCCCGCTGCGGTGAGGGCGGCCGGCACCCGCTGCCCGATCACGCCAAGGCGCATCGGGTGGATGAGGCGATAGCGGGCGAGGTCGTGCGCGGTCGTCTGATCGCAACAGGTGATGCCGTCGATGTAGAGATCAGGCTCGCAGCTGCACGTCATCTCGGCTCGGTGCTGGGCTACCGCCCGCAGCATCGCGAGCATGCGATACGACGGCGCGCCCTGGAACGAGAACGGCGCGGTTGTTTCTGCCACTGAGACGTCTAGTACGTCTGCGACCTTCGACTGGTCCATCCGATACCAACCAGTGAACTTGAGATTGTTCTTAATGAAATGGTAGCGGCGAAACGCAGGCTGCGTCAACGAAAGCCGAGGACGTCTCACAGCGCGACTTACTACGGCACAGTAGGGACCTTGGTCCCCACTTCGTCACCAGAAGTCCC
The DNA here is from genome assembly GCA_009377475.1 of Actinophytocola sp. Taxonomy (GTDB): domain Bacteria; phylum Actinomycetota; class Actinomycetes; order Mycobacteriales; family Pseudonocardiaceae; genus Haloechinothrix_A. The sequence goes on from WHTY01000033.1 coordinate 9,388, forward strand.
ACCCGGAATCACGGCCGCACCCTCCGCTCGTCGCCTTCGCGACCAGCACATCGACAGGGGGCACCCATGTCAACACGGGTCGTCGTTATCGACGCGCACACGCTCAGCAGGTTCGGGTTCGCCACGCTCGCGGCACGCGAACCGGACATCGACCTCGTCGCGGAGGCGTCGTCCATCGCGACGGCACGGCGGCTGATCGCCGCGAACCCACCGGACGTCGTCACGGTCGACGCCGTCCTGCCCGACGGGGACGGCATCGCGTTCGCCAGGGAGCTACGCGACCGCTACGTCGACCTCGGCATCGTCGTCCTGACCTCGTCCGACGGCGACGACGTGCTGTTTCGCGCCCTCGAAACCGGGGCATCGGCGTTCGTCGCGAAGAACGCCCCGGTCGCCGAGATCATCACGGCGGTCCGCCACGCCGCCGTCGCCGCGTCGTCGTTCACTGCGTCCGGACTGGCCTCCGCGGTCGCCCGGCGCCACAAGACCGCGACGTCGCCACGCCTGAGCACGCGCGAGCTGCAGGTGCTCGGACTGCTCAGCGAGGGCAGGTCCGTCCCGCAGATCGCGGCGGCGATGTATCTCAGCCGGTCCACCGCCAAGACCTACATCACCCGCGTGTACGAAAAGCTGGGCGCGGCGAACCGCGCCCAGGCCCTCATGACGGCCGTCCGGGAAGGGCTCATCGACGGCGCGGCGTGCGCGATGAACCGACTGCGCGCCTGACGGCGGGATCGGCGGCGCGCTGCCCGTTGCGCCGCGCCGGGAGTTGATCACTGGCAGCGATCAGGCGACTTCCCAGTCGGCGGTCGTCGTGGTCTGGAGTTCTTCGACGCAGTTCCCGCACACCTCGTCGTTCGGCATCGGGTCGCCGCACTCCGGGCACACGTGACCTGGGTCGTCGTCGAAGTCACCGGGGAAGATAGGGAGGGACATGCTCACTCCTCTCAAGGTGCTCAATGTGGTGACTAACGACACACCTAGACCCGGGGTGCGCGGTATGCCCGAATTTTGACTACACACCGTTAACTCGAACGGGTGATATGCCGAGTGCGGATCCCTTGGGTGGGTACGTGAGGCATTTGGACTCTCCCGCCGTAGCGCCGCGAGGTCTACGGTCGGAGTGGCGTAAGGAGCGCATCGTGGCATCTGCGGGAACTGAGTCTGGGTATCGCTGGCAGCGACGCACTGCCGATCTGTGGCTTGAGGCGTGGGCGCCCAGCAGGGAGAAATGCGTCGCGCAGGCAGTGCGCGGCCTTGTCGACAGCGTGGCGAAGGTCGCTCGCGGCGCCGTGAACGCGGCTGGCGACCCGGTGTCGACGGTGGAGTTCGAGATCGGCGGCGAGACCGACGAGGAGTTGCTGGTCGGCGTGCTGGACGAGGTGATCTACCGGATGGACGTGTCCGGACAGGTCCCGGTGACCAGCACCGTGCGCGCCGGGTCGCGCGGGCTCGACGTCACCTGCGGCATGGCGGAGCTGCGCACGCTAGGCGCGGGCGCGCGGGCAGGTGGCGCGCCGTCCGGTGCGCCACCGCGCCAGCGAAGGACCGCCTCGTTGCACGCGCCTCGGATGAGCGCGGGCCCCGGCTACTGGAGCTGCGCGGTAACCCTCGAGGTGTAGACAACCCCGCGTGTCAAGCGGCCAGCGCCTCCCGCCGGTCGGGGGTCCGCAGCTCGTCGAGCGCGTGGCGCTCCAGCCGCCGCACCCGCTCGCGCGACAGGCCGAGGTACTTCCCGGTTTCCTGCAGCGTGTGCGGGTTGCCGTCGTAGAGCCCATACCGGTACGCCAAGACCGTCGCGGCCAGCGGTTCCAACGACGCCAGCGCCTCGGACACCAGATCAGCCCGCTCGGTGGCGGTCTCATGGCCTTCGTGCCCCTCGGCCCCCTTGTGCCCGACGAACTCGCCGAAGCTCGTCTCGCCGTCCTCGCCAACCGGGACGTCGAGGCTCGTGGTGACCCGCGAGACGTTCCGCATCTGCACGACGGCGTCGACCGGGTAGCCGGCCTCCTCGGCCAACTCGGCGTCGGAGGGCTCGCGTTCGAGCCGCGCGAGCAATTCCCGCTCGGCGCGATCCAGTTTCCCGATCCGTTCCGTCAGATGCGTCGGCAACCGAATAGCGCGGCTCTGGAAGGCGTTGCCGCGCTGCATCGCCTGCCGAATCCACCACATGGCGTACGTGGAGAACTTGTATCCCTTCGCGTAGTCGAACTTCTCGACCGCGCGCAGCAAACCCAGGTTCCCCTCCTGGATCACGTCCAACAGCGGCAAGCCGCCGCGCCGCTTCTTCGCAGCCGCCACGACCAGCCGCAGGTTCGCGTGCACCATGCTTTCCTTCGCCCGCGCGCCCTCGTCAGCGATCGCGCGCAGGTCGCGGCGGTCGTGCCCGCCGGGATCGGTGCGCAGTAACTCCTCCGCGTACACACCCGCCTCGATGCGTTTGGCGAGCTCGACCTCCTCCGACGCGGTCAGCAGCGGAATGCGGCCGATCTCGTTCAGATAGCTCCGCACCAAATCAGGCTCGGCGTCCGGATGCGCCTCGCGCGAGCGCACCGTCACATCAGATGCCAATGTATTCCTCCCACAACCGCGACTCGCTGTCACGGCAACTGCTCAAGACAACGCGCAGCAAACCCGTTGCATTCCGATATGTCCACTTCTCCAGATACCACGTCGCCACACCGGAGTCCGGCAACCACCGGAACCGGCCATGGTAGAGGCCTTCGCCGTCATTCGCCGGTCTCGCGGACGCGGGCCGCGACCCGCCTCGCCGTACGGGCACGGGCATCACCGGCAGATCCGCGTCCGCATCTTGGCTCGCACGGGAATGCCGCCGCGATCTCAACGGTTATGTCGGCGACGATCACGGGTGGGCACCGGCCGTGAGCGGGTAGTACAAGGCAGGGGGCACGGTGGCCACCGTGCCCCGGCACGAAAACACGGACACGTCGAGGAGGCGGTCATGGACACGCGAGACACGGCGGTCCAGCACGACGCGGATACCGACGAGCACGCCGGGCACGACCAGCACACCAGCCACGACGAGCACGGCGGCGGTCACGGGGGACACGCCGAGCACGGCGGCGGTCACGGCGCGGGCCACGACGGGGGTCACGACAAGCACGAGGGCCACTCTCCCGCGATGTTCCGCGACCGGTTCTGGCTGTCGCTGTTGCTGACGCTGCCGGTGGTGTTCTACGCCGACATGATCCAGGAGTGGTTCGGCTACACCGCGCCGACCTTCCCCGGCTCTGACCTGTTCGCGCCCGTGCTCGGCACCATCATCTTCTTCTACGGCGGGTGGCCGTTCGTCGTCGGCGCGGTCCGCGAGATCCGCTCCCGCGCGCCGGGCATGATGCTGCTGATCGGCATGGCGATCACGGTGGCCTACGTCGCCAGCCTGGTCGCGAGCTTCGGCCTGTTCACGGTCGAGGTCTGGTGGGAGCTCTCGCTACTGATCGTGATCATGCTGCTGGGCCACTGGATGGAGATGCGCGCCATCGGCCAGGCGCGCGGGGCGCTCGCCGCGCTGGCCGAACTGCTGCCGGACGAGGCGGAACGCGTCAACGACGACGGCAGCGTCACCACCGTCCACATCGGAGACCTCGGGGTCGGCGACGTCGTCCTGGTGCGGCCCGGCGCGCGGGTGCCAGCTGACGGCGAAATCGTGCAGGGCTCGGCCGACCTGGACGAGTCCATGATCACCGGCGAGTCCAACCCGGTCACGCGCGGCGAGGGCGACCGTGTGATCGCCGCCAGCGTCTCCACCGACAGCGCCATCCGCGTGCGCGTCGACGCCGTCGGGGAGGACACCGCGCTGGCGGGTATCCAACGGCTCGTCGCGCAGGCGCAGGAGTCGAAGTCCCGCACCCAGGTGCTCGCGGACCGGGCGGCGGCGCTGCTGTTCTACGTCGCGGTGTCGGCGGCCGCGGTGACCGTGGCCGTGTGGGCGTTGCTGGGTGATACCGACGCCGCCGTTGTGCGCTCGGTGACCGTGCTGATCATCGCGTGCCCGCACGCGCTCGGCCTGGCGATCCCGCTGGTCACCTCGATTTCGACGTCGAAGTCCGCCCGCAACGGCATCCTGATCAAGGACCGGCTCGCACTCGAGCAGATGCGCAACGTCGACGCCGTACTGTTCGACAAGACCGGCACGCTCACCAAGGGCGAGCACGCGGTGACCGGCGTCGCTGCGGCGGACGGCGGTAGCGACGCTGAGGCTGTGCTGCTCGGGCTGGCCGCTGCGGTGGAGTCGGAGAGCGAGCACCCGCTGGCGCGCGCGATCGTCGCGGAGGCGGCCGAACGCGGCGCCGAGGTGCAGCAAGCGTCCGGGTTCCGGTCGATGACCGGCCGGGGCGTGCGGGCGTCGGTCGACGGGCAGGAGGTCGCCGTCGGCGGTCCCGCGCTGCTGCGGGAGCAGGGCTTCGACGTCCCGGACAGCATCACTGACGCCGTCAACGGCTGGCGGGATCGGGGCGCGGCCGTCCTGCACGTCGTCAAGGCGGGCGAGATCGTCGGCGCGATCGCGCTGGAGGACCAGGTGCGGCCGGAGTCGCGGCAGGCCATCGACGTCCTGCACCGGCGCGGTGTGACCGTCGCGATGATCACCGGCGACGCGCAGCAGGTCGCGGACGCCGTCGCGCGCGACATCGGCATCGACGAGGTGTTCGCCGAGGTGTTGCCGGAGGACAAGGACTCGGCGGTGGCGGATCTGCAACGTCGCGGGCACACCGTGGCGATGGTCGGCGACGGCGTGAACGACGCGCCCGCGCTGGCTCGCGCCGACGTCGGCATCGCGATCGGCGCCGGCACCGACGTCGCGATCGAGTCGGCGGGCATCGTGCTCGCATCGGACGACCCGCGCGCCGTGGTCGTGGTGAGCACGTTGTCGGCGGCGAGCTACCGCAAGATGACGCAGAACCTGTGGTGGGCGGCGGGCTACAACCTCGCGGCGATCCCGCTGGCGGCTGGCGTGCTCGCCTGGGCGGGATTCGTGCTGCCGATGGCGGTCGGCGCGGTGCTGATGAGCCTGTCCACGATCATCGTCGCGTTGAACGCGCAGTTGCTGCGACGCGTGGACCTGCGTTCCACGGCGGTGTCTTCGGGGCCTTCTGGCAGTACCGCGTAACGCCGAGCGCCGCACCATCGACTTCCTCCCTACGTCCCCGTGACGCGGAAGTAGATCCATGGCCATCCGACGGGTCAGCACGTGGTACTTCGTCGTATCGATCGCGAGCGTTGGCTGTTCGCGGTGATTCCGTTCCTACACGCCGCGACCCGGCTGCGCCGGGTTGCGCCGCGAGGTGTCCCTTCGGCGCTCGACCGCCAGTTACCTCGCCACGCAGCCAGAATTGCCCCTGCAGATCTTCCACTCGCGGCCACATCTGGCGCGTTCCAGCTTGATCTCGAACTGGCATTCGATAGACTGTGACCGTGACCACATTCATCGAACTAGGCTCCGATGCCGGGTTCCTGCACCTGCCCGATCACGTCGTGGATCCACCAGCCATCGACGTCGAGCGGTTCACCGACCACCGCGTGCTGTTCTGCACCGGCGCGGAGATCGCCGGATACAACGATGGCGAGCTCATGGACACGCTGGCAGCGGTGCGCAGGCTGCGCGCTCGCGCGGACGCGATCGAGGCGCACGCTCTCACCCGACTCGACGACCTCCGCGACGGCTCACGCTACGTGCCTGACGAAGCCGCGCTCGAACTGCGAATGAGCCGTCACGCCACGGCCGATCGAGTAGCCACCGCCCGCGCGCTCACCGATGACATGCCCCAACTGCTGGCAGCCATGGAGTCCGGTCAGATCGAGCGCCATCCCGCCACCAAGATCACCAACACCGTCACCCATCTCACCAGTCCGCAACGCCGCGAGGTCGACCAGCAACTCGCGGACAAACTCGCCGCCGGCAAGCTCTCCTGGCTGGACCCCAGCCGCCTCGTGCGGGCGGCGAGGCGCCTGGTCACCAAGGTCGATCCCGACGGCCAAACCGACCGCGCGCGACGCGCCCGCGCTGAACGCAAAGTCGAGCTGATCCCCGGCGAAGACGCCATGTCCACCCTCGCCGCAGACCTACCCGCCGAGCTCGCCGCCTCCGCGTACAGCCGTATCGACGGCATGGCCCGCCGCCTGCGCAACACCGGCGACGAACGCACCCTCGACCAGCTCCGTGCCGACGTCTACGCCGACCTGCTCCTCGGCAACGACCCCGGCGCGCAGCCACCCGCCGCAGCAGCCACGGTGTTCCTGCACATGCCCGCCACCACCGCGCTCACCCTCGGCGACGACGGGGCCGAGCTCTCCGGCTACGGCCCGCTGCCCGGGCCGATCGCCCGCGAAATCATGACCGGACGCAACAGCGTCTGGCGCAAGGTGCTGACCGACCCCGGCACGGGCGCACCGTTGGACCTGGGTGCCACCCGTCGGCATCCCAACCAGGCCATCCGCGACATCGTCGCCGTCCGCGACACCGAATGCACCCTGCCCGGCTGCCACCGCCCGGCGCAGCGCTGCGACTTCGACCACCTCACCGAATGGCAACACCACCCCGACACCAGCGCCGACAACGGCGCACCCAAGTGCGAGTACCACCACTACCTCAAGAGCGAGCCCGACTGGCACATCGACTACGACCCCGACACCGGCACCACGACCGTCATCACACCCGCCGGACGCAGTTATCGATATCAGTCACGTCCGCCGCACCCGACCGGCGCCGACAACGCCGTGCCACCAGTCGCCGAAGCCCGGGCCAACAATGGCTCCCACACCGCCGCGATTTCCGACGACGCGCCTGGGGACACCGGCTCCGACACCCAAACGACTACCGACATGACGTCCAGCCGAACCCCCGACGAGCCGCCATTCTGAGCAGGTCGCCGCGCGCCGCGCCGGGGCCGCTCGCGCGCAAACCTTACGGTGCGGACGAGCTGTCCGACTCGTCCGTCAGCTTCTCGATCACCTCGGCACGAACCTCACGCAGCGCGGGGTGCCGCAGGTCTACGACGTGGACGTCGTGCCAGCGGTGGAACCCGATGCGTTCCAGCATCTGTCCGATGCGGACGCTGGCGAGCTCGGCGCTGATGCGGTCGGGCGACTCGTGCACGAAGTCGAGCGCGGACACTCGGCACACCGCGAGCCGCGCGCCGGGCGCGAGCGTGCGCAGCGCACCCGCGATGAGCGCCGCGCCGAGGCCGCGACCGCGCCACGGCTCGGCCAGCCACATGCCGCGCAGAATGATCATCCGAGGCGTGCCCTCCGTGATCAGGTCATCGAGTTCCGGGTGAAGCACGCCCTGTCTGGGATCAATGACGGTTTCTGCGATGAAGTCCAACGTCCAGTCATCGACGTCGACGGCATCAAGAAGGTTCGTTTCCTGCCGCAGATCGGCGATGACCAGCGACAGGTCGCCGACATGCCCGAGATCCTCCGGACAATCCGCGAACTCCCAGACGTCCGCCGAGACGTGCCAGCGTTCCGGAACGTGATCCTCGTCGTCGATCTGCCACCACAAGCGGCAATGGGAGAAAGTCAGCGAAATCGACAACGGATTCGCCGGAAGCTCATTCACCCCAGACACAACGCGTTTCTCCCTCCTCACCGGCGAAATCGTCAGGAATCGCCCGGCCTCCCAATAAGATGATTCGCGATAATCTCGCGCGTCCGGCACGGCGCGGGCTGGGCACAGGCGCGGCAGGTGCCGTGGTCGGCGCGGTGGTCGGCGTAAACGGTGCCAAGCGCCTCGCTCAGCGCCCGCAGCACCGCCGGTGTTCGCTCCAGAAATTCGGCCAGCGCGGAATCGTGCAGCACGGCCGCAACGCGTCCTCGACGTCGCGCGGTAATGGCGCCGTCGTCCTCGGACGATATTGCCAAGGGGTCGTCGCTCACCAACCGCGCCAGCGTTTGCGCTTGGGACAAGCGCGCGTAGACATCAGCTGAGTATGGTGACATCCAGCGGACTGTATCATATTTAATACAAACTGTCTCGTTTTAAGTACAGAAGCGAGGTTAATAATCTACTAAGCTTTGTTCTCGATGATCGAGAACGAGGGCGACGACCTGGATCAGTTGCATTGGCTGCGATTGCGCGCGATTGGCGACCGCATTCGCACGAAACGACGTGAGCAAGACCTCACCCAAGAGGACGTGGCCTACCGCGCGGAAATGAGCCGACCGCAGCTGTCGAACCTGGAACACAACGGCAAGAACATGACCCTCACGACGTTGTTCCGCATCGCTGACGTTCTCGGCGTCCATCCGGCGGATCTCATCGACGACCGGGATCGCTGACCGCGTACCGACAGCGGCAGCACCTGCTCGACCCGGCCGTCAGTGCGTCACGGACGCGCGGGCGATGATGTTGCGACGACCGCTGCACAACGCTGGGGCGCGCCGCAGTACTGTACGCGTCATGCGTCTTGTCACGATCTTGCTCACCGCCGCGACGACGGTCGCGCTGGCCGCCTGCGGTTCGTCGACGGAGGGGCAGTCCGCGCCCACGACGTCAGCGGCACCGCAGCCGTGCACGGCGGAGGACTTCACCGTGGCGGGTGAACAGGACGCGGCCCCGGAGGTCACCGTTCCGGATGGCTGCACGGCACCGACTGAGCTGCTGATCGAAGACGTCGAGGCGGGCAAGGGCGCCAAGGTGAAGACAGGCGACACCGCCGAGGTGCACTATCACCTGGTCGCGTTCTCGGACGGCAGCAAGCTCGACTCGTCGTGGGACCGTGGGCAGAGTTTCCCGGTGGAGAACGTCGGGAACGCACCGGTGATCGAGGGCTGGAACAAGGGCCTGCTCGGCATGCAGGAAGGCACGCGTCGCCTGCTGGTCGTGCCGCCGGACCTGGGCTACGGCACGAACCCCGGCCACCAACTCGCGGAAGAGACGCTGGTGTTCGTGATCGACGCGGTGAAGATCAGCTAGTCCCGACTCCTGATCACAGGTTGTCCGCGTCACCGATCCAGCTTCCGAATCACCCTCGCGGGGTTGCCAGCTGCCAGGACGCCGTCCGGCAGGTCGCGCGTGACCACGCTGCCCGCGCCGACGACGGTGTTCGCTCCCACGGTCACCCCAGCGCACACGATGACGCCGCCACCGAGCCATGCGTTGTCGCCGATCGCGATCGGCTCCGCTCGTTCCCACCGTTGCCGCCGCAGTTCGTGCTCGTCCATCGGATGCAACGCGGTCAGCAGTTGCGCCCGTGGCCCGATCGACACGTCGTCACCGATCGTGATCCGCGCGCAGTCCAGCAAGATCGCGTCGTAGTTCACGAAGCTGTTAGCGCCCATGCGAACGAGGTAGCCGTAGTCGCATTGCAGGCGTGGCATGCTCCACGATCCCTCGCCGAGCTCGCCCAACAGCTCACGCAGGATGGCGTTGCGTTCGTCCGTCGCGTCCGCCGTCGTGGCGTTGAACCGGTCGAGCAGCTCCTGGCATCGACGTCGTTCAGCGACCAGAACCGGATCACTGTCCTGGTACCACTCGCCGCGCAGCATCCTGTCGCGCTGATCACTCATACGCCGGATCATGTCAGCCACGCACCCGGCCCGGTCGGCACCCACGCGACGTGCGCCCTTGCGCTACTCCGACGGCTCCAGGACGACGACCGCGGTTTCCCGGGGCCGCCGCGCCGCGAAAGCGTCGAGGTCCTTGTCCAGTTCCTGCCACCGGGCCCAGAGCCGGGCCCGTTCCTCACCGCTGGCCGCGCGCGCCCGGACGCGGCGTCGGCCGCTGGACAACTCGACGGTGGCGTCCGGATTGGCTTGCAGGTTCAGCCACCACGCTGGTTCGGGCGCCGCCCAGCCGTTCATCGCGAGCGTGACCAGGTTCGGACCGTCCTGCAGGTAGCCGAGCATCACACTGCGTTCCTCGCCGGTTCGACGTCCGACGGTGGCGAGGCGCATGGTGCCCCACCGATTCGCCTTCGCCGACCAGAGACCGACGCGACCGCGCGTCACGCGGTACACCGCCCGATGTGCCTGCCAGGCCAAGCGAATCACCCATCGCGGCGGAAGCCGTGCGGATCGCTGTCGGTCGTGGGACATGGCACCCTCGCTGCACTCAGTCGCTTGACCATAGCCCTCGCCTGACACGCGCAGCAGCAGCCATTCGTCCTAATCGACGCAAACGACGCCCGACCACCACGCAGTAACAACAAGAAACCGCCCCGAGCTTTGCGCTGGGGCGGTTTCGCACTGGGTGGCCAGGGCCGGGATCGAACCGGCGACCTTTCGCTTTTCAGGCGAACGCTCGTACCAACTGAGCTACCTGGCCTTCCGAGACACCACGATATCGCACAGGATCCACCTCGGCCGCAGCAGGGTCCACGGCAACGAACACCGGCAACGAGCACCGGACCATCCCGAAAACTCGCCCGAGCAGGAAGGAATCCGCGCACGGTAAGCGCACCGCCACCCGCGCTCCGCGTGCCCACACACGCAAACAGCGGGTCCGCCGAAGCGAACCCGCTGCAGAAAAAAGCGACCCTGACGGGACTTGAACCCGCGACCTCCGCCGTGACAGGGCGGCGCGCTGACCATCTGCGCCACAGGGCCATGTTGTACTGCGTACTCCCAACGGGATTCGAACCCGCGTTGCCGCCTTGAAAGGGCGGAGTCCTAGGCCGCTGGACGATGGGAGCCCGGCCGGTTCGGCGAACCGACCGACCGCGTCCCCAGAGCCATCGGAATGATTCCCTGGGAGCCACGATTAAGCATACGGTACCGCCTCAAGCCCGAAACAACCGGGGGGTGGTTCCTACTTTGCGCAGCTCAGCCGCGCCGCCCCGTTCCTCGTCACGAGAGTCACAGACTACGACACCCGAGTGACACCTGAGTATTGCTCAGGTAATCGATTGCCATGCTCACGCCGGAGTAGTACGGTCGTCCAAGTTGCCATCTAGGTGCGCGACCAGGGGGTGCGCATCTGGGTGGCGACAAATATGTCTGGACGTCCTCACCGCTGCACTGGCGGCACACCCTCGTCGTCCGGGATCAGGCCAAGCATGTCGAGCAGTTGCTCGCAGTCTTGCGTCCCGAACGCCCCGCTGGCGACGGCAATACGCGCGCGGCGCACCTGGTCTTCGGACACTCTCGAGGTTTCCGCGCCTCCTGACCGTTGCGAAGGCACATCACCCGGTCCGCGACCGGCCTCGGCGCCGTCGTACCGCATGAGGAACTCTCGGACTTCTAACGACCCACCCACAGCGCCTCCTCACGCTAGACACGAACGGCAACCGCATGGCGGCGAGGCTAACCAGGTTGGGAGCATGACCACAGCCCCCCGCTGGGTGAACTATCCATCACGGAACGTTGTAACGCCAGTTCGGCGCACATTCGACCCAATTCGGGTGAGGACAACTGAGCAAGCAGAAAGTAGCCGCGGGATGGCCGCGGCATGGCCGCGGCATGGCGACACGGCGGCATCTTTTTACCCCCAGCGGTCGCGACATCGCCAAGTTTCATGTAACAATCGAGGTGCTGACACACCCCCGGTCAGCGCCTGTGGAGATCCCCTCCGGCCCCCGCGTTCCTCCCCCTGGCGCGGGGGCCTCTCCATGTCTGACACTTGTCTGAACCCTGTCTGAGGCGTCGCTGAGACGTCGTTCGCCGCTGCCACCGTAGCGACGTCGAGACCCTGTCGTTATCGTTGCCGCGTGGCCTTCCGATTCAACTCACGCAACTCGAAACAACGCGACACGGCGCCGGCTCCGCAGGCGGAAGAAACCGCCCCGGACACCGAGCTGGAGAGCTACCTCGCCGCGCTGGCGCCGGAGACCGGAACGGAGACGACCGACACCGGCAGGCGGTTCGGTGACGCCCAGGTGCTCCAGCTCCGGCTGAACCTCATCGCGATGGACGAACTCAAGCAGCTCGCCCAGGCGCGCCGGATCTCACCTCAGTCGCTCGCGCAGGAGTGGGTGCTTGAGCGGCTGTCGTGGGAAGCCAACGCCGCCGCGCAACGTCGTCAAGCGCACCCGTACCAGTAACCCGGCAACACTGACAGCAAAGGTCCCCGGCGGCACTGCCACCGGGGACCTTTATGAGCTCAGTTCGCGCAGATCAGATCGTGCGAACCTTCTGGGCCTGCGGCCCCTTCTGGCCCTGACCGACCTCGAACTCCACTCGCTGGTTCTCTTCAAGGGTGCGGAAGCCGCGGCCCTCGATCTCTGAGTAGTGCACGAAGACGTCGCCTTCGCCGCCGTCCTGCGCGATAAAGCCGAAGCCCTTCTCGGCGTTGAACCACTTCACAGTGCCTTGCGCCACCGTTTACTCCTCGTTACTGAATCCGCTTCGAATGCCCCGGAGGGCACCCGCGACCGTCCCGGGCGGTTCCAACGAGAGAGCTGAGCATACGCTCCAGCCCGCGTTAGAAGTTCCGCGAGCGTGAAGCCACGACCACGCAAAACGACGGCCTGCGGGTCAGCCTACCCGGAACGCGCCGCTTCGGAACACCCTCAAGAAAATGCGCACACACGGGTCACCACGTATTGACTCTTGCCCCTTACCACCGTGCTCCCATTAGGGTGAACCAACACGTCTGAATGGGCGTATTCCACCGAGCCACAGTAAGGACGGGACAACGCGTGAGGCGGCACAACACAACGGGCCCGCTACGAGCGGGTTGGGCGTTAAATTCCCTGTTCATCGCGTTGGTCCTCCCCATGGCACTGCTGGCGGGCGGCTGCGCGAGCGAGGTCGTCCCCGCCAGGTCGGCTACTCCCACCGCACTCACCGAGGGATTCCGCATCGTGCCGGAACCCGCATTTAATGCGTCCGGAGTTTCACCCGTTCAGCCCATACGGATCATCGTGACCGACGGCACGTTGTTGTCCATATCCCTGCGGAACGACGAGGGCGCCGACGTCGCCGGCGAGCTATCCGACGACCAGCGCCAGTGGGTCGCCACCGAACCGCTCGGCTTCGACAGGCGCTACACCTGGAGCGGGACCGCGTTCGACGCCGAGGGCGAACGGTTCCCCATCGAGGGCTCCTTCCGGACCGTGAAGCCGGACACCGTCGTCAACGTCCAGCCGAACGTCGTCGACGGCGGCCTCTACCCCCGGACGGCCCCGATCATGCTGCGGTTCAGCGCGCCTGTCGGGGACAAAGCCGCCGTCGAGGACGCGGTGACGATCGACGTCGACCCGCGCACCGCGGGCGCGTGGTCCTGGAGCGACGACGACACCGTCGCCACCTGGCGTCCCGAACAGCGGTGGGAGCCGGACACGACCGTCCGACTGCTGGCGGACCTGTACGCGGTGCGGCTGGCCGAGGGCCACTACGGCGCGTCGGACGTAGACATCAGGTTCCGGATCACACCCGACTGAACCGAAATACCGTTCATGCCGGCGGCAAGCTAGCGTGGAGTGGTGAGTTACACCGCGCAACCCTGGCCGCCGATCGAGACAGATCCCCCGGCGATCCACGAGAAGGCGCCCAGCCCGGGCACCAAGCTGCAGCCGCATTACACCGAGTGCTTCGGCTGCGGCGACGAGCAGCCGGGCGGGCTGCGGATGAGCACCGAGGTCGCCGAGTCGTACGTCATCAAGTCGACGTTCGACGTCACCCGCGAGCACCAGGGCGCGCCCGGCCTCGCCCACGGCGGCCTGCTGGCCTGCGCGTTCGACGAGGCGCTCGGCACCGCCGTCGGCCAGTTGCTGCGCGAGCCAACCGTGACCGGCAAGCTCGAAACCGACTTCCGCCGTCCGGTTCCGGCCGGCTCGACGTTGTACATCCACGCGCACGTCGACGGCGTGAGCGGCCGCAAGGTCTACGCCAGCGCCAGCGGTCACCTCGACGCCGAGGACGGGCCGGTCGCCGTCAAGGCGCGGGCATTGTTCGTGATCGTCGGCATCGAGCACTTCACCGCGCACGGCGACGACGACGCGATGGACAAACTGCGCGGCAGCGCCAAAAAGGCCCAGCCGCAGCGCTGGGACATCAATCCCTAGCACGAACGGAAGCGGCGTTGATCTTCTTCGTCCTCGTTGTCCTCGTGCTGCTGCCCCTGGTGCACGTCTACCTGTGGCGGCGGCTGATCCGCGACACCCTCCCGCGCGGCACCGGACGTCGCGTCGCGACGCTCGCGCTCGTGGCGATGGTCGTGCTGATGCTCGCGGCGTTGGTGTTATCGACGCGGATCGATCCGGACATCGGGCAGTGGTTCGCCTGGCCGGGGTATCTCTGGCTGGCGCTGTTCTTCTATCTGCTGCTGGCGTTGCTGGTGTTGGAGGTGCCGCGGCTCGCGCTGCGCCGGTGGGCGCGGGGTTCTGCGTCCGGCGCCCCGGCTGCGGTTGCGCCGGGGGCCGAGCCGGTTGCCGCTGGCCCCGGCGCGGCCACCGCGCCCACGCTGGATCGACGTCGAGTGCTCGCGCGGGGTAGCGCCGCGATCGCCGGGCTGACGGCAGCGGGCCTGGTCGGGTACGGCACGACCGTCGCGCTCGGCCCGCCCAGCGTGACGCGCGTGCCGATCGCGCTGCGCAAGCTCGACCCGCGCGCCGCTGGCTGCCGCATCGCGCTCATCAGCGACATCCACCTCGGGCCGATCCTTGGCCGGGCGTTCACCCAGCGGATCGTCGACATGATCAACGCCGAGGACGTCGACGTCGTCGGTATCGCGGGCGACCTCGTGGACGGCAGCGTCGAGCACCTCCAGGATGCCGCCGCGCCGCTCGCCGGACTGCGGAGTACACACGGGACGTTCTTCGTCACCGGCAACCACGAGTACTACTCGGACTATCAGCAGTGGGTGGATTTCCTGCCCAGCCTCGGCGTCCGGGTGCTGCGCAACGAGCGCGCCGAGATCACCCACAACGGCGGCACGTTCGACCTCGCCGGGATCAACGACGCGACCGCGTACCAGTTCCAGGACGCGGGCGACGTCGGCGCGGCGCTATCCGGGCGCGATCCGGAGCGGGCGGTGGTGCTGCTCGCGCACCAGCCGGTGGATCTGGACGACGCCGTCGCGCACGACGTCGACCTGATGCTGGCCGGGCACACCCACGGCGGGCAGCTGACGCCGTTCGAGCTGCTGGTGTCGTTGCAGCAGGGCGCCGTCGCGGGCATGTACCAGCGCGGCGGGACGAAGATGTACGTCACGCGCGGCGCGGGGTTCTGGGGTCCGCCGGTGCGCGTCGGCGCGCCGCCGGACATCACGATCGTGGAGCTCCAGGCGGGCTAGGGCGAGCCGCGGGGGGTGCCGCCGGGGTCGCCGGTGCCGGTGTGGGTGTGGCTGCCGGTGTCGCTGCGGTCGCATCCCGCGCCCCGGAGTGGATCTTGATGCGGTCTGGCGACACGTATCGCCACGACGTCTGATGATCGTCAGCGCTCAGTGACGTTGTTGATCACCTCTACCCGCGCTGTTGTCCGTAGAACCGGGCGAAGCAGACATTCTCTCGCAACAACGCGAGTAGACGTGA
This sequence comes from Actinophytocola sp., assembly GCA_009377475.1. GTDB lineage: Bacteria > Actinomycetota > Actinomycetes > Mycobacteriales > Pseudonocardiaceae > Haloechinothrix_A. The sequence goes on from WHTY01000033.1 coordinate 24,819, forward strand.
TCAACTTGCCCGGACCCAGCACGGTGCGACTCGCGCGGATTAAGGTGCGACTCGCGCGGGATAAGGTGAGACTCGCGGGTTAGGTGAGCGTGCGGGGGCGGATCGCGTTGGCCTTGTCCACCAGGGCGATCCGCTGTTCCGTGCTGGTCGACAGCCGCGCGAGGGCGCGGTAGCACCGCTCCAGTCCGAATCGGACCTCGCGCTCGGTGAGCTGACAGCCGAGCACCCGCGCGCCGCTCCCCGCACCGCCGGAGCCCGCACCGGAGCCGGAGTGCCGGACCCAGCCGTACGCCGCCTCAAGGACCTCGGCGGCGAGCAGCGCGCGGCGTTCGGCGTCCAGAGTGAGGCGTTCCAGGCGGTCGGAGGCGTCCACGAGGTCGTGCTCGGCCACGGCGACACCGCCCTGCCCCGACATCGTGCCGATCCGCGTCTTCGTCTTGATCGCGGCGACCTGCGCGGCGGTGTGGTGCGTCGATGACAGCGGGATCGACTCGAGCACCTGCACCGCGCCGTCCCGCGCGCCCTGCGCCAGGTACACCCGCGCCAGCCCGAACGCCGCGCTGACGTAGGTCCGGTCGGTGCGCCACACCATCTCGTAGTAGCGCGCGGATGCCATGTAGTCGCCCACCGCCTCCGACGTCACCGCGACCCCGAGCTTGGGCGCGAGCTCGCCGGGCAGTTCGTCGTAGACGGCGTCGAACGCGGCGTGCGCCAGCTTGTGGCGTCCGCCAGCCAGCTCGATCAGCGCGCGGTACCAGTCCAGCCGCCAGTCGTGCGGGTCGCCGGCCTTGACCGCGATGTACTGCGCGGCCTGCAGCTGCCGGTTCGCCTCCGCCAGCTCGCCGAGCGACACCCGCGCGCGGACGACGCGCAGCCGCACCTCGATCGAGTCGTGCGGCGCGCGGGCCAGTGCCTCGATCACGCCGCGCGGCTCCGTCGCCGTCATGGACGCCAGCAGCGACGCGGCCGGGTCGTGCGTATCCACCAGCGGCACCGGCAGCGACGTGATCACGTCGAGCGCGTCGGGCACCGGCGCGCCGTTGTCGCCATCCGAGACGACGGCCTCGACGCCGAACGTCCGGCTCTCGGTGCCGAACATGGTCGACTCGCCCGGCTGCGGCGTCCCGGTGCCGAGCGCCATCGTCTCCCGCAGCACTCCGGTGAGCTGGTCGGCCATCTCGGCGGCGGAGGCGAATCGACGTCCAGGGTCGTAATGCGTCGCCCGCTTCAGCAGCCGGTAGTACGACCCGAACAGCGAGAACAGCGGGACGCTCTCCTGCGGCGGCAACGTCGTCTTGTACCGGGTCGAGTACCCGGCGAACTCGAACGACAGCACCGCGAGCGTGCGGCCGACAGTGAACAGGTCCGACTGCACGCTCGGCCCCTCGGTCGCCAACTCGGGCGCGCTGTAGCCGGAGGTGAAGAACATCGGGCTGGTGTAGTCGTCCATCCGCCGGACCGCGCCCATGTCGATGAGCTTGAGCTGGTCGTGCGTCTGGATGACGTTGTCCGGCTTGAGGTCGCAGTACAGCAGGCCCTTGCCGTGCAGGTAGCCGAGCGCTGGCAGGATCTCCAGCCCGTAGGCGAGCACCTGCCCGATCGGCAGCCCCTCCGCCCTGCCGGTCTCCCGGTGGTGGGCGAGCGCGAGCTGCCGCAACGACTGCCCGCCGACGTACTCCATCACGATGTAGCCGACGGTGGTGCCGGTCTTCGGGTCAGGGTGCTCGACGAAGTTGTAGATCTTGACGATGTTGGGGTGCTCGACCTCGGCGAGGAAGTTGGTCTCGTTGACGGCGGCGGCGATGGTGGTCTCGTCGCCGGTGTCGATGAGGCCCTTGAGCACCACCCAGCGGTCGGCGACGGCGTGGTCCTGCGCGAGATAGATCCAGCCCAGCCCGCCGTAGGCGAGCGCGCCGAGCACCTCGTACTGCCCGCCGATGGTCTCGCCGGGTGAGAGGCGCGGCGTGAACGAGAACGGGGTGCCGCACTGCTCGCAGGTGCCCTCGGTTGGGCCGGACTCGCCGTCGCTCGTCCTGCCGACCTTCGCGCCGCAGTTGCCGCAGAACCGCTTGTTCTCCGCGACGACGGGGTGGCGCATCACGGCGGACTGCGGATCGCGGTACGGCACCGGCGGCACGTCCACGATGCCAGCGCCGAGGCTGCCCCGCTGGCTTGGCCTGCTCCGGGACGACGTCCTGCGCCCGGTGATGGAACCGGACGCCGTGCCCCAGCCGGACACCGAGTCCGACCCTTGGCGCGAGTCCGAAGCGGGCTCTGATGGCTCAGCCGGTTCCGAGGATCGCTCCGACGGCTCCGGCGGCTGGACGGACCTTGTCTCCGGCGTCTCCTGCCGCAGCACGCTGGTCATCTCGGCGACCCGGTCCTCTGGCGCCTCTCGCGGCTCGTCCTGGAAGTCCGGCGGCGTCCAGGCGCTCGTGCCTTCCGGGGTGTCCTCGTCGGCGGGACGGTCTGCGCTCGTCATCTCCTGCACCTACTTGTACGTCGGCTCCGGCGGCGTCCCCGGACCGAGCGCAGGCTCGATCCACCTGTCGTACACAGCCTGCCACGTGGACTTGCGGAACTTCGCCAGCACGGCGTTGACGTAGCGGACCATGTCCGTGTCCTCCTTCGGAATGCCGACACCGTACGGCTCGCTGGTGAACTTCGGGCCGACGACGTGGGTTGCCGGGTCCTGCTGCGCCATGCCAGCGAGGATCGTGTCGTCGGTCGAGATCGCCTCGACCTGGCCCTGTTGTAGCAGCACGAGGCAGTCGGACCAGTTGTCCACCGCGACCGGCACCGGCCCCGACGCGGCGGAGGCGATGTTGCTCAACGACGTCGAACCGGTTGTCGCGCAGACCTTCTTGCCAGCAAGGTCGGCGAGTCCGGTGTAGCCGGACCGCTTCGTGACCAGCACCCGCTGACCGGCGACGAAGTACACGCTCGAGAACTCGATCAGCTCCCTGCGCTCGCAGTTGATCGTCATGGTGCGGACGACGACGTCCACCGTGCCGTCGCGCAGGACGTCGATGCGCTGTTGCGACGTGATCGCCTTGAACCGCACCCGGTTCGGGTCACCGAACAGCGCCGTGGCGATCTCGCTGGCGACGGCGATGTCGAAGCCTTCGAGGTTGCCGGTCGCCGGGTTGCGGAAGCCGAACAGGAAGGTGTTCTGGTCGACGCCGACCCGCAGGATGCCGCGTCGTTTGATCTCGGCCATGGTGGAGCCGCGCGGCGTGGCGATGCCCTTGGGGCGCAGGCTCGCGGTCGGGTTGCCGCAGTCGTCGTTGACGGCGCCTTCGTTGTCGATCTCCGGGTTGACCTGCGCGTTGGCTGGCAGCGGACGGTGCGCGGTGACCTGCGGCGCGAGGTTGGGCGGCGCACCGGCAGCGCCGCACCCGGCGAGCAGGAGCGCGCCCGCGAGGAAGGCCGCGAGCACTGCCGCGAGCCGCCTGCGACGTCTGCTCATCGGTACTCCCTCACCCGTTCCCTGATGCCAGCGCCGACGCCGAGCGCGGCGACAACGCCGAGCACGATCCACCCCGGCGCGAGCAGCGTCACCACGCGGGAGGCGGCGGTGGTGTCGTCGTAGAACGACTGCCGTGCCTCCTCGATCGCCGCGCGCAGGTGGTCGTCCAGCGCGACGAAGGCGACCGCGGCGCCGTCCGACTTGCCGACGTCGATGGCGAGTTGGACGGCCTCGGCGTAGTTTCCCGCATTGTCCAGTTCCCGCACCTTGGCGTGTGCGCGCAGCCATTGCTCGGCGCTCTCCTGCGCGAGGGCGATCTCGCTGGCGAGCGGGGTGCCGTCCTTCGCGCTGGCGGCGACGTCGGCGAGCCAGCCGCCGCTGCCGTCGTCGCCAGCCATCTGTTTCGACAGCAGAATGAACTCCTGCTCGTACCCCTCGCCGCCGTCGCCCCTGGCGACCAGCGTCAACGTCTCGTCCGCGCGTGACTTCAGCGCCGCGATCCGCGCTTGGACCAACACCTCGACCTGCTCGGTGCCGTCGTCCTTGCCGCTGCCGATGAGCACGCTCTGCACCGTCAGCGCCGCCACGCTCCACAACACGCCGACGCCGATGGCGGCCGTGGCCATGACGAGGCCGAGGTTGAGCACGCGGTTGGTGCGGCGTTTGAGGTACAGCTGGGTCGCGACCAGCGCGGCAAGCAGCGCGACCACGAACAGCGCCGCGACCAGCGGGAAGCCGCCCGCGTCGTCCTGCTGCTCCGCGACCTGCTCGGTGTCGATCCGGTACAGCTCCTCGGCGGCGGGGAGGATCACCGAGCGCATGAGCGCGGACGCCTCGCGCAGATAGGACGCACCAACCGGGAAGCCCTGGCGGTTGTTGGCGCGGGCGGTCTCGACCAGGCCGGTGTAGACCGGGAGCTGCTGGCTGATGACGTCGATCTGCGCGGTCATGCGCGGGGTGGCCGCCGGGTCCGATGCCGCCTTGCTCAGCGACGACCCGGCCATCGCGACGTCGTTCTCGTAGCGCTGGCGCAGTTCTTCCGGCTCCTCGCCGGTCGCGAGGAACGCACTGGCAGCGGTCGCGTCGGCGTCCGACAGCGCGCGGTAGACCTGCTGCGCCGCCGCGGCAAGCGGTTCGCGTCGTTCGGTGAGGTCGGTGAGGGTGTCGCTGCGGTCGCGCACGGCGAACGACGCCGTGAGCGCGGCGATCGCGGTCAGCCCGATGAGGCCGACCGCGATGATGGTCAGCCTGCCCGGTGTCATCGCCGCCGAACGGATCACCGAGCGCAGGCCGCGGCCTGGCAGGGCGAGCAGCGCGGCGACGAACAAGGACCGGGCGTCGTCTGGCTGCTGCGGCACGGCCTGCGACCGCGCACGATCAGCCGTGTCGCGCACCATGGCCCCCTATCGCGTCGAGTGGTGCTTCCCGCGAAGACTCGTGCTTCCCGACGAAACTAGCCGAACCGGGCATTCCGGAGCCAGGCGGGCTCCGGCACAAATCAATCGGGACACGGCGCGAGCTTGTGCTGGGCCGGGCGTGGAGTCGTGTGGCGCACTGTCAGGAACGGACGAGGCGGGCGATGGCCTCGCTTGCCTCCTTCACCTTGGCCTCGGCTTCCTCGCCGCCGTCGGCAAGGGCCTCGGCGACGCAGTGCTGGAGATGTTCATCGAGCAGGCCGAGGGACACGGCCTGCAACGCCTTGGTGACGGCCGAGACCTGGGTGAGCACGTCGATGCAGTACTCGTCCTCGTCGATCATGCGCGCGATACCCCGCACCTGGCCTTCGATCCGGCGCAGGCGCTTGAGGTAGCGGTCCTTGTCGTGGGTGTATCCGCGCATCGCTGCTCCCGTGGGTGTCGTCGTCGCACCGAACCCAAGGTGCCCTTGGGTACATATTTGGTGCCCAGGGGCACCTTCGGCACCGCCAATCATACCGGGTAGGGGTATCTGTGCCCAGTGCGCGCGGGCGTCATTCCGCCGCGAACGCCTCCTTGGCGGCGGGCATCGCGGCATCCCGGTCGGTGGCGGCGAGACCGATCCGCGTCCGGCGATCCAGCAGGTCATCGACGTCGAGTGCGCCCTCGTGCCGCACCGCGAAGCGCAGCTCCGCTCCGGTGACGTCGATGTCGTCGGTGCGGTCGGTGCTGTCGGTGATCGGCGCGGTCAGCCCGGCGCCCGCCTCGGCGAGCACCCTCGGCGCCTCGGTGCCGTAGCGGCGAACCAGCCGCTGCGGCGCGGCCACTGCGGCGAGCGCTTGCCGCGAGGCCGCCCCGACCAGCGGCAACCGCCGGGTGACGCACTCCCCCGTCGTCATGCCGCGTGCGGCGAGCCCGGCGTCAAGGGCGTCCTGCGCCATGCGGCGGTACGTCGTCAGCTTGCCGCCGACGACCGTGACCAGGCCGTCCGGTGCGGTGATGACGGCGTGCTCGCGGGAGACGTCCGCCGTACGGCCGTCGCCGGTGTCGAGCAGCGGGCGCAAGCCGGAGTAGGTGCCGAGCAGGTCGCCCCTGGTCAGCGGGGTGGCCAGGGCGCTGCTGATGGTGGTGAGCAGGAAGTCGATCTCCGCGTCGGACGCCGTGGGGACATCGGGGATGTCGCCGGGCGCGTCCTCGTCGGTGATGCCGACGTAGACGCGGTCGCCTGGCGCGGGCAGCGCGAACACGAACCGGTTGCGCGCGCCGGGGACCGGCACGGTCAGGCCCGCGCTCAGCCCGCCGAAGCTGCGCTGCGAGAACACCAGGTGGGTGCCCCTGCTCGGCCGCAGCGAGATGCCCTCGGCGACCTGGCCGGCCCACACGCCCGCCGCGTTGATCACGAGGCGGGCGTCGACCGAGTGGGTGTCACCGGTGAGCGTGTCGCGCAGTACCGCGCCTGCGCCGGTCACCTGTTCGGCGGCGCAGCGGGTGAGGATGCGCGCGCCGTGCGCGGCGGCGGTGCGGGCGATGGCGACGACGAGGCGGGCGTCGTCGGTGAGCTGGCCGTCCCAGAAGACGTAGCCGCCGCGTTCGCTGCCGGTGATGGTGGGCGCGAGGCGGCGGACCTCGGCGCTGGTGACCCGGCGGGAACGCGGGAGGGTGTGCCGCGAGGTGCCCGCTGCGACGCGCAGCGCGTCGCCCGCGAGGAAACCCGCCCGCACCATGGCGGCGTCGCCGGTGGTCATGCCGGGCAGCAACGGGACGAGCTGCGGCATGGCGTGCACGAGGTGCGGCGCGGTGCGTTCCAGCAGGATGCCGCGCTCGACGGCGCTCTCGTGCGCGATGCCGATCCCGCCGGACGCGAGGTAGCGCAGGCCGCCGTGCACCAGCTTGGAGCTCCACCGGCTGGTGCCGAACGCGAGGTCGTGCTTCTCCGCGAGCACGACGGACAGTCCTCGCGAGGCGGCGTCCAGCACGATCCCGGTACCGGTGACGCCGCCGCCGATGACGAGGACGTCGACGGGCTCGGTGCCCAGTTCGGCCAGCTCGCGGGCGCGGCGGTCGGCGTTGAGCGATGCGGTGTCGGGAGTGCTCACGGTGCCAGGTACCTCTCCAGTAGGTCGTGCAGTTGGTCGTCAAGGGCGCTGAGTTGTTCGGCCTCCTCGGTCAGCGCGGGGCCGGTCAGCGCGAACGACCACGCGGTGAGCAGCACCGACTCGGCGCGCACCGCGACGTCGCCGTCCCGGATCGAGCCGTCCGCGATGCCCTGCCGGATGCCGTGCTCGATGAGTTCGAGCTGGCGGGTGGTGTTGGTGCCACGCCGGTGCAACAGGTACGGCAGCAGGAACTCTGGGTCGACCTCGATGATCTTGCGCAACATCCGGTTGCTCCTGCTCGCGCGCACGAGCCGGACGACGCCGCCCACGAGGCGTTCACGTGCGATGCCCGCCGTGACGTCGAGCTCGGCGTTCGCCAACGTCGTCCATTCGCGGGTCATCAGGGTGGCGACGACCTCGCGCACGTTCCGCCAACGGCGGTACAGCGTGGCGCGGGAGACGTCAGCCGCACGAGCGATGTCGGCCATCGTCATGCGGCGCATCCCGACCGCGAGCAGCAGTCCGTACGCGGCGTCGAGGATGTGCTGCTCGTCGATGAGGTTGGGCGCGCGGCGTTCCTCGGAGACTTCGGGAGCGGTCCCGGTGTCAGGCGTCTCGGTGACGCCCGTGTTGCGATGCTGCGACATCATGTGTCAAAGTGTATCAGCAATCACGCAGTACTTCCTAGCTTCCTAGCTTCCTAATGAGGCGACATGACCGAACCGACTGAATCCGACCTGCCCGTCGTCGCGTTCCACCCGTACCGCTGGGGCGACCCAGCAGCGCCGGCCGAACTGCCCGAGGCCGCGGCGGGCGCGTTGCAGGCGCTCGGCGTCACCACCCCGGAGCACGGCCCGGTGAAGGTGGACGAGATTCCGCTGGCGCAGGTCGCGCTCGGCGAGCAGGCGCAGGCCGAACTGGAGTCGATCGTCGGCGCGGAGCACGTGACGTCGGAGCACGCCGCGCGCGTCGCTCATACGCGTGGTTGGTCCACACCCGATCTGCTGAAGATCCGCGCGGGTGATGCCAGCGACGCGCCGGACGCCGTCGTCTACCCCGGCTCGCACGACGACGTCCTCGCCGCGCTGGAAGCCTGCTCGCGGCTGCGCGTCGCGGTCGTGCCATACAGCGGCGGGACGTCCGTGGTCGGCGGCCTCGCCCCGGCGCGCGATTGGTTCGCCGGGGTGATCGCGCTGGACATGGGGCGGCTGAACCAGCTGGTCGACGTCGACCCGGTGTCGCGCACGGCGACGTTGCAGGCCGGAGTGCGTGGCCCGGAGGCGGAGCGTCTGCTGCGCGAACACGGTTTCACGCTGGGCCACTTCCCGCAGTCGTACGAGGGCGCGAGCATCGGCGGGTACGCGGCGGCGCGCTCGGCGGGGCAGGCGTCGGCCGGGTTCGGGCGGTTCGATGAGATGGTCGTCGGGCTGGAGTTGGCGACCCCGCGCGGCACGGTTTCGCTTGGCAGCGCGCCGATGTCGGCTGCGGGTCCCGACCTGCGGCAGCTCGTGCTCGGGTCGGAGGGCACACTCGGCGTGATCACGTCGGTGACGGTGCGGGTGCGGCCGGTGCCGGAGCAGCGGGTGTACGAGGGCTGGCGGTTCGAGACGTTCAGCGAGGGCGCGGCAGCGCTGCGCACGCTGGCGCAGGACGGTCCACTCCCGACGGTCATGCGGCTCTCTGACGAGGCGGAAACCGCGATCAACCTGGCCGACCCCGGCTCGGCGTTGTCCGGCGGGCCTGGCGGGTGCCTTGCGATCGTCGGGTACGAGGGCACGGCGGCCGACGTGACGGCGCGTCGTGCGGCGGCGTCCGCGTCGCTGACGGCGTCCGGCGGCACTGCGCTCGGCACGGAACCCGGCGAGAAGTGGCGCACCGGGCGGTATCGCGCGCCGTACCTGCGCGACCCGCTATTGGACGCGGGCGTGCTGGTGGAGACGTTGGAGACGGTGACCTTCTGGTCCAATCTGGACACATTGAAGGAGGCGGTCACGGCCGCGATCAACGGCGCGCTCGGCGAGCAGGGCGTGCAGGGGCTGGTGCTCTGCCACATCTCGCACGTCTACGAGACCGGCGCGTCGCTGTACTTCACGGTGGTGTGCGCGCAGACGTCGGATCCGCTGGGTGAGTGGTCGCGGGCAAAAGAGGCGGCGAACCGGGCGATTCGCGAGTGCGGCGCGGCGATCAGCCACCACCACGGCGTCGGCAAGGACCACCGCGAGACCTACGGCGAGGAGATCGGGCCGCTGGCGTCGGAGGCGCTGCGCGAGGTCAAGCGTGTTGTGGATCCGGCGGGGATCCTGAACCCCGGTGTGCTGATCCCGGCGGCGTCGTGATGCGGTCGTTCACCGCGCTGGTCAACCCGATCTCCGGCGGCGGGCACGCGCTTCGGGCCTGGCAGCCTGTGGCCGCGGCGCTGTCGGCGGCGGGCGCCACGACGCGGGTCGTGGAGACGACTGACGCCGCGCACGCTGCTTCCGCCGCCGCGGAGGCCGCGCAGGCCGGGGACGTCGTCGTGGCGGTTGGCGGCGACGGGCTGGTCCGCGACGTCGCCAGTGGCGTGGTCGAGGCGGGCGGGGTACTCGGCGTCGTCCCTGCCGGTCGGGGCAACGACCTGGGACGTGCGCTGGGGCTGCCTGCTTCTGCTTCGGCGCTGGCCCGGCTGCTGCTTGATGCGGCGCCGCGCGCTATCGACGTCCTCGATGTGGACGGCGTCGTCGTGCCGGGCAACGTCTACGTCGGCATCGACTCGATGTCCACGCGCATCATCAACGACACCCGGTGGCTGCCCGCGCTGCTGGCGTATCGACTGGCACCGGTGCGGGCGATCCTGCGGTGGCGCTCGCCGACGTTCACGGTCAGCACGGACGGCGACGCGCGCTCAGCGTGCGCGTACTCCGTCGTGGTGGCGAACTCCGGCGCGTACGGCCACGGGCTGCGCATCGTCCCGTCGGCCGTGCTGGACGATGGCAAGCTCGACGTGCTGACCGTCGGCGACGGCCCCCGGCGAGAGCTGGTGAAGTTCATGCGGGAGGCGAAGACGGGCGAGCACGTCCGGCGTCCGGAGATCACGCTCGTCGCGGGGACGTCGGTGACCATCGACGCGGACGCCGACGTCCCGGTCTGCGCCGACGGCGACGAGATCGGCACCCTCCCGGTGACGGTGAAGGTCCGCCCCGGCGCCCTCCGCCTCCTCGCCCCACCCGCCTGACGCCGTGTCCCCCACTCACGACGTCGTGTCCCCCACTCAGCGCGCCGTGTCCGACACTCATGCACCCGTGTCCGACACTCACGACGTCGTGTCCGGCATTCACGACATCACTCCTGCCATCGCAACGCACTGCTCGACGCTGCCGATGACGTCGGTCGGTGGACACACTCCACCAGAGCTCGGAACTCGCAGCCCGTAACGGGGAACTCACCGCGCAGGATCGCGGGACTCGAGGCTCCGGATCGCGGGACTCGCGACCCGGCGGTGTGCGTCTCGCGGCAAGCACGGTGCAACTCGGGCTGAATACGGTGAAACTCGCGGCATTTAGGGTGCGACTCGCGGTGCCGAAATGTGCGGCTCGCGAGTACCGTGCCCGCATGTCGCAACCACCGATCGACCCGGAACGGCAACGGCCGGAGCGGTATCGGCAGCCACAGCCGCCGTACGACCAGCCGTACCAACCCCACGAGCCGCAGGCGTACCCGCCGCAGCAACCTTGGAAGGTCCAGCCGACGCGACCGAAGTCTTACCAGCAGCGACCGTCGCGTGCACATGAGTCGCCGCCCGTTCCGCGGTACCCCGCGCAGTACCCGAGCCAGCCGCCGGGAGGGCGACAGCCATGGACCCCGCAGCCAGGCGGGCAACAGCAATCCGCGCAGCGCCCTCCGGCTGAGCCACCACCACCGCCGCCGTCGCCGGGACGCGGCTTCAAGATCCCCGGCCTCGGGCTGGTCCTCACCCTGCTCGGCCTGGCGGTCCAACTGCTGAGCGTCACCGTCCTGCCGTGGCTTGCCATGACGAACGGCACCTCGACGAGCCAGTCGCTTGCCGACCTGTGGTCCGGCGACGTCGATCTGGCCGCGAGCGGCTTCAGCGAGTCGTACGTCGAGATCTTCAGCTATCCGCTGGTCGCGCTCGGCGTCCTGCTCGCGTTCGCCGCCGTGCTGGAGTCGGTGGCACTCAAGGTGATCTGGGGCGGGCTCGCGCTCCTCGGCACCGGGTTCCTCGCGCTCAAGTACGGGCTCGGCTCGTTCATCGACCTGGGCGACACCATCGGCGGCGACGTCGAACTCACCCCGCTCAACATCACCATCGGCATGGTCGCGATCGGCGCGCTCGTCGTGGTGATCTTCGTGCTCAAGACGGCCGTGGCGATGTTCCGCCGGGTCGCGATCGTCATCCTGCTGGCCTCCGCCGGGGTGCACATCGCGGCGGTCGCGGACATCTCCAGCGCGTCCGACCTCACCGAACTGAGCATCGGCGCGTTCGGACCAGCGGTCGGCTACCTACTGTGCGCGGCAGCGGCGATGACCCCGCGCAGGCTGCCGGGGATGTGACGCTTGGGGGTGTACGAAGGGCTTCTTACTTGCGTCAGGCGCAAGTAAGAAGCCCTTCGTACCACCACCGGAACACCCCTACCGCTCGAACTCCGCCCGGACACCGAGCAGGCGCACCGCGCGGGACGGCTCGAACCGCCCGAGCACGTCCAGCGCCGCCTGCTCGATGTCCGCCGGGTCGGAGGTCGGCGCGGGCAGCGTCACGCCGTGCGACACCGTCTCGAACGGCGCGAACCGCACCTTCACCACCACGCGCGCGGCGGGCCTGCCCTCTTCGGCGACGTCGTCCGCGACCCGGCGCGCGAGCACCGCGATCTCGCGTTCGACGTCGTCCCACGTGGTGAGGTTCTGCTGGAACGTCGTCTCCCTGCCGCGCGAGCGCGCGACGTACGGGGTCGCGGACACCGCCGTCTCGCCTCGACCTTGCGCGAGGTACCAGATCCACGGCCCCATCGTCGGCCCGAATCGCTCCGCCAGCGCGTTGCGGTCGGCGGCGGCCAGCTCCCGCACCGTCGTGATCCTCATAGCGGCCAGCTTCTTCGCCGTCTTCGCGCCGACGCCGAGCAGCGCGTCTGACGGCAGCTCTGCCATCACCTCGTACCAGTTCTCCCTGGTCAGCCGAAAGACACCGGCGGGCTTGCCGAAATCCGTGGCCAGCTTCGCGCGCAGCCGGTTGTCTCCGACGCCCACCGAGCAGTCCAGCTCGGTCGCTGCCCGCACGGCGCGCTGGATCTCGCGCGCGAACGCCTCGGGGTCGTCAGTCTCCACCCCGAGGTACGCCTCGTCCCAGCCGAGCACCTCCACCGGCGCGCCGAATTCCCGCATCGTGTCCATGACCCGCGCCGACGCCGCGTTGTAGACGTCGGCGTCCACCGGGAGGAACACCGCGTCCGGGCAGCGCTTGGCCGCGGTACGCAGCGGCATGCCCGAGCGCACCCCGAACTCCCGCGCCTCGTACGAGGCCGTCGACACCACGCCGCGCTGCGTGGGATCGCCCTGTCCTCCGACGATCACCGGTTTCCCGCGCAGCTCGGGCCGTCGCAGCATCTCCACCGCCGCGAGGAACTGATCCAGATCAACGTGCAGCACCCACCAGGCCACAGCCCACAGTGTGCCGCACGGCACCGACAACGTGGGGCGAATCACGGCGATCCAGCGGTCGCCTGACCAGCGTTCTACCGCGTTGACCTGCGTAGAGAGGTTTCGGTTACGCCGTCGAAACGCGCGGGAATCGGCTGCGACACGTCCCCGATCGACGCTCGGCACTCCAGTCGTAACGGGAGGTGCCGATGACGGCCGTGCTCACCGAGCCAGCCGACCAGGCGAACGAACAACCGAGCCCGCCACGCAAGCGGCGTGGCTGGATCGACGTCTGGGAGCCGGAGAACCCGACGTTCTGGCAGCGCACCGGACGTCGTATCGCGTGGCGCAACCTGGGCGTCGGCGTGGTCGCGGAGCACCTGGCGTTCAACGTCTGGCTGCTGATGAGCGTGGTGGTCGTCAGCCTTGGCGACGTCGGGTTCGCGTTCACGACCAGCGAAAAGTTCCTGCTGGTGATCGTGCCGAACCTGGTCGGGGCGCTGCTGCGGGTGCCGTACACGTTCGCGTTGCCGATCTTCGGCGGCAGGGCGTGGACGACGCTCGCGACGTCGGCGCTGCTTGTGCCGTGCGCGATGCTCGCCTACGCGGTGACGAGCGGCGCGCCGTATTGGTTCTTCCTGGTGACATCGGCTGTGATGGGGCTCGGCGGGGCGACGTTCTCGTCGTCGATGGCGAACATGTCATTCTTTTTCCCGGACCGCGAGAAGGGCTTGGCGCTTGGCCTGAACGCGGCGGGCGGCAACATCGGCGCGGCGGTCGCGCAGCTCGTCGTGCCCCTGGTGATCACGCTGGGCACCGGCATCAACCTGGCGTACGCGGCCCTGCTGTGGATGCCGTTGATCATCGTCTCCGCGGCGTGCGCATGGCGGTTCATGGACAGCCTGACCTGCGCGAAGCCGGACGGTTCGTCCTATCGGGCCGCGCTGCGCACGAAGCACACCTGGATCGCGTCGCTGCTGTACGTGGGCGCGTTCGGGTCGTTCATCGGGTTCTCGTTCGCGTTTCCGCTGCTCATCGGTACCAGCTTCGCCGAGTACGACCACTTCGTCTGGCTGGCGTTCCTCGGCGCGCTGATCAGCGCGTTGTGTCGCCCGGTCGGCGGGTGGCTGGCCGACCGCAGCAGCGGCGCGCGAGTGTCGCTTCTCGCATTCGCCGGGATGGCGGCGGGCGCGACGTCGGCGCTGGTCGGCGTCACCGATCACGACTTCGCGTTGTTCTTCTGCTCGTTCATCGCGTTGTTCGTACTGACTGGCATCGGCAACGGCGCCATCTACCGGATGATCCCGTCGATCTTCACCGCGCGGGCGCGGGAACTCGGGGACGACGTGACCGCGGCGAAGCGGCAGGCGGGCGCGGTCGTCGGACTCACAGGTGCGGTTGGCGCCATCGGCGGGGTCGCGGTGAACCTGGTGTTCCGATTCGCGCTGTCCAACGGTGGATCGCTGGTGCCCGCGCTGGCGGTGTTCATCGGCTTCTACGGCGTGTGCATCACCGTGACCTGGTGGTTCTACCTGCGGTCGCGGTTCGCGATCGAGCGGGCGCCGAACCTCGCCTACGCCTCGGTTTGATGCGCGAAATCGGCGCGTGACGTGCGGGAAAAACCTGGCACACTGCTGAGGGTGATGGAAAGCGCGCGAGAAGACCTTGCCCGGCTCCGGCAGGACCGTTCGAGCTGGCAGGAGCTGTGTTACGACGAGGCTGTCGGTGCCGACGGTTACGCTTACGACACGGCGATGGCGCGGCGGGCGAAGGTGCTGTGGGCGTTGCAGTACGACCGCAGGGCGGAGGATCACGGCCTGCTGCGACACATCGCGGAGCAGGAGGCGGTGTGCCGGAGGAAGGCACCGCTCGCCGGGCTCAGCGACGAGACGCGGTTGGCCGGTTTCCTGCTCGCCGAGCACGGTGAGATCTCCGACATCTGGACGCACTGGGCGATCAAGCGCGCGAACTTCGACACGACCACCGCGTACGACGTCGAGCACCTGCTCGCCGCCGGGGTGGACGCGACGATCGAGCACGTCAGGGAGACCGAGCACGAGGACAAGGACGCGCTGCTGAAGCAGGTGCTCGACCGGCGGGGCGAGCCGATCGTGGCCGAGGACGAGTTGGCGGCGTGGTTCGAGCGGAAGAGTGAACAGTTTCCGGCCGATCCGGACGACGAAGACCCGATGACCTGGGTCGATCGCGCCCGGCTCGTCGGGGACGTCGATGCCGCGCGGGAGTACCTGGCGCGGTGGGCGGAGGATCGCCCGCGGGATCAGTCGACGTTGAGCCAGTTGCGTTACAACCAGAGCGCGCTGGGTGATTACGCGGCAGCGGCGCACACCCAGGAGGAGTACCTGTCGCTGCTGAGCACGTCGCGCGACCTGGCCGTCAACTGGTGCACGCTCGCGGAATACCGCCGCCGGGCCGAGCAGTACGAGGCGGCGCTCGCGGCGCTGCGGAAATGCGGGCGCGTGATCGTCGACGTCCCGAACTGGGAGCAGTACTCGATGGGGCGCACGTATGTGAAGGAGTTGGTGCTGCTCGCGCTCGCCGCCGACGTCCAACTCGCGTCGGCGGTGTTCGCGGAGGCGGACGGTGTCGCGTCCGCCGTTCCCCGGCTGCCCGCGACGATGCTCGCCGCGACGGCCGAGGCCGCCGAGCGCACCGGGCACCACCTGCGCGCGGAGCATTACCGCGAACGGCTGGCGAAGGAGCGGGAGCAGCCCGGGGCGGAAGCGGACCGCTCGCACCGGTGACGGCACCTCTGCGGTGAGCGGTGACGACCTGCGCCAGGAACGCGATCATGCTGGCGGCCGGTGCCCGTAAGATGACCTTCACGGCGTTTGCGACGTCCGGAGCGCGCCACACAGCGTCCGGAATGGGGAACACGGTGCCCTGAGTGAGGAACACGACGTCGTGAACGGGGGACACGGTGTCATCGGGTAGGAAGGAGCAGCGTGCCGATCTTCATCACGCGGCTTGTCGCGCGCATGGTCTTCCTGCGTAGCTGGGCGACGCCCGCCATCGTGTTCGTGTTCGTCTTCCTGACGGCGTGGCCACTGATGGCGTTGGCGGAAGACCCGGACAATCCGCTGGTCGACCCGGCGAACTACTGGTGGTGGTTCGTCGTCACGGCGGCGACGGTCGGCTACGGCGACTTCTTCCCAGAAACCGCCGGCGGTCACGTGGTCGGGACGTACGTCATCATCGGCGGCATCGCGACGCTGACCACCGTCTTCACCAAACTGGCAGCCGTGCTCGAAACCGCAAGGGGGCGTCACATGCAGGGCGCGATCACCGTTACCGCGACCGGCCACATCGTGCTGCTCGGCTACACGTCGGGCCGCACCGAACGCATCGCCGACGAGCTGATGGCCGACTGCGACCAGGAGTTCGTGCTCTGCACCTGGGACGACGTCACGACGCACCCCATGCCGGACCGCGACATCGCGTTCGTGCGCGGCGACCTGACCGACGTCGACGTGCTGCGCAGGGCTGGGGTGCACCAGGCGTCGACCGTGCTCATCGACGTCTCTGACGACAACGAGGCGTTGGCGGTCGCCCTGACGGTGGATCGTATCCAGTCGAGCGCGCATGTCGTCGTCACGCTGCGCGACATGGCGCGGGCTTCGCAGATCGGCTACGTCGATGAGCGCATCCACTGCGTGCAGTGGCACACGCCGCGCATGGTCACCGAGGAGCTGGAGTCGCCGGGCATCACCGAGGTGTACGTCGAACTGCTGACGCACGGCGGCGCGAACACGTACTCCGTGACGTTGCCGAAGTCGGTCGGCGCGGTTCGGGCGGGCGACTGCCAGCGCACGCTCGGTGAGCAGCACGGCGCAACGCTGCTCGCGGCGCAGTCCGGCGACGACCTACTGGTCAATCCCGGTTGGGACGTCGAGCTCGCACCGGGCGCGACGCTGTACTACGTGGCGACCGGCCGCATCCCGGGCGACCGGCTCGCCGGCTCGCTGCGAGCGACCGTATGACCGACGCGCCGCTGCTGATCGCCGGAGCGGGGATCGGCGGACTCACGTTCGCCACGGCGCTGCGACGACACGGCGTGACAGGGCGTGCCACGGCATGACACCGCCGCATAACGCCACGGCATGGCACCACCGCTGAAGCGGCGATTTCGCAGCGCAACAGGGCTGTCCTGAGTCGATCACGCAGGCTCGTCACCTGAAGTCGTCCTCTGTGTGCCGCAGGAGGCCACACCGAGCATGGGCAGCACATCGTCGCGAGTCACACCGCACCGCACGGCTGCGCCAGCCGAGGAAGGCAACAGGGATGCCAGCCATCGAGACGCCCTCCGGTTCCCCGATCAGCGGCGCGAATCTGCTCATCACAGCCATGGAGGACGCGGGCGTCGAGGTCGTCTTCGGGATTCCTGGCGGCGCGATCCTGCCGGCGTACGACTCGCTCATGGACTC
>WHTY01000161.1 GCA_009377475.1 Actinophytocola sp.
CACACAAGACCGACCGCAAGCACACACCGCCCGGCCCACGCCAGTGGCCCGGCACGCTCGCCGCCGCGCCGCTCGACCGGCCCTGGCGAACCGCCACATAACGCGGTTCGCGGTACTGCATCGATATGGATAGCCAATTTCCGGAATGCCTTTCGATCCTCCCGCGAGCCCGGCGCGGATGAGGTGGAAGGCGTCGGCGGCGTATCGGTCCGAGCAGGTCGAACACACCGAGGATCGGCGGTTGCCGCAGGGCACGAAGATGTCGCCGCCGACATGGTGCAGCACGTCCCCGGTGCGGATGTCCAGCAGTTGGTGGGTGCCGAACAACCGGATCGGTTTCGCGCAGCCGCCGACGCCTTCCACCTTGGCCCGCCAGTCCTGGTAGTCCGACGCCGACAGTCGGGCGGAGATTCTCTCTTCCAGGGTCAACACGAACAGCAGCCCCTTTCACGGGTGAGAAGCAACAAGAAGGGGCACGACCTTCTGGTGTGGCCGTGCCCCGCAGGTGATCTCGACGGATGGGTTTTAGTGCGCGACGGGGTGCCCGTTGCTGCTGGTCAGCTCCCGCAGCACGCGGGTGGCCAACTCGTCCGGGATCTTGACCGCGGCTCGAATGTCGGCGGTGGTGGGTTCGCGGCCCTCCGCCTTGGCGGCCTCGACTGCGGTGGTGATGCGGTCGGTCATCTCGCGCGGTAACCGCACCCGCGACGATGCCTCAGCCGGGAACGGAGTCGCTGACGTCGGGGCCGTCGACACGGCCGAGGCAGGACGGTCGGGCGTGGCCGGGGTGTCGTCGCTTGCCGTGTCCGCCGTTGTCTTGGCGGTGTCGTGGCCGGTGGTGCGGCGCATGAGTAGCTTGACCACGACGAGGAATCCGAGCGCGGGCATCGCGGCAAGTAGCCACCCTGCGGGTGAGGGTTCGGCGAGCGCGACCTGGGCGGCCATCTGCACGCACACCCCGGCGACGAGCACTACCATCGGGAACGAGAGCCGCCGGGTTCGGCCGAGGCGGTGGTCGCGGTGGATCTCGAACCCGGCCACCACCGCGATGCCTTCGATTACTACTGCATCGGCCCAGGCGAGCCACCCGGTCTGTCCATGGTGGACGGCCCAGTCATGGGTGTGTTTGAAACCCGCGGCCGCACCGATTCCGCCGAGCACGATCGTGACGAGCAGCCGGATCACGTCTTGGGATGAGCGCGACATGGCGATCACTCCGTTTGGCCGAAGATCTCGGCGACCCGCTCGGCATCTTCTGGCGCGACACCGAACCGGGGACGTTCCCCGTCCGCTCCGTCGTGCCACAGGGCCAGTTGTCCGCTGACCCAGGTGTCCCACCGCTGGCGCAGTTCGTCGATCGTGGTACCCGCCGCGGTAGCGACCTCCGCAGCAGTAGCACCTTCCAGCAACGCCTTGTGTGCTTCCAGAGGAAGCCAGCGGGTGAGGACATCGGCCAGGGCGGCCATGGTCGCGATCTCGTGCAGCGCTTCGGTTGTGGTGCGCTTGCCGAGGGGCCAGATGTCGACGTCGCCCCAGTGCCGGGCCAGGGTGAACGGGTTCTGCCTGGCGGCGTCGTCGAAGGTGACCCAAGGCTCGGGTGGTGTGTCGGAGCCGGTAGTCATTGCTATCCCTTCCGTGAGGTGTGGAGTGCGCTCCAGCGCGCCAGCAGTCCGCGGCCCGTTTTGGTTGGCCGGATCGGGGTGACGGGTCGCCGGATCGCGCCGTGCAGCGCCGAGACGGTGTCGCGGCGGGGGTGTTGTTCGAGGTGTCCGGAGGTCATCAGCGAGGTGACGAGGTCTTCCTCGCTTGCGAGCCGGACGCGGTCGGTGTCGTCGAAGACCACGACCCGCTCGGTGTAGTCGAGAAGCCCGAACCGTCCCGCTGCGGCATCGGTGAGCACTTGGGTGATCACCTCAGGCCCCGGTGCGCCGGAACGTGTCCGGCGAGCCCGATGCGGTGGTGGCGGACGGTGCTGCGATTCCACCGGGGCCGTTGCGGGTGCGGTTGCGCCGAAGAGGTCGAGTTGGTCGGTCATCGCGCACGCTGCCTTCCCGGTGTGCCCAGTTCCCGGCGTGCGAGGTCACGCAGCACGAAGCGGGAGCCGAGCACGACCCCGAGCAGGAACAGCACGGTGATCCAGAACGGGGCGGTGAAGCCCCATTCGTGGCCCACCAGCCACGCCAGCAGTCCGGCGGGAACCAGGACGCGGGTGTAGACCCAGGCGCGCCAGCCGAGGAATCCGAGTCGCCACATCTCAGCTCACCGCCCGCAGGTTCGCGCCGCTCTGCTGGGTGTCGCGGACGAAGTCGACGAGTTCGGCGAGTTCGGTGTCGTCGACGTAAGCGGCGCGGACCCTCATCGGCACCCGCGAGCGTTGCCGGATGACGTAGCCGATGCCCGCGGTTTCGGGCGCGTTGGGGATCTCGTCGGCCAGCGCCCCACGCAGCCGAGCAGTCTCGCCGAGAACCATGTCGACGTGCGCGGCCGAGGTCACCCGCAGACACACCCGGATGGTGAACAGGTCCCGCACCGGGACGGTGTCCTTGGTGGGTTCCTGCACCAGCCCGATCATCGAGTGCCCGGTCGCCCGGCCCTGAGAACCGACGAGCGCGAGTAATTTGCGCAGGTCACGGGCGACTGACGCGTCACCGTAGGCCAGCAACGCTCCGAGTTCGTCGCAGATCAGTACGTTCAGCGGCGTCGACGTCGACGGGGTGATGCTGCGCTGCCCCTCGGCGGCGAGACCCTGCTGCGTGGTCTCCATGTCAGCGACGAAATCGGCCACGAGGTCGCGACAGTCGTCAGGATCGGTGGCGTAGCGGTGCGCGATCGGCGCGAGCTTGGAGAATTCCAGCTGTTTCGGATCGCAGATCCACAGCCGCACTACCCCATCCCGGACCAGCGGGGCCATCGCTCGCAGCAGCGACAGCGGGATGGAGTTCTTGCCCGCGCCGGTAGCTCCGGCGATGAACAGGTGCTGACCGAGGAGCGGTTCGCGCCAGTCGTTGCCGTACTCGTCATCGCCGAGGTACAGCGCGGCGAGGTCGACCGTCTCGGGGTCGAATGCCATCTCGGGGGCGTCGATGACCTCGGTGAACGGCTCGGAGCGTTCCACCACGAGCCCGATTACCTGGGGTTTGATGCGCTCGACTGCGACCCGCTCGACCTTGAGCGCGTCGGCCAGTTCGGGCAGCTTGGCTTCCCATTGGCGGGCGTGCTGGCCAGGCACGATCCGCACGTGGATGGTGTCGACGGTCGGCGAGTAGGACCGCATCTTGAGGATCCGCGGTACCCGCAGCTCCCCGGTCTTGCGGTTGGTCGCCACCAGGTCGCACGCCAGCAGCACGTCGCGCCAGCGCCAACCGAGATAGCGGGTCCAGCGGCGCAGGAATGCCCGCATATGGGGTGCCGCGTACGCGTCCCAGGAGTCCGGGTGCGCGCGGTACCAGCCGCAGGCCGCCAACGCCGTGCCGCCGAGAATGCCGCCCGTCGGAGCGAGCCCGAACTCGACTGCGCTGGTGGTGGCCGCGCCAGGTGTCAGCACCATGCCGGGATGCCGCAGGGACCAGACCGCGGCCCGTATCTCCCGGCCCATCCGTCGTTTCGAAGTCTTGTGTGGGGTCCTCATCGAGTGGTGTTCCTTCCTGGAAAACGAAAGCGACCGGCCCCACACCCCGAATCCGTCGAGGTCAGTAGGGCCGGTCGCAGCCGGTCAGCGTCATCTGTTCGGTTGTGTCGTGCGGTGACTAGTCCTTGATCGCGGTGCGGGAGTCCTCCAGCGCCACCGTCAGCGTGGCCATGGCCTTGGCCATCCGGTCGTGATGCGCCTTGAACCCCTCACGCCGGATCGGGATACCGCGCAAGCTGCGCTTGAGCTGGCCCATCGCCATAGCCACCTCATCGAGGGTGCGGTCCAACTGATGCGACATGGCCTCAGATCCTCCATTCCCGCGAAATGAGTTCCGCCTCGTACTTTTTTGCGATCGTGCGCAGCCGCTCTAATTCCTCGAACGCCCGCACCCGATAACCGTGCAACTCTTTCTGCGTCGCCACAGTCCAGCCGCCCGCAGCGTTCTTTGGGTCGACCTTCGCGATAACCGCATCGAGCGAGTCGAACGATTCGAGGACCATGTCCATCGCGCCGACGAACTCCCGGTACTTCTCCAGCGCCCGCCGGTTGATCGCCTGAATCTGCATCAATACCGCCTTTCCGACCGAGCCAGGTCGTTGATCGAGGACAGATCAGCGGTCAGGAACTTGACCGCATTACTAACCGCCTGCCGAACCTCGCGGTCCGCGCTGGTCTTGGTGAACTCCTGATACGCCGCGTTCGCCGCGGCGATGATGTTGGTGATCTCCTCCACCGCCGGTTACCCCTTCCTGATCAGCACTTGCGCGGCCCGCAAGCCCTCGCAGAACCCCTGCCGCCAGCCCGGCTCCATCCCAGACTCGTCGTCAGGCAGCTCGAGCCATTCCCGCCGCTCACGCTCCAGCCGCGACACATAGCGCCGGGTCATGCGGTATGCATTCACCCGCGCCGCCATCACCGACCGCCCCAACGTCCAGCCGTCGCCACCGTGAAGGCCGACACCAGCGCCAGCACACCCAGCACCGGCAACGCCACGATCAAACAACCGATGAACGTGGCCACGATCAGCCAGAAACTGATCTCAGCAACCATGCGACACACTCCTTCCACTCTCCGTTGTGGTGAAACCCAAAGACCCCCGGAAAATGCGCCGGGAATCAATGCGCGCCACCACAAATAGGCGCGTTTTTGGCATGGATCGGCCCACTCTGAAATTCTCAAACAGCGAAAAAGTGCCCTTGCCCGACTCGAACGGGCAGCCCACCCACCAAATCCGCGGGGAAGGGCCCAGCCCGGAGTTACGCCGCGTCAGACACCTGCTGGTGCAACGGCTTCAGCCCGTCGGCCTTGAACCAGATCCCGGCCTGCGCGATCTTGCGCGGGTCGTCCTTGTCGGGGATCTCGAACGTGTTGATCACCGGATTGATCAACTCCACATACGTGCCCTCGGTGAGCCCCTCGCCCGGATCAGCAGCCAGGTTCACCTTGATCTCCTCACCACGAGCCGACCGGACACCCGGCCGCGGCCTCGCCTTCGCGAACAGCATCACCACGAACTGCGCGACACCATCCCGATCCACCACAGGCTCCTGCTCGCCCGCAGCGTTCTCCCGCATCTTCATCTGCGGCTCCTCCGTCACCATCAACCGGAAGCCGCCGAGGTTCGCCGGGATGTCCTTCATCTGTTGCCCTCCTCGGTGCGTTGCCATTAGAACTATCTCTATAGCACCACGCTACCACGTCTCTGTCAATAGTTATATCTCTATTGACCAGGTGTCGTGCATGTCGGACCATAGAGATAGACTTAAAACTGCTGCTAACGAAGGAGGTAGGTAGATGAGCTCGGGCTACCGCGAGGTCGCTGACGCCCTGCGTGTCGCGATCCAGAGCGGGGAATACGCGCCTGGCAGCACCCTGCCTAAGCAGCAGGAGATCGCCGAGGAGCACGGGTGCAACGTCAACACCGTGCGCAAAGCGGTCAGCATGCTCGAAGCAGAAGGACTCGTCACCCCGGTCCGACGCCGGGGGACCGTTGTACGGTCACGGCCGCCGATGAGGCGCCTCGGCGTCGAGCGCTACGCCAAGAGCAAGTGGAAGTTTGGATTGGTGGCGTTTGCCGCCGACCGGGAAGCATCCGGGCAGTCATGGCGTCGCGACGACCAGAGCAACCAGGTTGCGAAGGTGGACGCGACCGCCGAGGTTGCCGAGGCGCTGGGCATCGAGATCGGCTCACCGGTGTATGAGCGTGCCCGTCTGGTCAAGCAGGACGGCAGGCCGACGCACACGCTCACCAGCTACTACCGCCCCGAGCACGTCAAAAACACGCCCATCGCCGACCCGAAGCCCGGCACCGCCACACCGGGCGGCGGCTTCGCCGTGCTGACGTTGCAGGGGTTGGAACCGGACCACATCACGGAGAGCTTCTATGCCCGGATGCCAACGCCCGAGGAGATCGACCAGCTCGAGCTTCCTGCCGGTGAACCGGTCATGATCCTGAACAGGACGACGTTCACCAGCGAGAACGTGCCGGTCGAATTCGCGTACGGAGTCCACGCCGCCTCGCGATTCGCATGGACGTACACCTTTCAAATCCCAGACTGAGGAACTGATGCAGACGATCCCCGACGAGATCCGCCCCGACGTCGAGACGTTGTGGAACTACCACCGCATCGACGACCAGCTCGAACCCGTCGACGTCGCCGTCGGCCTTGGCAGCCACGACCCAAGCGTCGCCATCTACACGGCGGAGCTGTACGCGAAGGCCTTGTTCCCGCTCATCGTGTTCACCGGCGCGAACGCGCCAACAACGGTAGAACGGTTCCCCCGCGGCGAGGCCGTGCACTACCGCGAGATCGCACTGGACCACGGTGTCCCCGACGAGGCAATCCTCGTTGAACCGAACGCGAGACACACCGGACAGAACATCGACTACGCCCGGCAGCTTCTCGACGACCGTGGTTCAGAGCCGCGCTCGGTGCTGCTTATCAGCCGCCCATACCAGCAGCGGCGAGCCCTCGCGACAGCGCTCAAACGGTGGCCCGGCGTGGAAATCCGATGCTCAGCCACCGCACAAACTCTCGACGAGTACACGGCCAGCATCGGCGACGTGCGACGCGTCGTGGACATGCTGGTTGGGGACACGCAGCGAATCACGTACTACGCGGAACGTGGTGAGGCAGCACCACAGGACGTCCCGCGCGACGTGCACGAGGCGTACGAGCGGCTAGTCGCTGCTGGATTCACCAGTCGCTTGCTGGAGTAGTTCCGGCGGAACCTCACGACCCAGGGCGCGGAGGCCAGCGACGGCGACATCCACCGCGACGACCGCCGCGACAGGCTGCTCCGGCGACGGCAACATGGCAGCGCCGTACTCGTCTTGCTCTAACCCCAGCGGCAGCGGCTGGATCACACCGTCCCGCGCGTTCAACGCCATACCGCGCAGCAACTCCGCGGCAACGGCCATCGGCGAGCTCGAACCTGTGCCGTGCACATCCTGACTCATACACGCTCCCAAATATCGCGCTCCTGCACTGTGACCGTACGCCCCGACTCCGGCTACCGGCACACGGGCACTGTGGTCAGCTGCGATGGACTCGCGCAACTACTCCGACAGCGCGGCGTAGCTCACGAAGCTGCGAGCAGCCGCACCCTGGCTTGGCTAGTTCCGTATCCTGCGCCTACAATTCGAACATGAGTACTGCGTATCTGCTTAGGTGCAGTCGGTTTTGTCTGGTTCTACGTCGATGAGGCCGCGGAGTGGGTGCGGGTCGGTGGCGACTGCTTGTTGGAGTAGTCGGTAGAAGAGCATTCCTGGATGGTGGGATGTGCGTCGGTTGAATCGGAAGGTGAATTCGTCCAGGTAATAGGGCAGGTGGCGGGGGCTGTAGCCGAGGTGATAGGTCCCGAGAAGCCAGCGTTTGAGGAGTGATGCGACGCGGTGGACGGCGGGGAGTTCGGTCTGCGCGGAGGTGGGACTCTTGCTGGTGAGGGCGACGATGTGGTGGTCGTAGCCGAGTGGTTTGAGGCGCAGGTAGGCGCCGTGGCCGTCGGTGCGCACGGTGGTGCCCGGTTCGACCGAGCCCGAGATGAACTCGACGATGTCGTCGTATCCTGCCTGGTCAAGTGCGGAGAGCCGGACTCTGCCGAGCTTGTTCTTCGCCAGGGTTTCCACCGCGATGCACACGGGAACCTTGTCGCCGTAGCCGCCGAAGATGCCGTGGTTGACGCCGCCGACGAAGGTCTCGTCGGCCTCCACGGTGCCGGCCAGTCGGTCGCGATCGGGCCGTACCATGGCACGTCGGATCTTGTGTAGCCACGCCCACGCGGTTTCGTACGAGCCGAATCCAAGAATCCGCTGCAAATTGCGAGCCGAGACGCCGTTTCGGTGCGCGGTAACGAACCAGATCGCCGCGAACCATGTCGACAGCGGCGTCCGCGTGCGGTCGAAGATCGTGCCCGCGGTCACCGACGTTTTCCTGTTGCAGGACCGGCACATCCACAGTCCGGCACGGGTCCGCCAGTACTCAGTG
>WHTY01000039.1 GCA_009377475.1 Actinophytocola sp.
GCCGCACTCGAGAAAGAAGTCCGCACATGGATCGCAAACTGGAACGCCGACCCGAAACCCTTCGTCTGGATCAAGACCCCCGAGGAGATCCTCGAATCCCTACACAAATATATCTCACGGATTTCCGGCGCAGGACACTAGAGACAGGTGTAGAACTTCCGTAGCACTTCCGTAGAACTTTCCCTGCACGTGCATCCGACGAGGCATCAGCACGCCGCGGCCGACACGGTCGTCGGCAGGGCGGGATGCTCATCGGCACCCCGCGGTACGGCGGCACCCTGCGGTACGGCCCATCGGCATGCCGAGGCACCGACGGGCCGTGCCGCGTGCCGTCAGCCCCTGCGCACCCCACTGCGCCCAGCCTCGGTCGCGAACCGTTCGAGATAGCCGACGAGCAACTCGATGCCGTCGTCGATGACGCGCTGGTCCCCGGTGAAGCTGTCACGGAACGCCTGCTCAAGGATCCGGTCGCCGATCTCGACGGCAAACCGGCCCCGAGCCAGGTCGGCGTCCTCGGTCAACAACCCCGCCTCCCACATCACGGCGTGCAGGCTCGCCGCGATCTGTTCGTTGTGCTCGCGACAGAACTCCATCACCGCGCGGTTGCTGCGGCCGTGGAAGTAGATGGCCACGAACTCCTTGCGACGCGCGTAGACGTCGAGGAACGCCCGCATGGTGGCGGTGACGACGCTGCGGACGTTGAGCGCGTCGAGCGCGCCCACGGCGGCGGCGACGTCCTCGTCCATCTCCGCGGTGTCGCGCTTGACCAGCTCCAGGATGATCTCTTCCTTGTCGGCGAAGTACTGATAGATCGAGGCGACCGGTACGCCAGCCGCTTCGGCGATCCGGCGGGTGCTGAGCGCGTCGACACCGTCGGCCACCACAAGGTCCGCCGTGGTGTCGAGGATCGTCGCCACGCGTTCGCGGCTCCGTCGCTGGGACGGCGATCGCCGTTGTGGTTCCCGGGTGGGGGTTGCGCTCCGGCGGCTCATGGGTGCAGAGTTTAGCAAACATGACTCATGTTCACTTTCTGCGAAGGAGTTTGCCGTGACTGAGGCGGACCGGCACCAGGTCGCGATCATCGGCGCGGGGCCAGCCGGGCTCGCCGCCGCGGCGGCGTTGCGGGCGAAAGGCGTGCGTCCCACCGTGTTCGAGCGCGGCGACGACGTCGGGTCGAGCTGGCGCCGCCACTACGACCGGCTGCACCTGCACACGGTGCGATGGCTGTCCGGCCTCCCCGGCATGGCGATTCCCCGAGCGGAGGGTCCCTGGGTCTCCCGCGACGGCGTCATCCGCTACCTGGAGGCATACACCGCCTACCACGGCATCGACGTCCGCACCGGCGTCACCGTCGAGAAGGTGGCACGCGCCCCCGAAGGCTGGGTGCTGCGCTCATCGCTGGGCGACGAGCACGCCGACGCGGTGATCGTCGCGACCGGCTACAACCACACGCCGGTGCTGCCCGACGTTCCAGGCATCGACGACTACACCGGCGAACTCCTGCACGCCAGCGACTACCGCAACGGCCGCCCGTACGCGGGCAAGGACGTGCTCGTGGTCGGACCGGGCAACACGGGCGCGGAGATCGCGGTCGACCTCGTGGAGCACGGCGCCGGGCGGGTGCGGCTCGCGGTGCGCACGCCGCCGTACCTCTTGCGACGCGCGCTCGGTCCGATCCCGACCCAGCTCACCGGTGTCGCCTTGCGTCGCGTGCCTGCCGCGATCGCGGACCGTCTCGCGGAGATCGGTCGCAAGTTCCAGGTGCCGGACCTCTCCGACAAGGGCCTCCCCGACCCTGGGCCGGGGCTGGTCACCCGGGCCCGCCGGGGCCAGATTCCGATCCTCGACGTCGGCCTGATCGACGCGGTCCGCGTCGGAAAGGTCGAACCCGTCGCCGCCCTCGCGGGCTTCGACGGCGAAGCGGTGCGCCTGACAGACGGCAGCGTGCTCACCCCGGACGCGGTGATCATCGCCGCCGGTTACCGGCGCGGCCTGGAGGATCTGGTCGGCCATCTCGGTGTGCTCGACGCCCGAGGTCATCCGCGCGTGCACGGCAGAACGACCCGCCCGGACGCCCCGGGCCTGCACTTCATCGGCTACACCAACCCGCTCAGCGGCATGTTCCGCGAAATCGCCATCGACGCCAAGCGAATCGCGTCGTCGGTGAGCGCCAGCGCGGTCACGACCGCCTGAGGTGGGAAGCGATCAACGGAGGTTTCGCTGTGTCAGCTCTCAGTCGACGTGTGTTTCTCGGCAGCGCCGCCGCGACCGCGGCCGGTGTCGCCACGCCCGGCAGCGCCGCCGCCCACCCTGCCGGCAACAAACCCGCCGACGACAGGGCCGACGTCGTCGTCATCGGCGCCGGGCTCGCCGGACTCACCACGGCCCGCGAGCTCAGCCGTGCCGGTCGGTCCGTCCTGGTGCTGGAGGCGCGCGATCGGGTCGGTGGCAGAATCCTCGGCCACCGCCTCGGCACGGGTGACACCACCGAGCTGGGTGCGGAGTTCATCGGCCCCACGCAAGACCGCATCGCCGCCCTCGCCGCCGAGCTCGACGTCGGCACCTACCGCACCTACGACACCGGCGACTACGTCTACTATCGCGACGGGCAGCGCACCCGCTACAGCGCATCCGGTCCCCTCGGTCCCATCCCGCCGGATCCCACCGGCGCCGCCGAAGCGGGCGTCGCCATCCAGCTCCTGAACGAGCACGCCTCGCAGGTGCCGGTCGACGCTCCCTGGCAGGCGGGCAACGCCGAGGAATGGGACAGCCAGACGTTCCACACCTGGATCCAGCAGCACACCCAGACCGAGGGCGGGCGGTTCCTGCTTCACGTCGCCACCAAGGCGATCTTCTCCGCCGAACCCCGGGACCTGTCGCTGCTGTACGTGCTCGCCTACATCGCCAGGGCGGGCAACGAAAACCAACCGGGAAACATCGAGCGGCTGGTGAGCACGACCGGGGGCGCGCAGATGTACCGCTTCATCGGCGGCTCGCAGCTCGTCCCCGAACGCATGGCCGCCGAGCTCGGCGACCGGGTCCAGCTCGACGCGCCGGTGCGACGCATCGTCCAGGTACCCGACGGCGTGCGGGTCGTCTCCGACGCGGGCACCGTCACCGCACGGCGGGTGGTCGTGGCAGTCCCTCCCCCGCTGGCCGCGCGCATCACCTACGACCCGCCGATGCCCGCCGCGCGGGACCAGCTCACCCAGCGCTTCCCCATGGGATCGGTCACCAAGGTCGTCGCCACGTATCCGGAGCCGTTCTGGCGCGCCGACGGGCTGGCCGGTCAGGCCGTCAGCGACACCGGCCCGGTGCAGGTGACCTTCGACAACACCCCGCACGACGGCGCTCCCGGCGCGCTCATGGGTTTCATCGAAGCCGACCACGCTCGCGCCCTCGACGACGCCGACGTCGCGACGATCCGCCGGGAAGCGCTGCACAACTTCGCGACGTACTTCGGTCCACGGGCGCTGGAGCCGACCGACTTCGTGCTCAGTCGCTGGGACAACGACGTCTGGTCCCGCGGCTGCCCCGTCGCCTTCGGCCCGCCGGGACTGCTGCTCGGCTACGGCCCCGCGATCCGCCAGCCGGTGGGCCGTATCCACTGGGCGGGCACGGAGACGTCGACGTACTGGACCGGCTACCTGGACGGCGCCGTGCGCTCCGGCCACCGCGCGGCCCGGGAGGTGCTCACGGCGCTGTAGCCGGAGCCGGACGATGACCAACGGCATTCACGGCCGATCCGGACGCCAGTACGAATCCGGGACAATTCTCTGACAACCGATGGCCGGCTCAGACGTCCACCCGATATGGCGTCACACCAAAGGTGTTGATGTTGTGGACACCCCGGCTCGCGGGCGCCGCCGTCGCGCGCCGGTCGTGGCAGCCGCTGCCGCCACTCTCCTGCTGGTGGGTGGCGCCGGGGTGCTGCTGGCAGCGTGCCTGCCATCGAACAGCCGCTCCTCCCCCGCGACACCCGGTCTCGCATCGTCACCGACGCCCACCGTGTCCGTGGTCCCGTGGAGTGACCGGACCGACTACCAGCCGGCGAAGCGCCCGCCGCGCGAGACCCGCGCGCCCACCGCACCGTGTGCGCCGTCCGATCTCCGGCTCGACGGCCTCACCATGGAAGGCGCCACCGGGCACGTGGGAACCTGGGTCAACGTCCGTAACGCGGGCAGCGCTCGATGCAGTCTCGGCGGCTACCCGACCCTGCTGGGCCGCGACCACTCGGCCGACGCCGAGTTGACGGCCATTCCCGTCGAGCATGGCACGTTCTTCGACCTCAAGCGGCACGAGCGGCCCGCGACCATCGACCCGGGCGAGACCGGCACAGTGGTGATCGAAACCGCCCTGGCCTGTGGCGACCAGACCGCCGTCTACGACTACCAGGATGTGCGTCTCGTCTTCGACGACGGGACCCGGATGTCCCTCGACAGCGAGCTCACATCATCGTGTGGCATCCGGATCGGGTCGTGGTACCGCGACAACGCCGCCCCGGACCCACCGAGCCGGTTCGCGCACCTGAAGATCACTATCGAGCCCGCGCGAACGGCCCGGCCCGGCAGCACGCTGGAGTACGTCGTGCGCCTCGCGAACACGGGCGACAGCGCCATCGACCCGACACCCTGCCCCGGCTTCCGGCAACTGCTGTCACCGTGGACCGAGACGTCGAATGCCAAGCTCGGCAAGCCGATCGTGTACGACACCTGGCGGCTCAACTGCGACCAGGTGGGGACGCTGACTCCCGGCGAGGCGGCCCGGTTCGCGATGCGGGTCGATGTGCCGGACGAGGTCAGCTCCGACGCCCTGGCGATCGATTGGTGGCTGATCGACTCGAAGACCACTCGCACCGCCACGGCGCGGATCGACGTGGCTCGTCCGCCCCGCTGACCGATCGTTTCGGCGGCCGGAAGGTCGTCATCGTCGGTGTCACGTCGCCCGCTCGAGGCCCGAGCGTCCACACGTGGTTCGATGTTGATCAACTACCCGCGCGGTGTTGCAGGAAAATGCCGGTTTCGAGCCTGTTGCGCTTTCGGAGTTGAGTGCCGCGTCGCGAAAGAAGTTGATCTACTTTGCTCCCTGAGTTGCCAAAAATCGTTCCGATTGTCCGGTTCTGATGGTCAGCCACGGAGCAAAGTAGATCAACTAAGCCCAACAGCGATCACGATGCACGGCACTCCGGCTTCACCGGCCAAAGCGCAACAGGCTCTTTCGTCCGCTCTCGGTGGTCACCGGCCGCAGGATGTTGATCAACATCCGCGACAGGCGCCGATCCGCGACAGCCGCTCGCCGAACGGCCCCGAGGCCGCTCAGCCCTGGCGGGAGTCCTCACCCACGAACGCGGCGTACCGCGAGATGAACAACCGCAGGATCCGCTCGGTCTCGCGCAGGCTGCCCGCCCATGCGTGCAGCCAGTCGCGGCCCTCCTCGGTGAGCACGTAGGTGCGGCGACGCGGGCCGAGGTCGGAGGTCTCCCAGTCGGAGGTGACCAACCCTTCCTGCTCCATCGCCCGCAGCGACCGATACAGCATCCCGGGGTCGGCCTGCTTGAAGCCCAGCTCGCGGAGCCGCTCCAGCAGGTCGTAACCATGGGACGGTTTCTCTCCGATCAGCAGCAGCAAGCAGGGCCGCTGAAAATTGCGGGGCACACCAGCGAGCGGATCGTCGCTCGCGCGTGGCATCGGCACACTCAACTCCCTGACCTGTTGTCCACCGGCTGTCCGCGTTCGGCCAGGCACGCTTCCGCCTCGTCCGCCGACATATGACACCAGCAGTCCGGCCCGCATTCCCCGTGGCCAGGCTGGGTGATCTCGGCGAACTCCGCCGCGAACACGCGCGCGCCCTGCTCGTGCCCGGTTGGCGTCAGCCGGTAGCGCCCGGTGGCATCCCGCTCGATCAGCCCCTCGTCGCCGAGCCGGTCCAGATACGTCAGTCCCACCTCGGCCCGCACCCCGAGGAACCGCTCCAGCAGCTCCGCGTCCACGGCGTCGCCGAATCCCTCGCCTTTGACCCAGAACATCAGCTGCAGGATCTCGTCGCGCCAGAACAGGGCACGCAGAGCTTCCGACTTCGGCTCGTGCAACTCATCCATGACAGCACACCGCCTCTCGTTCGCCGGTCGCCAGCGGGATTCGCCCTGATCGTACCGCTCGACGCCAAGCCAGTCGCCTGTTCAGGCACTATCCTCGGACCATGGACTCCCTCGAGCCGCTGCTGGCACGGATGGAGGAGCTGCTGCGCGCTGTCGAGGGACTGGCCGACGGCGACCGCGCGATGGTCTTCGAGCTACTGGACGGAATCGACACGCTACATCGGCACGCGCTCACCAGTCTGACCAGCCAGCTCGACGACGACACGCTCGCCTCGCTGTGCGACGGCAACGACGCGGTGGCCTGGTTGTTCGACGCCTACGGCATCGGCGTGGACGCACACGAGGCCGCCGAACGCGCGCTCGACGCGATCCGGCCCTACATTCACTCGCACGGCGGCAACGTCGAACTGCTCGACGTCACCGACGGTGTGGTGCGGCTGCGACTCGCGGGCGCCTGCGCGGGGTGCACCGCGTCGGCGATGACACTCTCCGACGGCATCGAGCAGGCACTGCGCGAGCACCTTCCCGGGTTCGTCGGGATCGAGGCCGAGCAGGAGGAGGCAGCGCCGCACCCGCCGCCGGGGCCGGTGCTGGTCGAGCTGCAGCCCTCGCCGCCGGACGGGTGGCGGTAGTCCCGCTTTCGTGGCAGGTACATGCAAGCCACACATAGTACACTCGGGAGGTCAACCGCCGAGCGTGTCGCGAGGTGCCTTATGGACAACCTCTCCACCGGTGGCGCGATCCTGTGGTGGATCGGCGTCGCCGTGCTCTTTCTCGTGGTCATCCCGCTCGTCCTTGCGCTGTCGGTGATGGTGCTGCGACGCCTGCGGGAGATCAAGGACTACGCCAGCGACGTCCTCGACAACGGCGTGCGGATCACCGAGAATCTGGCGCCCGTGCCCGCGCTGCACGACACCCGCAGCCTGACCGCGTCGGTGGCCGACCGCCTGCGCACCTACGTCGGCGCGGTCGCCGGCCTGCTCCGAGGAGCCCCCCGATGACGACGACCCTTGTGGTGCTCACCCTCATCGCGACCGGCCTGATCGTCGTGGCGCTCGCGCTCGTGCTGATCACGATCCTGTTCCTGCTGCGCAAGACGCTGTTCACGCTCGGCACCATCAACGTCGGGCTGCGCTCGATCGCCCGACGGGTCGAGCCGCTGGAGCCCGTGCTGGTCGACGTCAACACCGAGCTCGTCGCCGTGCACCGCGAGCTGACCACCGTGCTCGCCGAGCACCGGACACCAAGCGGGGTGTGATCACGAATGAGCTACGACTTTCGCTGCCGCGACGCGGGCGCGCCAAGCTGCGGCGCCCACATCAC
The DNA here is from genome assembly GCA_009377475.1 of Actinophytocola sp. Taxonomy (GTDB): domain Bacteria; phylum Actinomycetota; class Actinomycetes; order Mycobacteriales; family Pseudonocardiaceae; genus Haloechinothrix_A. The sequence continues at coordinate 7,421 of WHTY01000039.1, forward strand.
GGCCGAGTCCGAACCGGAGCTGCGCGAGAAGCTCGCCGAGCATCTGCGCAAGCACGACGTCGAGACGCCGAACGAGACCCTGCTCGATCACCTTGTCGCCTCGGCTGAGCAGCGCTGACGCCCGGCTACGGCCAGTCGACGCCGCAGCAGCGCACCAGGGCGCGCACCTCGGCGATGGCCACGTCGACCGCGGCGGCGACGTCCGGATGCAGCTCCCGCGCCACGCTCTCGGCGTCGACCGGCTGGCAGCCGACCACCCAGGTCTGTTTCGGGAGCACGCCGAGCGCGCTCGCGAGCATGAACGCGCGTTCCGGGGTGGCGTAGTGAACGTCGGCCAGTTGATCGTTGCGCGCGAGCAGCGGCAGCGACACGACATCGGCGATGTCCGGCCGCACCACGAGCACCGTGCCCGGTTCCCGGCCGAGGTCGATCGAGTCGACGACGACAAGCGCGTCCGCGCCCGCCATCAGCTCCTGCACCAGATGCAGTCCGCCGATGCCGGTCTCGACCACCCGCACCCCGTCCGGCACGGCGTGCGCCTGCAGGCGTTCGGCGACGACGACGCCGAAGCCGTCGTCCCCGCGCAGCACGTTGCCCACCCCGGCGACCAGCACCGTCATCGCTGAAGGGTACCGCTGATGCGAGCCACCGATCCCAGCACCGACCCGGTTGTCGAGCTTCGCGACCGGCTGGCGCGATACCCGGCCGAGCAGTACCCGGTGCAGCACGCGACCGCGCAGTTCCATCTCGGCGGACTGCTGGCCGCGGCCAACCAGCTCGACGAAGCGCGCGCCGCGCTGACCCGCGCCACCGAGCTGTTCGGTCCCGAGCGGATGCCGGTGGAGCACGCCAAGGCGCTCAACACGCTCGGCGCGACGCACCGGCTCACCGGCGACCTCGACCGCGCCGAGGAGTGTTTCGCGTTGGCCGAGCGATGCTTCGCCGACGCGGAACTGCCGTTGGAGCGCGGCGCCGCCGTGTTCAATCTCGGCTTGGTATGTCGACAACGCCAGGACGAGGTACGGGCGCTGGAGTGGTTCCGGCTGGCGGCAACGCTGTTCGACCCGGAGCAGGCGCACGCCGAGGCGGCGGCGACCGCGCGGGAGACGGCGGCGAGCCTGCTGGCCACCGGAGAGCCACGCGCTGCCCTCGACGCGCTGTCCCCGGCGTCGGCGCACGCCGAGGCCACGGGCGACGTGGCGGCGCGCGGCGCGGTGGCGAACCTGACGGGGCTGGCCCACCTCGCGCTGGACGAGCCGGAGCGGGCGATCGAGGGCTTCACGCTCGCGGTGGCCGCCAACCCGCGCGGAGTGCGGCCGGGCGAGTACGCCATGGCCAAGGCGAACCTCGCGCTGGCCTGCGAACGCGCGGCACATCCCGACCATGCCCGGCTCGCCGCCATGCAGGCGCTCGGCGTGCCCGATGCCGCAGAGCCGGTGCGGACGCAGGCCACTGGCGTGCTGGACCGACTCGGCCACAGCGCGTGCCCACTGCCCGAGGTCCTCGACACCCTCGACCAGGACGCCTGGCCGCCGCTGCTGCGAGAGGAGCTGTCTCGCTGGGCCGACGTCTCCGAGCCGGACCGGCGCGCCGCGGCGGGCGCGTGGATCGACGGCCAGCTCGCCCGCCCGCACGTGGCGACGGCGCTGGCGGAGGCGTGGCTCGGCGGGTTGCTCGAAGTGCCGCCGGACGCCATGACGACGCTGATCCGGAGCACGCTGGCAGCCCTAGCGGCCAGAGATGCCAGGGATGGCGGGGACGCCAGGGACGCCGCCGCGAGTGAGTTCCGCCGTACGGTGTCGTCCGCGATGATCCACTTCCATGTGCCGCAGTGGATGCGGCTGCGGGACACGTTCACCTCGGTCGCGGCCGAGTTCGACGGCGCGTTCGACGGCGCTCAGCGGTGGGGCTAGGCGGTCAGGGCATGGGTGCGGACAGGCGCATGGGCATCGGGGACGACCTCGCGGAAGCAGCGCTGGCGGCCGAGCTGCCCGGCAGGCAGCTGCGGAGCTATCCCGCCGTGCTGTCCACCGAGAGCGTGGCGCTCGGCTGGGCGCGGGAGGGCGCGCCGCACGGGTCGGTGGTGACGGCCGGATACCAGGTGTCCCCGCGCGGCAGGGGCGGGCTGCCCTGGACGGTCGACCCGGACCGCGACGTCTGCTTCTCGCTGGTGTTGCGCCCCGAGCTGCCCGTGGCGCGGGAGGGCTGGATCTACGCGGTGGCGGTGACCGCGCTCGCCGACCTCGTCCGGCCAGCCGACCCTGCCGACGCCCCGGCGATCACGTGGCCGGACGAGGTGCGAACCGCGCGGGGGCGCGCGGGCGCGGTCGGCGCGTGGGTGGAGCTCGGCCCGACCGGCGTGCGGTGGCTGGTCCTGACCGTGTTCCGGTGCGACGTCGAGGGCGCTGCAGGCCCCCGTGCGGCGGAACTCGCACGCGCCGTGCGGGCGATCGAGGACCGGCTCGCGGCGGAGCCCGCCGACGTCCTCGCGGACTACCGCGCCCGCTGCGACACGCTCGGCCGCAGGGTGTGCGCGCGAATGATCCCGCTGGGTCCGGCTGGCCCGCACGTGACGGGAACGGCGGTCGACGTGCTGTCGGACGGCTCGCTGACCATCCGCACTGACCAGGGACATCGTATCGCGGTGCGGCCGCAGAACCTGGGCGTGCTCGACGTCCTCGCCCCGGACGAGCACTCGGCGACGCCGCACGATCGCTAGGCCGATTGGGCGAGATCAGCTCGGTATATGCAGCAGTCACTTACTCGGGTCATTGGCCGAAGCGGACACTCGTTTCATTCGACCTGATTATCGGCACGCCAATAATCTCATCCGTCCCGCCGGACCGCGGAGGTCACCATGGCCCGTCGCCGCGCCAGTGCCCATCACACCGCCCGATCGTCCCGACGCCCCCGCCGTCTGACGACCGCCGCCATCGCCATCGCCATCTGCGCGGCCCTGCTCGCCACGGCCTGCGCGGCCGACGACACTGATCCCGCCGCGCAGCAAGGCGATGGCGAGCCGACCAAGGGCGGCACCCTCGTCGTGGCGATCAGCGCCGACCCCGACCACCTCAACCCCGCGATCACCACAAGCGGCGCCACCCACACCGCCGCCGAACTGCTCTACAACGGACTCGTCCGCCTCGACGAGAACGGCACGCCACAACCGGAGCTTGCCGAGTCCTGGGAGGTCGCGGACGACGGCGCGCGCTACGTCTTCCAGCTCCGCGACGACGTCACGTGGCACGACGGCGAGCCATTCACCTCGGCGGACGTCACGTTCGCCTTCGAGGAGGTGCTGCTGCGGTACCACTCCCGCACCCAGGCCTCCCTCGGCGAAGCGCTCAGCGGGATCGAGACCCCAGACGAGCACACCGTCGAGTTCGTCTTCGACGAGCCGTACGGCCCGCTGCTGCAACAGCTCGACGTCACCGAGGCGCCCATCGTGGCCAAGCACGTCTACGAAGGCACCGACCCGCTGGAGAACCCGGCCAACCGCAAGCCGGTCGGGACGGGACCGTTCACCCTGGAGCGCTACCGGCCGGACGCGGAGATCCGGTTCGCCGCCAACGAGAACTACTTCAAGCCGGACCTGCCGCACCTCGACCGCGTCGTGATGCGAGTGATTCCCGAGGAGTCCAACCAGGTCGTCGCGCTGGAGTCCGGTGAGGTGCAGTGGTTGTGGGGCGTGCCGGGTCCCGACCTGGAACGGCTCAGGGCAGACGGCCGGTTCGAGTTCCTCGAGACCAGCGTCAACCCTGGCGGCGCGAACTGCATCATGACCGTCACGTTCAATCTGGACCGGCCGATGTTCGGTGACGTCGACACCCGGCGGGCCATCGCGCTGGCGATCGACAAGCAGCAGTTCCTCGACCGCGTCCAGTTCGGACAGGGCAAGGTCGCCGAAGCGCCGATCTCGAGCGGCATCTCGTTCGCCCACGCCGCGAACCTCGACGGCATGCCGAGCCACGACCCGGCGCGCGCAGAGCAGTTGCTCGACGACGCGGGCTGGGTGCGCGAGGACGGCGAGGACACTCGCGTCGCCAAGGGCGTCGACGGCGTCACGGACGGCACCCCGCTGGCGTTCGACTTCCTGCACTTCCCGGACTTCGCCGACTACGGCGAACTGCTCCGCGCGCAGCTGGCCAAGATCGGCGCCGACGTCGAACTGCGCCCGCTGGAGTCGTCGGTGTTCGTGGAGAAGGTCTTCACCGAGCGGAAGTTCGACACCAACGTCATCTCGTACTGCAACGGCAACGACCCGGAGATCGGCGTGAAGCGGATGTATCTGTCGTCGAACATCGGTCCGGTGCCGTTCTCCAACGCCGCCGGTTACCGCAACCCCGAGGTGGACGCGCTGTTCGAGGAGGCACGCAGCACCGTCGGCGACGAGGAGCGGCAGGCCGCGTACCGGCGGCTGCAGGAGCAGTTGGTGGCCGACATGCCGTACGCGTGGCTGGTCGAGACCACCGCGACCAGGGTGTACAACAAGCGGTGCGGCGGGTTCTCGCACTCCGGGCATTTCGCAGCGGCCGCCCACTGCGAGGCGAGCTAGGACGACGCGGTGAGCTGGGGCTACGCCGTCCGCAGGATCGCGCAGCTGGTCCCCACGATCGCCGCGATCCTGCTGGCGAGCTTCCTGCTCATCCACCTCGCGCCAGGTGACCCCGTGCTCGCGCTGGCCGGCGAGCACGGGGACGCCGAGTACTACGCGTTCATGCGCGACAAGTTCGGCCTCGACGAGCCGCTGCACGAGCAGGCGCTGACCTACGCGGGCAACGTGCTCACCGCCGACTTCGGCGTCTCCTACGTGCAGGGCAGGCCGGTGCTGGACGTCCTGCTGGAGCGGGTGCCAGCCACGCTGCTGCTCACCGGCGCGGCGCTACTGCTGTCCACCGTCACCGGCCTGCTGGCGGGCATGTTCACCGCCACCCGGCGCAGCCGCCTGCCCGACCTGACCGTCAACGGCGCGCTGTTGACACTCTACGCCGCGCCGGTGTTCTGGCTCGGACAGCTCGCCATCCTGACGCTCGCGCTCGGCGCTGGCTGGTTCCCGGTGCAGGGCATGAGCACGGCGAGCAGCGACGCCACCGGGATCGCGCACCTCGCCGACGTCGCCCACCACCTGGCGCTGCCCGCGATCGTGCTCGCCTCCCAGGAGATCGCCGCCGTCGGCAGGCTCACCAGGGTGGGACTGCGCGACGAGCTGGACAGCGACCACGTCCGCATGGCGCGCGCCAAAGGGCTCGGCGAGGCGACGGTCGTGGTCAAGTACGGGCTGCGGCGCGCGCTGTCGCCCGTCGTGACGATCATCGGCGGCCGGATCGGGCACCTCGTCGCTGGCGCGGTCGTGGTCGAGGTGGTGTTCGGCTGGCCAGGGCTTGGCAGGCTGCTCGTCACTGCCATGCAGAACCGCGACGTGCCGATCGTGCTCGGCATCTTCCTGCTGGTCGCAGTGACCGTCGTGGTGGCGAACGTGATCACCGACCTCTGTTACGCCTGGTTGGATCCCCGTGTCCGCTACCGCTGACGGCGTCCCGTTCGAGCCTGCCGGCCCCGAAGGACGGCAGCGCATCGGCGTGCTGCGCAGGGTGCTCACCACGCCGTCCGGGCTGCTCGGCGCGGCACTGACCGGGGCGCTGGTGGTCGTTGCGGTGTTCGCGCCTGCGCTGGCCCCGTACGACCCGTTCGGCATCGACGGCCCCGTGCTGCACCCGCCGTCGGCGGCGCACCCGCTCGGCACCGACGCGCTCGGCCGCGACCTCTACTCGGGCGTGCTCTACGGCACCAGGACGTCGCTGGTCGTCGCGGGCACGGTCGGCGTGCTTGTGCTGCTCATCGGCTCGCTGGTGGGCGCGGTGTCCGGCTACGCGGGGCGCTGGGCGGACGACGTGCTGATGCGGCTCACCGAGGCGTTCCAGGTGCTGCCGCGGTTCTTCCTCGCGATCGTGGTGATCGCGTTCTTCGGGCCCGGTGTCGATCGGCTGGTGCTTGTCCTCGGGTTCACGTCGTGGCCGATGCTGGCACGGGTGGTGCGCGCCGAGGTGCTCTCGCTCAAGGAACGGGAGTTCGTCGCCGCGGCGCAGGCGCACGGCGCGTCCAACGCACGGGTCGTCGTCCGGGAGATCCTGCCGAACGCGCTGCCCGCCGCGATCGCGCTGCTCGGGCTCATCCTCGCGCAGGTGATCCTGATCGAAGCCAGCCTCGGCTTCCTCGGCTTGGGCGATCCGAACGCGATGAGCTGGGGCTACCTGGCCAACGAGGCCCAGCGGTTTCTGCGGGTGGCGTGGTGGCTGCCGCTGTTTCCCGGGCTCGCGATCCTGCTCGCGGTGCTCGGGCTGAACCTGCTCGGCGACGCGATCACCGACGTCCTCGGGGGCCGCCGATGAGCGACGCGCCGCTGCTGTCGGTCGGGGACCTTGTGGTCGAGTTCGGCACCGGGCGCGACGCCGTGCGCGCTGTCGACGGCATCGACCTGGACGTCTATCCCGGCGAGACGGTCGGCATCGTCGGCGAGTCCGGATCGGGCAAGACGGTGGCGATGCTGGCGGTGCTCGGCCTGCTGCCGCGTTCGGCGCGGATCGTGCGTGGCACCGCGATGCTGGACGGTCAGGATCTGCTCCGGCTGGGCCGCCGCGCGCTGCGCCGAATCAGGGGCAGCCGCATCAGCACGGTGTTCCAGGACCCGCTGACGTCGCTGCATCCGTCCTATCGGGTGCTCGACCAGGTCGCGGAGGCGATCCGGGCGCACCACCCAGAGCTGTCGGCCGCCGAGGCGGACGAGCGCGCACTCGACGTCCTCGATCTGGTCGGCGTGCCGGAGCCCCGCAGGCGCGCCAGGCAGTACCCGCACCAGTGGTCCGGCGGGATGCGGCAGCGCGCGGTGATCGCGGCGGCCATCGCGAACCAGCCAGCGCTGCTCATCGCGGACGAGCCGACGACAGCGTTGGACGTCACCGTGCAGGCGCAGATTCTCGACGTGCTGCGCTCCGCGCGGGAGCTGACCGGGGCGGCGTGCGTGCTGATCACCCACGACCTCGGTGTCGTCGCCGAGCTGGCGGAGCGGGTGGTGGTGATGTACGCCGGGCGGGTACGAGAGACCGGCACGACCGAGCAGATCTTTCACGCGCCGCGCGATCCGTACACGACGGAACTGCTCGCCGCGCTGCCCCGGCTGGACGGGTGGCCGTCATGACCGCCGAACCGGTGCTGCGGGTGGACCACCTCGTCAAGCATTTCCCCGACGGGCGCGGCGCGACGGTGCGGGCGGTGGACGACGTCAGCCTCACGCTCGGCGCTGGCGAGGCGCTCGGGCTCGTCGGCGAGTCCGGCTGCGGCAAGAGCACCCTGGCGCGCACGATCGTCCGGCTGCTCGAACCGACCAGCGGGCGGATCGTGTTCCGGGACGTCGACATCACCCACGCGAGCAAACGGGAGCTGCGGACGGCGCGGCGGGCGATGTCGATCGTGTTCCAGGACCCGTACGCCTCGCTCAACCCGAGGATGCGCGCGGGCGAGATCATCGCGCAGCCGCTGCGCATCCACGGCGCCTATCGGCGGTCCGGTGGCTGGGAACGGATCGCGGAGCTGCTGCGCACCGTCGGGCTTGACCCGAGGCACGCCACCCGGTTCCCGCACGAGTTCTCCACCGGCCAACGGCAACGCATCGGCATCGCCCGCGCGCTCGCGCTCGACCCCGAACTGCTGATCCTGGACGAGCCGGTGTCGGCACTGGACGTCTCGATCCGGGCGCAGATCATCGACCTGCTCGACCGGCTGCGCACCGACATCGGGCTGGCGTACCTGTTCATCGCCCACGACCTCGCCGCGGTGCACCAGACCTGCGACCGCGTGGCGGTGATGCACCTCGGCACCATCGTCGAGACCGGCACGCGGGAGGACATCTACCGCCGCCCCACCCATCCCTACACCCAAGCGCTGTTGTCGTCGGTGCCGGTGACCGACCCCGCGCTGCGCGGACGCCGACGACGCATCCGGCTCACCGGCGAGTTGCCAAGTGCCATCGACCCGCCCAGCGGCTGCCGGTTCCGCACCCGCTGTTGGAAGGCAACCGAACGCTGCGCCGACGAGGCGCCCGCGCTGATCGACCGGCACGGCCACGCCAGCGCGTGCTTCTACGCCGACGCCGCCCCGTGATCTCAGCGGCCCGCCGTGGCGGCCAGCTCCGCGCGCACCAGCGCTACGGCTTCGGTGAGGGCGCGCTCACCGACGTCGGAGAGATGTTCGCTCGGCTCGGTGCTCGCTGGTTCCACCTCGACGCACACCGTGTGCTCGGGCAGCGCGCCGAAGGCGGCGGCGACGTCGAGGATCAGGTCCAGGTCGACGTACCCGGTCACCGCCTGCTCCACCGCCCGCTGCATCTCGGCGGGTTCGCGCACCGGCGGCGTCACCGCGCGGCGCAGCACCGTGCCGGGTTCCCGGCCACGGGCGATCGCGCCCACCAGCACGAACGACGATGGCCGCAGCTCGGCGAGCCGCTGCGCCACCGCGACAGCACCGTAGTGCAGTTCCTCGACAACGATGCCGCCGGCGCCCACGCCGCTGCTGTCGTCGCTGTCGTCGCTCAGCGCCACGGCCAAGCGCTCCGCGGCGCGCCGCCCCAGGTCAAGATCGCCCTGGAACAGCTCGCCAGCCCCACCAACGAACACCGTCATCGCGTGCCGGTCCCGCTGGCCCGCGCTAGTCCGCGCCGCAGGAGCAGGTGTTCACCTCGCGCATCACCGTGCCAGCGCCGGTGTGCACGTGCGTGGTGCATGGCATGCACGGGTCGAAGCTGCGGATGGTTCGCAGCATGTCGATGGAGGTGAACTTCTCCGGGTCGGGGTCCTCGATGATCGGCGTGTTCATCACCGCTTCCTCGTACGGGCCCGGCTGATCCCACGGGTCGCGCGGCGACGCGTTGATGGTCGACGGGGTGCAGATCTGGTAGTTGGCGATCTTGCCGCCGTCCATCACGAGGTGGTGGGTGAGCCAGCCCCGGCCAGCGCCCCACCAGCCCATGCCGACACGCTCACCGTCCGGGATGTGCTTGTCCAGCTCGCCGGGCGGCACGGCGGCGACCTTCCGCTCCCCCTGCTTGAACAGCTCGTACGCCTGCAGCAGGCTCAGCATGCCGACCAGTTGCGAGAACAGGTAGTGGTACGCCCTGCCCCGGTTGCGCTCCAGCGCGTTCCAGGCCGCTGGCACCGTCCACTCCACTTCGGACTGCGGCGACGTCCCCTTGGGAATCCGCATCCGCAGGCTGTGCCCCGTGGACTCGATGAAGTCGTTGTGCGGCTGCAACCCGGCCATGGCCGTGGTGAACAGCCGCGCATAGGCGCCAGCCTCGACGACGTTGCGGTCCCAGCGCGGCGTGCAGGCCCAGGTGTACTTGTCCTTCCACGACTTGCCGGTCGGGCTGGGCAGGGTCCGCTTGTTCCACGGGTGGTAGGTGCTGATCGGGTTGCCGAGCGGGTCGGTGGTGTAGCGGTCGCCCGCCCACTGCTCGTAGTAGGAGTGCTCGACGAACTCCTCCCAGCCGATGTTGATGTCGGTGAGCCGGGTGGTCACCAGCTCGCCGTCGATGATCACGCCGGGCGTCGACCAGCGCCGCGCGCCCCATTCGTTGCAGTTCTCGTAGGTGGCGTCGTAGGCGAACGGGTCGTCCCAGAAACCGGGGTCGATCAGGTTGACCGGCCGCGCACCCACCTGCTTGTAGCGCTCGTCGCACTCGTAGAAGAAGTCCGGGATGTCGTTCCACACGCCGAGCATCCGCTGCGCGTAGTCGAACAGCCTGCCCAGTTTGGAGTGGTACTCGTTGAGCGTCTGCATCGTCACCGTGGACGACACCCCGCCCGGCACCACGGTCTGCGGGTGCGGGTACTTCCCGGCGAGCACGGCGAACATCTCCCGCGACAACCGGGTGAACTCCAGCCCCTCCTGGTAGAGCTTGCCGGTCAACGGGTTCAGCTCGGTCATCAGTTCGGCCATGGTGCGGAAGCCGTGCGTCTTGGCGTTCGGGCACTTCCACTGCTCCGCCTTCGGCCACAGCTCCGGGTTGACCGCCTTGACCACCGACTCGGAGTAGTCCGGCCCGGCGAGCAGGTACAGGTGCAGCGGGTTGTCGTAACCCATCTCGGCCGCTTCCTGCATGTTGCGCACCACCGTGCCCAGCGGCGGCGGCTTCAGGCCCATCGCCATCTCGATCGCGTACGCCGAGCAGTGCGAGTGCACCCCGCCGCAGACACCGCAGGCCCGCGACGACACGAAGATCGCGTCGCGCGGGTCACGGCCCATGAGGATGACCTCGTAGCCGCGGAACAGCGTGGCCTGCGAGCGGGCGTCGAGATAGGTGCGGTTCTCGAGGTCGGCGGTGACGTTGACCGCCAGCGCCCCTGCGACCCGGGTGACCGGGTCCATGTTGATGTCCTTGACGTGCCCGTTGGCCGCCATCAGCCGCTGGATCTGCGCTTCCCGCTCGGCGTCGGTGACCCGTACGTTCGGGCGGCTTGTCGTGATCGCGTACGGGTCGGGGATGCCCTGTTTGAGCTGCGCGTTGCCGTTGACGTCGAACTCGATCGGCAGGTTCTTGAAGCACATACCCAGCTCCCTACTCGCCGCCGGGCAGCCTCGCCTCGTCGGCTGGCTCCCGTCGGGTCGTCCACTCGTCGCGCTTGCCCCACGCCGGGGTCTTGGTGTTGCCGGTGTCGGTGGAGCGCCGGAACCGGTCGTAGAACTTGTGGCCGATCTCGGCCAGCTTCGTCGGTTCGGACTTCTCCCGCGCCCAGCCGCTCGGCGTCTCCTTCTGCAGGTCCCAGCGCACCTCGCGGTTGAGGTGGGCGTTGGTGTACTTGCGCATCGGCCGGATGACGCCGCCGAGCAGCCGTGACGCCGTCGTCGACACCGTCGATCCCGGCGGCGTCTTGTAGAACGGCGTGAACTTGTCAGGGAAGCCGGGCATGGTGCAGCCGATGCACGCACCACCGGCGTTCATGCAGCCGCCCGCGTGGTTGATCGCGCCGCGCGAGGTGATGTTGCAGTTGACCACCGGACCCCAGCAGCCGATCTCGACGAGGCACTCCTTGTCGCCGAACTCGTCGGCGTAGACGCCTTCCTCGTAGTACGCGCCCCGCACGCAGTGGCGGTGCACCGTCTCGCCGAACAGCCACGCGGGCCTGCCCAGCTCGTCGAACTCCGGCAGCGGGCCGTAGCCCTGCAGGAAGTACAGGATCGCGGCGACGGTCTCGGTGAAGTTGTCGCCGATCGGGGCGCAGCCGGGCACGTTGACCACCGGCAGCCCGAACGCGCTGCGGTAGTCCTTGCCGAGGAAGTCCATCATGCTCATCGCGCCCGTCGGGTTGCCCGCGGCCGCGGGAATGCCGCCCCAGGTGGCGCAGGTGCCGATGGCGATCGACGCCGCCGCGCCGGGCGCGAGCCGCGCGATCCACTCGTCCGTGGTCACCGTGCGCATCGCGCCATCGGGGCCCCACGGCTCCTCGCCCTGGCCGACCCAGTAGCCGCCGGTCTGCATCGCGACGGTCTCGTCGCTGATCGAGCCCTCAAGCACGATCGCGTAGGGCGCGCCGAGCTTGCCCTGCACCGCAAGCTCGTGCGGGCGCATGTACTTCGGTCCTGACTCGACGTTGATCACGGGGTGGTGCAGCACCACCTGCGGCAGTCCGGGATGCGCGCCGAGCAGCAGGCTCTCCACCGACGGCGCCTGCGCGCCGGTTACCGACACGGAGCAGCCGTCGCAGCTCATCCCCGCGAACCAGAAGACGTGGATCTTCTCCATCGGACCGATGCGTCTGCTCGGGTCGGTGTGCGCGACCGGGTCGAGCATGTCCTCCATGGACGACCGGGTCGGCATGCCGAAGTCGCCGAGTTCCTCCTGGTTGTGGAACTGATCGACCGGCCCGAGGACGTCGAGCAATCGCTGCGCCGGGGTTCGTTCGGATGCCTGCGCGACCATCGTTGTCGCCTCCGTCGGTCACCGGATACGTGGTATGTGACGTTCACATCTACCGTAGCGCGTACCCGGTGGCACCGAAAGTGGACAGCGGGGGCTGTCACCCCGGTGTATGCTCAACACACCTAGTGGACAGCAGCGTGTGAAGACGAGGTGCGATATGACCCTCGCGGCTGACCATCTGACTGGCTGGTGGGTGGGGTACGTGATCGGCGTCGGCGTGGTGCTGGTCGTCGCCGTCCTGCTGATCCTGATCATCCTGACCGTCCGGCGCATCGCCGCCGTCGCAGCGGACGCCACGGAGTCGCTGCGCACCACCCAGGAACGCACCGAGGTGCTCTGGGAGCTCGAAGCGACCCGCACGACGGCCAAGGACATCCTCGCCGGTGCCACCGAAGCCCGTCACACACTGGGAGGCAACCGATGACCCGCGCCCTCTCCGACGACACCCAGGTGCTCTGGTGGGTCACGCTCGGCGTCGGCCTCGTGGTGGCCGTCGTGGTCGTGATCCTGCTCCAGTTGCTGCTCAACGCCGTCGGCGCGGTGGAGCGCAATGTCATCACATTGTGGGACACCGCGACCACGGTCGCCCGCAACACGGCGACGTCCTGGCAGCTCGACTCGACCGGCGACCAGCTCGACGCCCTCAAGGCGGAGGCGCTGCGCCACGACGCGCTGCTGAGCGGCGGCGGTGACGGCTCAGGGAGCCGGCCGCCGAGCGGAGGGGGCACGCCATGACCGCCCTGCTCGTCACCCTCACCGTCATCGAGATCGCGCTGGTCGTCGGTGTGCTCGCGGCGTATCTGATCCTGATCGGACGCAAGCTGCGGGTGGTGTCGACCTACCTGGGCAACGTCGCCTTCGGCGTGCGCGCGGTCGAGTCGCAGACCGCGGGGATCGGGCCGTCGGTGGTGCGCATCAACCAGCGGCTCGGCGAGATCAACGACGCCCTCGGCCCGCTGGCCGAGAAGGCGCAGGCGGCAGCCCGCGAGCGGGGCTGATCCGGTCAGCCCCCTGCGGTGCTCACCGCGTGCAGCCGCCTCGCAAGCGCCTCGATCGCCGCGACGGCGGGACTGTCGGGGGCGACGTCCAGCAGCGGGCGTCCCGCCACATCGGCGTCGGCCACGGCGGCGTCGTAGGGCACGCTGGCGAGCAGCGACAGGTCGTGCCGGGCGCAGAACTCGGCGACCGCTTCGCCATCGGCCGCCGAGCGCAGCTTGTTCGCGATCACCGCGACCCGGGCGATGGACAACTCCGCCGCCAGCGGCGCCAGCCTGCGCACCGTCTCCAGCGAGCGGAAGTACGGCTCCGCGACCAGCAGCAGGACGTCGACGTTGCGTACCGTTCCCCTGCTGAGCTGTTCCGGCGACGCTTCCATGTCGACCACCGTCACAGTGTCGGAACTGTCGGAGCCACCGGAGTCGTCCGGGCCGCCCGTGCTGCCATCGAGGTCGCCCAACACCGCTCCCACGGTGGCGTGCGCCGAGCACAGGCAGCCCTCCCCCGCGTGCGCTGGCCCGCCCATCGACAGCAGCACCACCCCGTCGGGGCCAGCGGTGCCATGCTCGACGAGCACACTGTCCACCGTCGCGGTGAGCGCGGGACCGTCGAGCCGCTTCGACACCACCGACACCGGAAGCGGATGCCCGACAATCGCCCGATCGAGTCCCAGCGCGGGAGCGAGATTGGGGTTCGAGTCGGCGTCGATGGCGATCACGGTCGCGCCCGACCGCGCCGCCAACCGGGCCATGGTCGCCGCGATCGTGGTCTTGCCGACCCCGCCCTTGCCTGCGATACCGATGCGCATGGTGCACCCTTCGTCGTCGGCCGGGTTCGTCCGCTGGCTTACCGGCGGCAGCCGTCCTATCGTTGGCCTCATTCTGCGACTGGCGCAGCGTGGGAACAACACGAAGGAGCTGGTCATGAAACTTGGCGTGGTCGGCAAGGGCGGCGTGGGCAAGACGACCGTGAGCGCGCTGCTCGCGCGGGCGTTCGCCGCGCGGGGCCGACGGGTTCTCGCCATCGACACCGATTCGAACCCGAACCTCGGCGTCTCGCTCGGCCTCGACCAGCAACGGACCGACGCGGTGCCGGTGCTGCCCCGATCGCTGATCGTCGGCGCCGCCGGTTCGGCCACCGCGGCGGACGTGGTGCGCGACTACGGCGTCGCTACGCCGGCCGGGGTGACGCTGTTGTCGGCGATCAAGGTGACCGACGCGGGCGCTGGCTGCACCTGCGCAGGGCACGCCAGCGTGCGCAGCCTGCTCGCCGAGGTGATGGCCGAGCAGGCCGACGTGACGCTGGTCGACATGGAAGCGGGCTTGGAGCATTTGAGCCGTTCCGGCGGCACGCTCGCGTACGCGGACGTGCTGCTTGTCGTCATGGAACCGAGCCGCAAGTCGGTGATCACCGCCGCAAGGACCACGGCGCTCGCGGCCGACCTGGGCATCCCGCTGGTGTTCGGCGTCGGCAACAAGGCACGCGGCGACGACGAGGCGTTCTTCACGGCGCTGTGCGGTGAGTTCGACGTCCCCCTGCTCGGGGTGCTCCCCTACGACGACGCGATACCAGCCGCGGACCGTGCCGGTACGGCTCTCGGGCAGGTGCCAGCGGCGGTGGACGCCCTGGTCGACGCGCTGGAAGCCCGCACCGCCGTCGCGGGCTGACCGGTCACGCCGGGGCCGTCAGGGTTCCGGCCAGCGCGGCGATGGCCCGCACGCCGTCCGCGTCCGGGGCGAGATCGAGCGGCGCGAGCCCATACCGATCGGCCTCGGCGATGCGCTCGTCGTGTGGCACGCACACGACGTCGACGTCGGGAAACGCAGTGGTGACCAGCTCGCGGTCGGCGTCGTCGCGGACCTGGTTCGCCAGCACAACCAGCCTGCCGAGCCGCTTCTCCGCCACCAGCTCGGCTGCCCGCCGGGCGACCTCGACGGACTTCGCGGTCGGCACCACGACCAGCACGACGACGTCGACGGCGCCTTCCGCCAGCCGGGTCAGCGTGCCGGTGCCCGCCTCGAAGTCGGCGATGACGGTCTGCTCGTCGAACGCCACCGTCCGCAGCAGTTGCTCCGGTGACAGGCCGCAACACGGACAGCCCGGCTCGGGCTTCTCGATGGCGCTGACCACGGCGAGCCGCACGCCGTCCGGCGCATCGCTGCCGAACACGTCGACCAGCGATTCCCAGCTCGGCGCGTGTTCCTGGTCGCCGTCGTCGAGTGACTGCCGCAGCCCGATGAGCCGCTCGGTCTCGGTGTCGCCGATGCCGAGCGAGATGCCGAGGTTCGGGTTGGTGTCGCAGTCGAGCGCGACGACCGTCGCGCCGTCGCGCGCGAGGGTGCGTGCGAGCACGGCCGCCATCGTCGTCTTGCCGACGCCGCCCTTGCCGACCACTGCCAGCTTCATGATGCACCGCCTTGTCGATGCGCGAGTGCCGCTGTCGGCCGATGTGCCGCGAGCCGGTCGGTGAGCGCGACGAGCGCCGCCACGGCAGGAGACTCCAGCGCGACGTCCAGCACCGACCTGCCCTCCCGTTCGGCGGCGAGGACGTGCCCGTCCCACGGCACGCTGCCGACGACGTCGAGGCCCGTGCGCTGTCGCACCCGCTCGAGGTCGCTGCCGTCGCGGACCTGGCTGGCCACCGCGACGATCCGGCTGGGCGCGGCAGTGGCGTCCTCGGTGCTGGCGAGCTTGGCCAGTCTGCGCGCCGAGAGTATCCCCGCCGAGGTCGGCGGCACCACGACGACCACCGTGTCCGCGTATCCGGCCCACCCGAAGAACGGCTGCCGGGTGCCGCCGGGCAGGTCGCCGATGACCGTCGGATGCTCGGGCGGCAGGCCGTCGAGGATCTGCCGGAACGCCCACTGCGACCGCATCAGCGGCACGCCTGACGCGCGGGTCTTGCCGAACTGGAGGAACCGGACGCCGTCCGGCGCTGGTAGCGCGTAGCGATCGAGCGCGCCGCTCGCGGTCAGGCCGCGTCGGAGCCGGAACCGGGGGCCGGGCTCACCCTCGGCTTTCTCTTCGACGGCGGCTGCGGGGATCACCGCTTCAACGACGCCGAGCCCGAGGGAGACCGAGAGGCCAGGCAGCGGATCGGAGTCCACCGCGAGGACGTCCTCGCCCCGCCGCGCGAGCAGTCGCGCCACGACCCCGGCGATCGCGGACTTCCCCGCGCCGCCTTTGCCGACGAACGCCACGCGCATGGTCCCGTCCTCTGTGTCGATCGGCTGCCACGCTCTGGCGGCAGCATAGTCCTGTCCCGGCCGCGCCGCCGTGTGTCCGCGTTCGCGCAGTTCAGCAGGTCTGGAACACGATGACACCCGATCGTCACGTTGTGTGTCGCGGCCGACAGTCGTACGGTCAAACGGTATAGGACTTCGACAGATAGTGGTCCGACGCGACCGATCGGCGGCGAGGAGGTGACCTGCGATGTGTCTCGGGATTCCGGGTGAGGTCCTTGAGGTCGACAGCGAGCAGCCTGACCTGGCGAAAGTGGCGGTCAGCGGCGTCAAGCGGAAGATCAATGTCGGTCTGCTGTCGGATGATCCGCCGGTCCCCGGCGACTGGGTGCTGATCCACGTGGGGTTCGCGTTGTCGAAGATCGATGAGGATGAGGCGGCGGCGGCGCTGGCGTTTCTGAATGACCTCGGTCAGTCGTATGAGGACGAGTTGGCCGCGTTACGCGACTCGCAGATCGAGTAGGTGAGGAGGCGCGATGCGCTTCGTTGATGAGTTCCGTGACGCCGAGAAGGCCCGCGCGCTGTCGGCCGAGATCGCGAACCTGTGTGAACCGGGCCGTGAGTACAAGTTCATGGAGGTGTGTGGCGGGCACACCCACACGATCTACAAGCATGGCATCGAGGATTATCTGCCGGAGAACATCCGGTTGGTGCACGGGCCTGGGTGTCCGGTGTGCGTGATCCCGATGGGTCGGGTGGATGATGCGATCCACATCGCCAGCCAGCCGGATGTGGTGATGACGTCGTTCGGCGACATGATGCGCGTCCCCGGCTCGGGTGGGAACTTCTTCGACTCCAACGCCGAGGGCACCAACATCCGCATGGTGTACTCGCCGCTGGACTCGCTGAAGATCGCGCGGCAGAACCCGGACACGCACGTGGTGTTCATGGCGATCGGGTTCGAGACCACGACGCCGTCAACGGCGATGACGTTGAAACGCGCGGCCGCGGAGGGGATCGAGAACTTCTCGGTGTTCTGCAACCACGTCACGATCATCCCGGCGATCAAGGCGATCCTGGACTCGCCGGACCTGCGGTTGGATGGCTTCATCGGGCCGGGGCATGTGTCGACGGTGATCGGTTGCCGGCCGTATGAGTTCATCGCCGGTGACTATCACAAGCCGGTGGTGGTGGCGGGGTTCGAGCCGTTGGACATTCTGCAGTCGATCTATCAGCTTTTGCTGCAACTGCGGGAGGGTCGTTGTGTGGTGGAGAACCAGTACGCGCGGGTGGTGCCGTGGGCTGGCAACACCGTGGCGTTGAAGGCGATCGCGGAGACGATGGTGTTGCGGCCGTACTTCGAATGGCGCGGTTTGGGGTTCATCTCGCACTCGGCGATGCGGGTGCGCGACGAGTTCGCCGCCTTCGACGCGGAACGCATCTTTGAGATGCCGGGGGTGCGGGTGGCGGACCCGAAGGCGTGTCAGTGCGGTGAGGTGCTCAAGGGAGTGTTGAAGCCGTGGGAGTGCAAGGTGTTCGGCACCGCCTGCACCCCGGAGACGCCGATCGGCACCTGCATGGTCTCGCCCGAGGGGGCGTGTGCCGCGTACTACAACTACGGCCGCTTCACCCGCACGCGGATCAGAGAGGCCAGCGCCCATGAGCCCGTCTGAACGGGTCTCGACCCGCACCGATCAGCCCACCGACCGGGAGCAGCAGGTGCTGGACCGGATTGAGAAGGCGCGGCGCCGTAAACCGAAGGTGCGCGAGGAACGCATCACGTCGGCGCACGGTGCTGGTGGGAAGGCGACGCAGACGCTGGTCGAGGCGGTGTTCCTGGACGCGTTCCGCAACCCGGCACTCGAACCGCTCGGTGACGCCGCCCAGTTGACGGTGGGGGACGCGCGCCTGGCGATGACGACGGACTCGTTCGTGGTGTCGCCGTTGTTCTTCCCCGGCGGCACCATCGGGGACCTCGCCGTCAACGGCACCGTCAACGACCTCGCGGTCACCGGAGCCACACCCCTCTACCTGTCCTGCGGGTTCATCCTCGAGGAAGGTTTCCCCGTCGCCGATCTGCGGCGCATCGTGTCGTCCATGACAGCCGCCGCTGAGGCCGCTGGGGTGATGCTGGTGACCGGTGACACCAAAGTCGTGGGTAAGGGCACCGGCGACGGGTGCTACATCAACACCACCGGCATCGGCGTGCTCGACCCGGACCGCGCGTTGGGTATCGAGACCGCGTGCCCCGGCGACGCCGTGATCGTGTCCGGCCCGGTCGGCGACCATGGCATCACGATCATGCTGGCACGCGGCGAACTCGACATCGAAGCCGACCAACTCGAGTCCGACACCGCCCCACTCCACGACCTCTGCCGCACCCTGCTGGACGCGGTGCCGGGGGTGCGGGCGATGCGCGACGCCACCAGGGGCGGCGTCGCCACCATCCTCAACGAGGTCGCGCAGGCCGCGCAGGTGTCCGTCGTCGTCAACGAGAACACCGTTCCGGTGCGCGACGAAGTCCGCGGTGCGTCCGAACTGTTGGGCATCGATCCGCTCTACGTCGCCTGCGAAGGACGTCTGGTGGCCATTGTGGACGGTGACAAGGCGAACGACGCGCTCGCCGCGCTACGACAACACCCGCTCGGCACCGACGCCGCGATCATTGGCCACGTCGGCGACGACCCACCCGGCATGGTGCTCATCAACACCACCTTCGGCGGCACCCGCATCATGGACCTCCTCGTCGGCGACCCCCTGCCCCGCATCTGCTGAGGTCCCGCCAGCGTCGATGTTCGTGTCCTTCATGGACTACGACGTTCCAGTGTGCGTGTGCCGCACGTAGCCGGACCACATGGGCCGCGACGGAAAAGTGTCGTGCTGCGCTGTGGTGCGGGACACATCCGCTGCGCACGATAAAACTCCTCCCCATCGGTGCAGGAGGAACAGATGAAGTTCAGGCACTCACTCGGAATCGCGGGCGCGGCGGTCGCATCGGTGGTTGTCGCGGTGGCCATCATCGCCGGCGGACAGCCGAACGTGGCCAACGCAGCGGCGGACGAGCCCAAGGTGGCCTTGGGTACCGAATATGTACCCAAGGCCACCTTGGGCACCAGCCTGCCGGAGTACGACATCACCGATTCCTACGTGTCCGGCGTTTCGGCGGGTGGCTACATGGCCAACCAGTTGCACGTCGCTCATTCCGGCGTGTTCGAGGGCGCGGGCATCTTCGCTGCGGGGCCGTACTACTGCGCCGAGGGCGACCTCAACACGGCGTTGTATGCCTGCATGGACACGTTCATGGCCCGCAAGTCGCCCGGCGAGTTCGTCCAGCTGACGAAGGACCGGGCCGCGCGGGGCACGGTCGATCCGGTGGAGAACCTGGCGGGCGATCCAGTGTGGCTGTATCACGGCACGAACGACGACACCGTCGCCGAGGCGGTGTCGGACGACCTGGCGACCTACTACGAGATGCTGGGCTAGACCGTCACCTATTCGAAGAACTCTCCGGCAGGGCACGGGTGGGTCAGTCCGAAGGGGACGGTCTCCTGTTCAGCGACCGCGTCGCCGTACATGAACGACTGCGGCACGGACGAGCCAGGAAACATGCTCAGCCACCTGGTCGGCGACGTCAAGGCACCGGCGTCCTCACCGAGCGGCCAGACGCTCCAGTTCGACCAGAACCAGTACGTCCCGGGCGGCAACGCGTCCGCCATCAGCCTGGCAGACACCGGATTCGCCTACGTTCCCCAAGCGTGTGAGATCGAGGCGTGCACGCTGATGGTCGCGCTGCATGGCTGCTACCAGTACCACGGCCGGATCGGCGACGCCTTCATGCGACAGTCCTATTTGAACGAGTACGCCGACACCAACGACATGATCGTGCTGTACCCGCAGACCACCAAGAGCGACTCCAACCCGATGAACCCGCGGGGCTGTTTCAACTGGTGGGCCTACGGCGAGGACACCGCATACGCCGAGCACGGCGGCAAGCAGATCACCACGATCATGAACATGGTCGACGCCCTCGGCGGCGGTGCGGGCGGCACGGACCCGACGACCACAACGACGACCGCACCCACCTCGACCACGACCGCGACGACCACGACAACGACAACGACGGACCAGCCCGAGCCGAGCTGCGTCACCGACGACAACTACGCCCACACCCAGGCGGGTCGCGCCTACCAGCAGGGCGGCTACACCTACGCCAACGGCTCCGATCAGTACTTGGGGCTCTGGAACACCTACACGCGAAGCTCCATCAAGGAGACCTCGCCCGGCTACTGGGTCACCTGCTGACGCACGCACCACAGGCCCGGTGCGAGCGAGGTGTCAGAACGCCAGGGTGATGACCGTGGCGGCGTAGATGGCGATGAGCAGGATGCCGTCGAACCCGAGCCGCCACCAGCCCCGCCGCTGCCGGACCAGCAACCCGCCGAGCAGGACGGCGGTCATCAGGAGCGTGGCCGTGATCAGGAAAAGCTGGTCCTGGGTGGCGGCGTGGAACAGCGAGCCGCCGCGGAAGGCGGCGTCGCCGATCACGAGGTTCAGCGCGTCGAGGCTGTTGCCGCCGATGACCGCCGCGATGGCGAGCGTGAGCGCGCCCCGCCGGACGGCGGTGATCGCGGTGACGGTCTCCGGCAACGCGTTGATCAAGCCCATGAAGACCGCACCGACCAGCCCGGCGCCCAGCCCGGTCGCGGCCACGAGCCGCGCGGCCGCCCAGGCGACCGCCCAACCGCCCGCCGTCACGGTCAGCGCGACCGGCACGAACTCCGCCCACAGCGAGCCGGTGCCGCGGTGGCTGAACCGGTGGTCGTTGTGCTCTTCGTCAGCAGGCGTTTCGCGAGTGCGCACCGGGCGCCACAGCGGGTAGTCCTGGCTCTGGATCAGCCGCAGCCCACCGAGGTAGAGCAGCACCATCACCGGCGACACCGGGTGCATGCCGAGGACCGACACCTGCGGGCCGAGCGACGCCAGCAGCGCGGTGCCGAGCAGCACGATCAGCAAGCAGCCGAACAGCAGATTCTGCGCGGACGCCGCGGCATGTTCGAGGTTGACACGGCGATACGCCGCATCGGCCGCCACGATCGCCAGCGTCTGCACCGCGATGCCGCCCACCGCGTTGCTGTAGGCCAACTCGCCGTTGCCCGCGGCGGCGCTGGCGCCGGTCATCACGATGCCGGACAGCGACGTGACGAGGCCGAAGAGGACCGCACCGAAGAACGCCTGTCCCCAACCGGTCCGAGCGGCGAGGGTGTCGGCCAGGCCGACCAGCCGGATACTGCCGATGATGGTCGCCACTCCGGCACCGGCGAACGCGAGCACCGCCCAGGTCAGCATCGCTCAGCCGCGCCGTCTCGTGCACTGGACACGGACGTGGCGGCCGACGCCGACGGGCTGCCTCGCCATGGACGGTGACTACCTCCGTTGCGCTGTCCCTACACGTCACGCCAGGTCGACGTCGTAAGCGCACCGCCCGGGCTCCTGCCTGACCGCACAACAAGAACGGTAAGACTACGGAAACCGTCAGCCTGCCCGTTATTCACTCGATAGTGGAAATAAGAGAAATGAGTCGCTAGCGTTTTTCGCGACATAGTTCTTTCCGTGGCCGGGAGGCCCCATGAACACCTCGACGTCGACCGTGGCGGGGTAGCCGTCATGCGCCCGCCATACCGGCGACACGGATTCCTGGTACGGGCCGCCCTCGCGTTCGCGGTGGCCGCCGCGCTCGTGCTGAGTCTGTGGTCCGTCAACGCGGTCATCGACCTGTCAAGCGACACCGACACGGCCGTGCCCGGCTCGGCCGCATCCACGCGGTCAGCGCCCGACTCGGTGCGAACCGATCCACCGACACCAGGACGCGAGCGACCGACGCAAGAGCCGACGACGTCGGCCGACCGCGACGCCGCACCGCGCGACGCGGCACCGTCGGCGCTGGCGCGGAGCTGGCCCGACCGCCTGCCTTCCCTCGTCAGTTCCGCGCTCCCGCAGCTCCCCGGCACGGACGAGTCGGCGACCGAACCGCGATCACCCGGCGCGACGAGCGGCGGCAATGAGAGCGACGAGCCGGGGCCAGGTGGCGACCCAGGCCCCGGCATCCCTGGGCCGCCTGCGATCGCGCCGCCGGACGCGCCCCAGCCACCGAAGGCCGACACGCGAGAGGTCGACAGGACCCGGGACACCGCGACAGCGGCGGTGACCGCCGTGCCGCGCACGGTCAACGGCATCGACGTCGACGCCTACGTCCGCAAGTACAGCACCGAGATGGGATCGCAGATCCGGCGTGTCGAACGCAGCATCGCCGGGACTGTGCCCGACCCCCGCCCGCCCGACACCAGCCCGCCCGGCACGCGTCCCAAGGACGACGGCGGGAAGCCCCGCCGTGACACGTCGCAGCGACCGCGCGGCGACGTCCGGGGCATCGACGTCAGCGGGTGGCAGAAGAACGTCAACTGGCAGTACTGGTGGCGGAAGGGCAAGCGCTTCGCCTACGTCAAAGCCACCGAGGGCACCGGGTACCGGAATCCGTACTTCCCCCAGCAGTACAACGGTTCCCGCAATGTCGGCATGATTCGAGGTGCCTATCACTTCGCGCTGCCCAACCGGTCGAGCGGCGCCGCCCAGGCCGTCTACTTCACCACGCACGGCGGCGGCTGGACACGCGACGGCAAGACGTTGCCCGGCGCGCTCGATCTCGAATGGAACCCCTACGGGCCGGCCTGCTACGGCAAGTCGAAGGCCGGTATGCGGTCGTGGATCAGATCGTTCCACGACACCTACCGGGCCCGCACCGGCCGCTGGCCCGTCATCTACACCTCCACGAGCTGGTGGAACCACTGCGTCGACGGCGGTCACAGCTTCGGCGAGACCGTGCCGCTCTGGGTCGCCCGCTACGCCAGCAACGTCGGCGCGTTGCCGCGCGGCTGGAGCCGGTACACGTTCTGGCAGTACAGCAGCGATCCCATCGACCAGAACAAGTTCAACGGCAAATACGCCCGACTCCGGGCGCTCGCCAACGGCTAGGCGGCGCGCTACCGGGGGCGCGGGTCTGGGTGCGCTGCAACCGGGAGCGTCGGCGTTGTCAGTCGTCGCGTGCTGCCACGCCGATGTCGGGGAAGTCGGTGAACACGCCGTCGACGCCGAGGTCGTAGTACGTGCGGAGTTCGCCCGCGAGGTCGCCGTGCTCGGCCGGGTCGTCCGACGAGCGGTAGTCGCTTGGCAGGAACACGTTCTCCGCGCGGAAGGTGTACGGGTGCACGACGAGTCCGGCGTCGTGGGCATCCGGCACCAGGTCGGTCGGCGCCCCGAGTGAGCCGTCGTCGTTCCAGCTGATGACCATCGTCTTCTCCGGGCCGACGCCGTCGGCGTAGGTCGCGATCTCGGCGAGCCCTTCCCGCGTGACCATGTCCGCGTAGGTGCGCTCGTCACCGGCCTCGGTGAAGTCGTACGGCTGGCCGTCTGTCCACACCAACTGGACCAGCGGCACCCGCACGGCCTTTTCGAGCGCTTTGAGGTTGCTGACCTCGAACGACTGCACGAACACCTTGGCGTTCTTGTGGTTCAGGCCGTTGCGGGTGAGGGTGCGCACCAGCGGCGATTCCAGCGGCAGCCCGATGGACGAGAAGTAGCTCGGGTGCTTGGTCTCGGGGTAGATGCCGATGTCGCGGTCGAGTTCGCGGGACAGCCGCCGGGTCAGGTCGATGACTTCCTGGAACGTCGGCACCTCGTAGCGGCCGTCGTAGCGCGTGTTGTCAGGGCGCAGTTGCGGCAGCCGTTCCTTGGCGCGCAACGTCTTCAGCTCGGCGAGCGTGAAGTCCTCGGTGAACCAGCCGGTGACCTCGACGCCGTCGATGGTTTTCGTGGTCTTACGGTCGGCGAACTCGGGGCGCTCGGCGACGTCGGTGGTGCCGCTGATCTCGTTCTCGTGCCGCGCGACCAGCACCCCGTCCTTGGTGGCGACCAGGTCCGGCTCGATGTAGTCCGCGCCCATCCGCGCCGCCAGCTCGTACGCCGCGAGCGTGTGCTCCGGCCGGTGACCGGACGCGCCGCGGTGCCCGATCACGAGCGGTTGCCGCTCCGCGCCGGGACGTGCCACCCCACCCCGGTTACCCGGTGCGCCAGCGGCGGGCGGGAGGACGGCGAGGCCCGCCACCGTGACCACCGTGGCGGCGAGAACGAGTCGGGGCAGCAGCGAGACGGCCATGCGCGGACCTCCAGGTCGGGTGTGATTGCCGGGGCAACGCCCAGGCGGCAACCATTCCCGAGCTGGACGACGCCCAGTTGATCACGAACGTACCGTCCGGTGGCCACGCCGTGAACTCCGCCAGCGAGGCGACTCTCCGCCAGCCGTCCCGGGGCGCGGCAGGCATCGACGTCGATCAGCGGGTGCCGCAGGCCGACGTCGATGCCCATGGGGACGGCGTCACTGTGCCGCCGCAGGGTGGGTGCGCACGACCGGTGTCGGTACCGTGCCGCGCCACATGTGCAGGGCCAACGGCCACAGCGCCACGAGTCCGGCCGCCGCCTGGACGTAGAACTGGACCGCACCGAGCGGCACGAAGCGGGACACCGCGAGCACGATCAACGACGTCGCGACGACCTGGCTCCACGGTGCGCCCAGGATGTCGCTGACCAGCACGGCTTTCGCGAAGCCCGCGACGCCGATCGCGAAGCTGATCGCGCCGACCGCCAGCACGGGGATGAACACCGGCGCCAACTCCTGCTGCGCCGCCGCGACGTCGCCGCCGCTTCGTGCCACCGCGAACGCTGTGAACTCCAGTCCCGGCAGGACGACGTACAGGAAGCTGCCGAACAGTACCCACGGCAGCGCCCACGCGTATCGGTTCTCCCCCGCGTCCCGCAGCTGCGCGCGAATCGCGACGAACGCCAGCGCGATCAGCGCGACTCCGAGCACCGTGAGGAGATGCACGGCCGCCCACATGGTCGTGTTCGCCTCGGCGGCCGCAGCGACGGCGTCCGCGTCGGGCAGCCGCGTGATGTACGGGTGCGCGACGAGCGCGACGAGCATCACCACGGGTGCCACCGCCAGTGCGGCAGCGCCGTAGCGACTTCTGGTTGTCTTGGTCGATGTCATGGCCTGTCTCCTTATCTGAGCGCTCAGCGGGTGGTTCCGACGCCGATGTTCATCGCGTTGTGCAGCACGGCCCCCGGCGCGCCGTTCGAGCGCTCGCGCAGCATCCCGTCGAGGACTCGCCGGACGTCCGCCTGTTGCTCGGGGCTGAGCTGGGCGACGATCCGCGCGGCGACCGGGTTGCTTGCCCTGACCGCGTCCCAGTAGTGCGTCGCCGAGCGCACCTCGATGTCCCACGTCGTCACCTCGACCGCGACGTCGGCCAGTCCGGCGTCGATCAGCTTGGCCCGCACCGTCTGCGGGTCGGCCAGCTGGAACGGCAACGGCGGCGGGTCCGTCGGCGGGAGCGCGGCGTCGGGCACCGCCGTCCGAACGGCGGCGACGAGGAACGCGACGAACTCGGCGTGCTTGACGCCGTGCGCGAAGCAGATGAGCGCGACCGTCCCGCCCGGCTTCGTCACCCGCGCCATCTCGGCGATACCGGCGTCGACGTGCGGAAACAGCGTGACCCCGTTGATCGAGCCCGATACGTCGAACGTGTTGTCCGCGAGGTCGAGGTGTTCGCCGTCCATCACCTGGCCCCGCAGGTTCGGCAGGTCGCGCGCCCGCTCGTTGAGCCGGTCGATCATGGTCGGTGCGAGGTCCACCGCGAGGACGTCCGCGCCCCGTCGCGCCGCGGGGATGGCGAGCGCGCCGCTGCCCGCGCCGACGTCGAGGAGCGTGGTCCCCGGCCCGACGTCGAGCCTATCGGCGACCGTCTCCCCGAACCGCATGGTCAGCGGCGAGACGCTGTCGTCAAACCCCGCCGCCACCGAGTCCCATGCCTGGCGGATCTGCTCGGTGTCCGGTGCTTGTGTGGTCATGGTCCGTCTCCCTCGTGAGCTACGACCTCACCAGCATCGGCCGCGCGAGCGTGGCGGCGCGTCGAAAGAAATGCCCAATTCTCGGAGTCGATTGGGGTCGATCCGATATGGGTAGAAGTGTGTAGCCGGGTCAGCGGCCGGGGACGAGGTCATGCTCGTAGGCGTAGGCAGTGACACCGGAGCGTGAGGTGACGCCCAGCTTGCCGAACATGTTGCTCAGGTGCCTGGCGACCGTCTTCTCGCTGATCGACAGCGCCCGCGCGATGTCCCGGTTCGTCGCACCGCTCGCGACCAGCCGCACGACGTCCAGCTCGCGGCGGGTCAGCGCGTCCGTCGTACGGTTCGTGTCGGTTGTGTTGGTCGGGGCCCGCGTCAGGCCCTCCGCCAGCGCCAGCGCCGGGGCCGCCGCCAGCTTCTCGAACGTCCTGCAGGCGGCGTTCAGCTCCATCTCGGCGGTGTCGTGGTCACGCAGTTCGCGGCACGCCTTCGCCATCGACAACCGCACCTCGGCCGCCTCATACGGGGCGTCCAGCTCCTGCCACGCCTGCCAGGCTCGCCGGAACGAGGCGCACGCGCGGTGGGCGTCGCCGTCCGCGAGCGCGACCGCGCCCCGGGCGGACGCCGCGACAGCGTGCAGGTACACCGCGCCGACGTCCGCCGCGAGCTGCTCCAGCTCCTCCGTGGCGGTCCGTGCCGAGTCGACGTCGTCGGCGGCGAGCATGATCGTGATGAACGCGCTGAGGATCCTGGCCCGCTCCGTCCGGTCACCCTCGGACTCGGCGGCGACCCTGCGAATCGCCGCGACGGCGTCGTCGAGGCGACCTTGCGCCAGGCGCAGCATGGCGAGGCCGGGGTGGACGTGGTGCCCGCACTCGCCCGCGCGCCGGTAGGCGTCCTCGGCCGGGGCGAACTCGCCGCGCAGCCGCAGCAACTCGCCCATCTGGTACTGCGACACGCCCAACACCGGATCGCCGGGCGGGTCGGACAGGTGCGCGCACGCCCGCCCGACCTCGTCAATGGCCTCGGACCACTCGCCGTGGAGCTGCATGATCTCCGAGCGGTGGATCAGGCACTGGCCACGGAATGGTTTCAGCCCTTGCTGGGTGGCGCACCAACGGGTGAACGCGGCGGTCCACTCCTGGGCGCGCCGCATGTCGAACGTCACCCGGCACGCCATGATCACCGCGCAGTAGATGCGGCCGGTCAGCATGGGTGCGATGTCGCCGGTGGTCACGGCGACCATCGCCTCGTCGAGCATGGCCATGCCACGGTCCGCCTGGCCCACCTCGATCAACGCTCGCCCGCACCCTAGCCTGCTCCACGCGGCGAGGTCCGCGTCGCCGAAGCGCTCCGCGATCGCCAGGGCCTCGCGGAACCCGTCGTAGGCGGCGCGCGGCTCGCCGTCGTTCATCTTCCGCAGCAAGGCCGGGATCAGCAGATAGCCGCGCTCGACGCGGTCGTGCCCGTCCGCGTCGAGCAGTCGTTGCCCACGCATCCACCAGCCCATCGCCTCGGCCATCCGGCCGGACAGCATCAGCACATAGCCGAGCCAGTACGCGCAGCGCACGGAACGCCCGACGTCGCCGTCCTCCTGGAAGGCGTGATGCGCCCGTTGGAAGGCGTCGAGGGCGACGGAGTCGTGGCCGACAAGGAACGCCGTGGTCGCGAGCACGCAGAGGTCGTCGGCGGCCAAACGTGAGCGCTCGTCCGCCGCCGCCAGGTCCTCGAAGGCGTCGACCCAGCGGCCACGCTCATACGCGGCGCGCCCGCGCTCCAGCACCGCCGTGCCGGACGCGTCACCTGCGGTCTCATGTCGGACCATCCACCCACACTAGACCAATGGTGCGATTGGGTCATCGAGGAACGGGCGGCCCGTTAGCTCCGTGCCGTGGACCCGGCGCACTCCCTGAGCTGCCCACCGCGCGGTCGTAGTACCATGCACCCCTCCTGCGCGTTCTCCCGCTGGCTCGATAGTGGCGCGGTTGGGTCGTGCGCCCGCCTGGTGCGCAGGAGGAACGTCGCTAGGTGCGGGTCGCTCGCACGATGGTGACGCGGCCGAACCGGTGGTCCACGTGGTCGACCTCGCGGGCGTCGTCAAATCCGGCTTCCGCGAGGAGCGTGACGATTCCGTTGCCGAGGTTGCGGGCGACGACCGGGTTTTGCGCCACCCGCGAGCGCATGAGCTGCGACAGGTGCCGCAGGAAGTGGAACGGGCCGTGGCCGTGCTGGTGCCCCTGACCCCCATGAACACCGTGCGCCTCGTGCGCGTCCGTCATGGGACCACCGAAGTCAAGGATCGTGACGGTGCCGCCCGGTCGCAGTGCGCGGAGCGCGTCGCGGGCGAACGCGACCCGGCCGTCGTCATCGACGTGGTGCAACGCCAACGACGAGACGACGTGGTCGAGTGAGGCGTCCTCTGCGGGTATCCGGTCGGCGTAGCCCTGGACGAGGGTGAGGGAGACGCCACGGCGACGTGCCTTGCGCGCGGCCCGACGCAGGCTGTGTCCGTCCGGGTCGAGGCCGGTGACTCGCGCCTTCGGCTGGGCCGCGAGGAGCGCCAGCGACAGGTTGCCCGTGCCGCAGCCGACGTCGACCACCGCCTGGCCTGGCCCAACGTCGGCGACCTCGACGGCGCGCCGGTGGAGGGCACCGACGCCAGACACCCGGCTGAAGACGTCGTAGAGCGGCATGAGCCACGCCTTGCCCATACCCGGCAGGAACGGGTGCTCGCGCTCTTCCGGGGTGCGCTGGTCGAGGATTCGGACGTCGCTTGTCATGTGTGCTCCCGGTGCGTTCGTGGTAGCTCTGGTGTTACACCCAGTCTTGGACATCCTGCGGCTGGCTGGCAGTACAGAAGTCGGTGGCTATGGCACATTCTTCGGTCGAGGGCGCGGCGGGCGCTCCCTCGCGCCTGCGCACGGTGCGGCCGGACGGGACGCCGGTCTATCGCTACGAGCAGCGCCCGGGCGTTCCTCCGGTGTCGGTGACCCGGTTCGACACTGAAGCCCACGCTGCGCTGCCGGACCACCGGCACGCCCACGACTTCCTCGTTCTGGTCTACGTCGAGGAGGGCGCGGGCACGGTCACGGTCGACGGTGCCGAGCGGTCGCTGCGCGCCGGGGACGTGCACGCGGTGCCGCCCGGGCAGGTCATCGGCGTCTCGGCCGTCTCGGAGCTGGCGCGCTGCCGTGCGTGGTCGGTCGCGTTCACGCCGGACGCGGTGCCTGCCCTGGCAGCGGTCTCGCCGTTGGCCTGGGCGCACCACCCGTTGCTGGCGATGTTCGCACCCGACACCGGCCATGGCCGGGTTGCCGAGCCGGATCGGGCGCGCTGGTCGGCATGGCTCACCGAACTGGCCGAGGAGCTGGCCGACCCAGGACGTCTCGGGGCCAGCGACGTCGTGGCCGCGCTGCTCACCCGGCTGCTGGTCACGACGGCGCGGCTCACCCCCGCTGCGCAGCGCGCGCCCGACCCGCTGGTGGAACGGGTCTTCGAGCAGATCGAGGCGACGTTCCGCGAGCCGGTCTCCGCCGCCGACGTCGCCCGCGCGCTCGGCTACACACCAGGACACCTCACGACGGTTGTGCGTGCGCGGACCGGCCGTCCGTTGCTGGAGTGGATCACGGAGCGCCGCATGACAGAGGTGCGGCGGATGTTGCGCGACACCGATGCGCCGCTGGACGTGATAGCCACCCGGACGGGCCTGCGCGACGCCACGTATCTCGTCCGACGTTTCCGGGGCCGCTACAGCATCACACCAGAGCGGTGGCGCCGCAGTCAGCGCGCTCGGTGATGAAGTCAGCGCTCGGTGAAGCCTGGACCCGGTATCTTCCGCTTCCTCGTCGGATGCACGTGCAGGGAAAGTTCTACGGAAGTGCTACGGAAGTTCTACACCTGTCTCTAGAACATGCGTTCGATGTTCCGTAGTGTTGTGGGTATGACCAGCGTAAACACCTCGCTCCCCGCCCCTGGCCCGCTGGGCTGGTGGCAAGTCCCGGATGCTGATCTGGCTGCTGCGTTGCGGTCGGCTGAGGAGTTGCGGAATCAGGTTGAGGCCACTGAGGCGGCGGTGCTGGCGGAGATGCACTCGCGGGGGGTGTTCGCCACTTACGGCTACAGCTCGTTGGTGACGCTGCAACGCGACCTGCTGCGGGTGAGTACTACCGAGGCGAAGAAACGTGCCCAGCGTGCCCAACGTCTGCACTCGACCCGTGAGGGTACGCATGAGAAGGCTGCTGTCGCGCCGTTGACGGCGGAGGCTGCTGCCGAGGGTGCCCTGAATCCGGGGCATGTTGATGCGATCAGTGAGGTGATGGCGGCTATCCCGGCTGACGTCGGGGACGCTGAGCGGGCTGGTTATGAGAAGGCGCTGGTTGATGTGGCGCGGCAGTCGGGGCCGGTGGTGGTGCGCCGCGCCGGTCGCCACATCCTGGCGCTGCTCGACCCCGACGGCGCTGCGCCGAACGACGACGAGTTGGCCGAACCGGAACGCGAACTGTTGTGGTCGTGGACTCGGGAGAATCGCTTCACACTGCGCGGCACCCTGGATGCCGAGTCCGGCCAACTGTTGGAAACGCTGCTGTCCGGGCTGGCCAAGCCGAAGCCGCACGTCAACGGCACACCGGATCGGCGTTCCACCGGGCAACGCCACGGCGACGCCTTCGCCGAACTACTCGACTACACCCAACGCGCCACGCAACGCTCCACCGAAGCCGGAGAGACCCCTGTCGTCACTGTGTCGATGACACTCGATGATCTGCTGCGCCGCACCAACAGCACCAACAGCACCAGGGGCCCGGGCGCGTACGGCACGCCTGGTGCGCCCACCGCCTCCGACGACGCTGCCACACCCGCCACGTCGGGCGAAGCCACCACCACAGCGGGCACGGCGGCGTCGATGTCGGAGCTGTTCGCCGGGACACCCACGTTGAACTGGCAATGCCCCATCACCGCCGAACAAGCCCGCAGGCTAGCGTGCGACTCCCGCATCGTGCCCGCCGTGCTCGGCAGCAACGGTGAAATCCTCGACCTCGGACGCGAAACCCGCACCGCCACCCGCGCCCAACGCCGCGCCCTCGCCGCCCGCGACAGCGGCTGTGTCATGTGCTCGCGCACCGTGCGCTGGTGCCAAGCACACCACGTTCGGCCGTGGCAGGACGGCGGACCCACCGACATCATCAACCTCTGCCTCTTGTGCTCCGCCTGCCACCGGCTCGTGCACCACGCAGGCTGGACAATCCACATGGCCACCGACCGCCGACCCGAATGCCTCCCGCCCGAATGGCTGGACCCCAATGCCGCTTACTTAAGCGGCTCGGGCACGGCGTTGGAAATGCCCGATTCGCAGTCGATCAGCCTCGCCAGTGGTTTTGAATGAATTTAATTCTTGTCGGCGTGTCGCCTTTCCTATTTGTCGAATAATGCTTGAA
>WHTY01000124.1 GCA_009377475.1 Actinophytocola sp.
AGCTCATCAGAAGTACCCCTCACGCTTGCGGTCCTCCATGGCTGCCTCGGAGAGCCGGTCGTCGGCGCGGGTCGCGCCCCGCTCGGTCAGCCTGCTGGCCTGCACCTCGGCGATCACCTCGGCCACCGTGGTCGCGGTGGATTCGATCGCGCCGGTGCAGGAGCCGTCGCCGACGGTGCGGTAGCGCACCATCTTGCGGAGGACGTCTTCGTCGTCGCGAGGGCCGCCCCACGGGCCCTCGGTGAGCCACATGCCGTCGCGCCAGTAGACGTCGCGCTCGTGCGCGTAGTAGATCGACGGCAGCTCGACCTTCTCCTTGGCGATGTAGGCCCAGACGTCGGCCTCGGTCCAGTTCGACAGCGGGAACACGCGGACGTGCTCGCCCGGCTTGTGGCGTCCGTTGTAGAGGTTCCACAGCTCGGGGCGCTGACGGCGCGGGTCCCACTGGCCGAACGCGTTGCGCAGGCTGAAGATCCGCTCCTTCGCCCGTGCCCGTTCCTCGTCACGACGTCCGCCGCCGAAGACGGCGTCGAAGCCGTGCTCGGTGATGGTGTCCAGCAGCGGCACCGTCTGCAGCGGGTTCCTGGTGCCGTCGGGGCGCTCCTCGAGACGTCCGTCGTCGATCCAGTCCTGCACGTTCGCGACGACGAGCCGCAGGCCGTGCTCCGCGACGACGCGGTCGCGGAACTCGATGACCTCGTCGAAGTTGTGCCCGGTGTCCACGTGCAACAGCGGGAAAGGCACAGGGGCGGGCCAGAACGCCTTGATCGCCAGGTGCAGCAGCAGGGTGGAGTCCTTGCCGCCGGAGAACAGGATCACCGGACGGTCGAACTCGCCCGCCACCTCACGGAAGATGTGGATGGCTTCGGACTCCAACGCCGTGAGCGCGAGATCTGCTTGCAGGATCGAGCCATCAGACGCCGGATCTGCGTCCGCCACCAGCGGGTGCGTCTCAGTCATCAGGTCCTTCCGCCTTAGCTGTGCAGGCCGCACTCGGTCTTCGACTGCCCTGCCCAGCGGCCGCTGCGGGGGTCGTCGCCCGGAGCGACCTTCGCGGTGCACGGGGCGCAACCGATCGACAGGTAACCTTCGGCCACCAGCGGGTTCTCCAGGATGCCGTGCTCGTCGATGTAGTCGCGGAACTCGTCGTCGGTCCATGCCGCGAGGGGGTTGACCTTGACGAGGCCGTTGCCCTTGTCCCACTGCACCAGCGGCGTGTTCGCGCGGGTCGGGGCCTCGACGCGGCGCACGCCGGTGATCCAAGCGTCGTAGCGCGCCAGGGTATTCTGCAGCGGCACGACCTTGCGCAGGAAGCAGCACTTGTCCGGGTCGGTGCGGTTGAGCAGGCCGAACTGCGCCTCCTGCTCGGCAACCGACTGCTCCGCCTCGGCGTTGACGATCGTCACCCGCGGGTACTGCGACGCGACGGCGTCGCGGGTGCCGAGCGTCTCCGCGAAGTGGTAGCCGGTCTCCAGGAACAGCACGTCCACGTCGGGCTTGACCTTGGTCGCGACGTCGACCAGCACGGCGTCCTGCATGTTCGACGCCACGATCAGCCGGTCGCCGAAGGTGTCGAACGCCCAGCGCAGCACCTCGTCCGTGCTCGCGTCCGCCAGTTCGGTCTCCGCCCACTCTGCGAGCGCCTTGAGCTCTTCCTTCTGGTCCGTGGTTTCTGTGATGGTCATCCTGCACCCTCCGGAAAGTTCAACCCCAGCATCGTCACCGTGAACACCCGGCGGCACGAGGCGCACAGCCACGTGCGGTCCTCGTGCGGCCGTAGGTCCTCGTCACCGCAGTACGGGCAGTAGAACGGTTGCGCGCGTTCGTTCATGCCACATCCCGTTATGTGAGATCATCGTCAGCCGCGCGGGCGGCCCACTGGGCGAAACGCTCGCCGTCGGTCCGCTGGTCGATGAAGTTGCGTACCACACGTTCGACGTAGTCGCCCAGATCGGCGCTGGTGACCTTGTGGCCCCGCAGCTTCCGGCCGAACCCGGCGTCAAGGCCGAGACCGCCGCCGAGGTGTACCTGGAAGCCCTCGACCTGGTTGCCGTCGGCGTCCGTGACGATCTGGCCCTTCAGGCCGATGTCGGCGGTCTGGATCCGCGCGCACGAGTTGGGGCACCCGTTGAGGTGAATGCTCACCGGCGGCAGGTCGGCGGCGGCGGTCAGGTCCGCCAGCCGCTTCTCCAGGTCGTCGACCAGGTCCTTGGCGCGCTGCTTCGTTTCCACGATGGCGAGCTTGCAGAACTCGATGCCGGTGCAGGCCATCACCCCGCGCCGCCACGGCGACGGCTCGGTGGACAGCCCCAGCGCGTCCAGCTCGCCACGCAGGCCGTCGAGCTCGGACTCGGCGACGTCGAGGACGACCAGCTTCTGCTGCGGCGTCAGCCGCACCTTGGTCGAGCCAGCACGTTCGGCGGCCTTCGCCACGCCCATCAGCGTGGTGCCGGACACCCGGCCCGCGACCGGCGCGGCCCCGACGTAGTACAGGCCGTCGCGTTGCTCGTGCACGCCGACGTGGTCGATCGGACGCTCCGGCACCTCCGGCGCTGGGCCGTCGATGAGCTTGCGGTCCAGGTACTCGGTTTCGAGAACTTCACGGAACTTCTCGGCACCCCAGTCCTTGACCAGGAACTTGATCCGCGCGCGGTGCCGCAACCTGCGGTAGCCGTAGTCGCGGAAGATGCTGACCACACCGGCCCAGACGTCGGGCACCTCGTCCAGCGGCACCCACGCGCCGAGCCGTTGGCCGATCATCGGGTTGGTCGAGAGCCCGCCGCCGACCCAGACGTCGAACCCTGGCCCGTGCTCCGGGTGGGTGACGCCGACGAACGCGACGTCGTGGATCTCGTGGGCGACGTCGGGCTGGCCGGTGATGGCGGTCTTGAACTTGCGCGGCAGGTTCGCGAACTCCGGCGCGCCGATGAAGCGGCGCTTGATCTCGTCGATCGCCGGGGTGCCGTCGATCACCTCGTCCTTGGCGATCCCGGCGACGGGCGAGCCGAGGATCACACGGGGGCTGTCGCCGCAGGCTTCCATCGTGGTCAGGCCCGCGTCCTCCAGGCGCTGCCAGATGGTCGGCATGTCCTCGATCTGGATCCAGTGGTACTGGATGTTCTGCCGGTCGGTGATGTCTGCGGTGTCGCGCGCGTAGGTCTGCGACAGCTCGCCGAGCAGGTGCAGCTGCTCGGTGGTCAGCGCGCCGCCGTCGCTGCGCACCCGCAGCATGAAGTATGAGTCGTCCAGCTCCTCCGGCTCGAGCGTGGCGGTCTTGCCGCCCTCGATGCCGGGCTTGCGCTGGGTGTAGAGGCCGTACCAGCGGAACCGTCCGCGCAGGTCACCGGGGTCGATGCCATCGAAGCCAACGTGGGCGTAGATGTTCTCGATCCGGGCGCGGACGTTGAGGGGGCTGTCGTCCTTCTTGCTCTGCTCGTTCTTGTTCAGCGGCTCGCGGTAGCCAAGGGCCCATTGGCCTTCGCCCCTGCGCCGACGTGGCTTGGACGTCCGCTTGGCGGGAGTGGTCACGTCGTCCTCCGGTATCGCGACGGGTGCCTGCGTGGGTGCTGGTCGGGAGCGGGCAGCGCGACGCGACGTGCCGAACTGGCCGCTCACCGGGTGGAAACTGCGGAAAACCCCGGGTAGATCAGGCCGATGCCTGGCACAGGGCGCTGGAGACGCGCCGGTAGTCGACGTGGCGACGAACCACGAGCAGGACACCGGCGGAAGAACTCATGACTCTCAGCGTGCCATCCGCCCAGGATGTGGTCTAGCCATGCCCACATGTTGGGAGCTAGAACACGTGCCGAGCCGCCTGCGACACTGGAGGCGTGCCCGCACTGCCCGACGGCGAGACCGCGCCCCGCGACGGAACCCTGCCCGAGACCGCCCTGCGCGGACTCGGCGAACGTCCGTTCGGCGTGTACGTGCACGTGCCGTTCTGCGCAACGCGCTGCGGGTACTGCGACTTCAACACCTACACGACGAGCGAGCTTCCCGGCGCGGCGTCATCGCCTGACTCGTGGCTGGACGGCCTGCGTGCTGAGCTGGATCTGGCCGCCCGAGTGCTGGGCGAGCCGCCACGCGCGGAGACGGTGTTCGTCGGTGGCGGGACGCCCTCGCTGCTCGGCGCGGACGGGCTCGCCGCCGTGCTGGACGCCGTCCGCTCCACCGTGGGCCTCACCGACGACGCCGAGGTCACCACGGAAAGCAACCCCGAGTCGACGTCGCCGGAGTTCTTCGCCGGGATCCGCGCGGCGGGCTACACGCGGGTGTCGCTGGGGATGCAGTCGGCCGCGCCACACGTGCTCCGAACGCTCGATCGGACGCACACCCCGGGACGTCCGGTGGCGGCGGCGAAGGAGGCCCGCGCGGAGGGCTTCGAGCACGTCAACCTGGATCTGATCTACGGCACGCCTGGAGAGAGGCCCGACGATCTGCGCGCCTCGCTGGACGCCGTGCTCGACGCCGGTGCCGACCACGTCTCGGCGTACGCGTTGATCGTGGAGGACGGCACCGCGCTCGCGCGCAAGGTTCGCAACGGCGACCTGCCGATGCCGGACGACGACGTCCTCGCCGCCGACTACGAACTCATCGACGCCACGCTGGCCGAGGCGGGTCTGCGCTGGTACGAGGTCTCGAACTGGGCGGCGTCGCCCGAAGCGCGGTGCGGGCACAACCTGATCTACTGGCGCGGCGGCGACTGGTGGGGCGCCGGTCCCGGCGCGCACAGCCACGTCGGCGGCGTGCGCTGGTGGAACGTCAAGCACCCCGCCCGCTACGCCGGGCTACTCAACGCGGGAGAGTCGCCCGCCGCCGGACGCGAGCTGCTGTCGACGTCCGATCAGCACCTGGAGCGGGTGATGCTGGAGCTTCGGCTCGCCGACGGCTTGGCCCTGGACGTCCTGGACGACGCGGGGCGAGACGAGGCGCGGCGGGCCGCGACCGAGGGGCTGCTGGACGTCGACACGCTCGCGGCGGGCAGGGCGGTGCTCACCGATCGGGGCCGGTTGCTGGCGGACGGCGTCGTCCGGCGACTCGTCGGCTGACCTCTGGTGACTTGATCTTCCAACTGCGGGACTTGGGCGCGCTGAAAGCGTCGTTCGCTGCACCCAGTGCAGTGAAGGCGTCTTTCACGTCGCCCAACGCAGTGAAAGCGTCGTTCACCGCTTCGCGCCCCGGACGACGCGCCCTGCCGCGACCATCTCGATCATCAGCAGCACCGCGATCGCCTGGGCGGCGAGGACGCCGATCAGCACCAGCAGCTGCGCCGCCCCGGCCTCCAGCGGGCTGGCCCCGCCCAGCAGGACGCCGACGTACGCACCGGGCAGGGTGACGAGCCCCACCGTGCGGGTCTGGTCCAGCGACGGCACCAGCGCCTGCGACGCCGCCAGCCGGAACACCTCCAGCGCGGCAACGCGCGGTAGGAAGCCGAGCGCGAGCGCGGCCTCGTACTCGCCGTAGCGGTTCTCCAACTCGTCCAGCGCACGACGACCCGCCAACGACGTCGCCACCATGGCGTTGCCGATCAGAATCCCCGCGATCGGGATGATCGACACGCCGCTCATCGGCACGAGCCCCGAGCCGAGGATCAGTCCGAGCACCGGCGCGAGCCCTGCCGTGATCGCGACCGCCGCCCACGCTCCGCTGCGGTCGGTGGTGATGCGCCGCCAGGACGTCACCCCGGCCGCCGTCAGCATCACGACCAGGAACAACGCCGTCAGCCAGCCGGAGCGCAGCACGAACACGATCACCGTGGACACCGCCGCGAGCTGCACCACGGCCCGCACGGCGGCCAGCACCGTCGTCCGCGCCGTGCCGAGTTGACCGACGGCAGAGACGATCGCCGCGATCGCCACCAGGCTCACCAGGACGGCGGCAAGAACGGCATTGATCGGGATGACGGCATCGCGCACGGTGACGATCTTGCCTTGTTCCGTGCCGACGCACACCCCAACCCGCGAAGACTCGTGCGACGCGGCCTGGCACCAGGGCCGTAAACTTGATGGTAATTGCCACCGGTGGTAGTTACCGGCGAGTGGAGGTGAGATGGCCAACGCGGACGACCGCAGGTTTGAGGTGCTACGCGCTATCGTCGCAGACTACGTGTCGAACCAGGAACCAATCGGGTCGAAGGCCCTCGTTGACAAGCACAACCTGGGCGTGTCCAGCGCGACTGTCCGCAACGACATGGCCGCGCTCGAGGACGAGGGCTACATCGCCCAGCCGCACACCAGTGCTGGCCGGATCCCCACCGACAAGGGCTACCGGGTGTTCGTCGACCGGCTTTCCGAGATCAAGCCGCTGAGCACCGCCGAACGCCGGGCGATCAAGAACTTCCTCGAAGGCGCGATCGACCTGGAAGACGTCATGCGCCGGTCCGTGCGGCTGCTCGCGCAGCTCACCAGGCAGGTCGCCATCGTGCAGTACCCGACACTGTCGAACTCCACGGTGCGCCACATCGAGCTGGTCGCGCTCACCTCCGCCCGGCTGATGATCGTGCTGATCACCGGCAGCGGGCGGGTTGACCAGCGCACCGTCGACCTCGGCGACGTCATCTCCGAGGAGAACATCGGGCGGATGCGCACCGTGCTCAACGGCGCGCTGGAGGGCGAGCGGCTGACCGCCGCCGCCGCCGCGGTGGCCGAGCTGCCGGAACAAGCCCCGCCCGAGCTGCGTGACCCGATGCTCAGGGTCTGCACCGTGCTGGTGGAGTCGCTGGTCGAACACCCGGAGGAACGGCTGGTGCTCGGCGGTACCGCCAACCTGACCCGCAACGTCGCCGACTTCCCCGGGTCACTGCGTCAGGTGCTGGAAGCGCTCGAAGAACAGGTCGTCGTCCTGAAGCTGCTCGCGGCGGCACGCGGACCCGGTTCGGTCACCGTGCGCATCGGTGAGGAAAATGAGGACGAACAGATGCGCAGCACCTCCGTCGTGTCGATCGGCTACGGAACCGACGACATGCTGTTCGGTGGTATGGGCATCGTTGGTCCGACACGCATGGACTACCCGACCACGATCGCCGCCGTGCGTGCTGTGGCCAACTACGTCGGCCAGATCCTGTCCGGAAGGTAGCGCCACCCTGGTGCGAGGTTCCGGCTTGCTGCACTGCGCCCAGATATGAGGAGGACGACGAGGAGTGGCGAGGGACTACTACGGCATCCTGGGTGTCGCCAAGAACGCCAGTGATCAGGAGATCAAGCGCGCCTACCGGAAGCTGGCCCGCGAGTTTCACCCAGACGTCAACCCGTCGGAGGACGCGCAGCAGAAGTTCGCCGAGGTCACCACCGCCTACGAGGTGTTGTCCGACCCGCAGAAGCGCAAGATCGTCGACCTCGGCGGCGACCCGATGGACAACGGTGCGAGCGCGCGCGGCGGGCGGGACCCGTTCGCCGGGTTCGGCGGGCTCGGCGACATCATGGACGCCTTCTTCGGCGGCGGCGCGGGTGCCGCCGCGGGCAGGGGTCCGCGCAGCAGGGTCCAGCCCGGCTCCGACGCGCTGATCCGCGTCGGCCTCAGCCTTGAGGAGTGCGCCACCGGCATCTCCAAGGAGATCGCCGTCGACACCGCCATCCTGTGCGACCTGTGCCGGGGCGACGGCACGAACGAGGGCGCCACGATGGCGACCTGCGACACCTGCGACGGCCGTGGCGAGATCCAGTCTGTGCAGCGGTCGTTCCTCGGCCAGGTCGTCACCGCGCGGCCGTGCCCGGTGTGTCACGGCTTCGGCGAGGTCATCACCGACCCGTGCCGCAAGTGCGGTGGCGACGGCAGGGTCCGTTCGCGGCGCACCGTCGCCGCCAAGATCCCGGCGGGCGTCGGCGACGGCATGCGTATCCGGCTGTCCGGGCAGGGCGAGGTCGGTCCCGGCGGTGGCCCCGCTGGCGACCTCTACGTCGAGATCGACGAGGAGCCGCACGACGTCTTCCTGCGCGAGGGCAACGACATCCACTGCCACGTGCGGGTGCCGATGACCACTGCGGCGCTCGGCGCGACCGTGCCGCTGGAGACGTTGATCGACGGCGAGCACGAGCTGACGCTTGAGCCGGGCACCCAGCCGGACACCGAGCTGGTGCTCACCGGAAAGGGCATGCCG
The DNA here is from genome assembly GCA_009377475.1 of Actinophytocola sp. Lineage (GTDB taxonomy): Bacteria > Actinomycetota > Actinomycetes > Mycobacteriales > Pseudonocardiaceae > Haloechinothrix_A. Next base: position 8,096 of record WHTY01000124.1, read on the forward strand.
AAGCTGCGGTCGTCCGGGCGCGTCGACGGGCGCGGCGACCTGCACGTCCACGTCGACGTCGAGGTGCCGACGAAGCTGGACGAGCAACAGCGCAAGCTGCTCGCCGAGCTGGCCGAGCTGCGCGGCGACGACTCGTCGGCCGTCGTGGCGGGCAGCAAGCAGTCCGGTGGGCTGTTCTCCCGGTTCCGCACCAGGGCAGGCCGCTGAGCCGGGTCGCCGTGACAGCTGACGGGACCGCATCGGCGGGCGACATGGCGTTCTCCGCCCGGCTGCCGCTGTTCCTCGTCGACGCGCTGCCATCGGCGGGGCCGGAGTTCGTGCTCGACGGCGACGAGGCCCGCCACGCCGCGACCGTGCGCCGCACCCGCGTGGGTGAGCAGGTGATGCTCGGCGACGGCGCGGGCGGCGTCGCGCGGTGTGCCGTGACGGCGGTGAGCACTGGCAAGAACCCCGTGCTGACGCTGTCCGTGGAACAACGCACGTGGGTGCCCGCGCCGGAGCCGCGCGTGACGATCGCGCAGGCACTGGTGAAGGGCGATCGCGGTGAGCTGGCGGTGGAACTGGCCACCGAGGCGGGTGCGGACGCGATCGTGCCGTGGCGCGCCGCGCGGTGCGTGGCGCGCTGGGACGACGGCCCGCGCGGCGCGAAGGCGCTCGCGCGGTGGCGCGCGAGCGCGCGAGCGGCGACCAAGCAGGCCCGCAGGCCGTGGCTGCCCGACGTGCGGGAACCGGTGGACACGACGGGCCTTGCGGCGTTGGTGCGCGGCGTCGAGACCGCGCTCGTGCTCGACGGTGAGTCGTCTCACCGCATCGGCGACGTGGCGCTGCCGACGTCCGGTGAGCTGATGGTGATCGTCGGCCCGGAGGGCGGCATCGGCGACGAGGAACGCGACGCGCTGGTGGCGGGTGGCGCGGTTCCGGTGCGGCTGGGACCGTCGGTGTTGCGGACGTCGACGGCCGCCGCCGTGACGCTCGGCGCCCTTGGCGCGTTAACGGCACGCTGGCGTTGAGTAGGCTTATGTCAAGGGCTTCACGTCGCGTTTCGCGAGCGCAGTCAATACGTTTGCATCAGTTGGTAATCATGTGAACGCATACGGTGCTGGCGCGAAAATGGCTTCCCGGATTTGACAGGATCCTATGGCGAACCCGCCGGATGTGTGGTTAGTATTCAGGGCAGTAGGGGGCCAGATTGGACCTCTCGCACAGACTCCGCCGGACACCTCCCCCCTCGGTCCGGCGGCGCTGCGGCGGCGGTGGAGCGACCCCCAGGTTCCACCGCCCCGCGGCTTCTTAATGCGCCGTGTCCCCCGCTCGCTGGTGCCGTGTGCCGCGCTCGCGACGTCGTGTGCCGCGCTCGCGACGTCGTGTTCCCCGAACGGACCGCTCCCGGCGTCCGGGCGTCCCGAACATGATGCGTTGTGGTGACACGGATCGCCGCGATGTCTCATGATCCGCTGACGGCCGCTGGCGGCGGACCGCGCACGCAGGGAGACCGCCGGGGCCGCGCACGGCGGGCTGCGCGGCGGGAGACCGCCGGGGCCGCGCACGCCGGGAGCGCGGTCCTTCCGCTCCGTTCTTGTCGGTGGTCGCTGGTACGACAGGACCGATACAACGGAAGGGGATCACCATGGCCACTGCGGAGAACACCGAGGCCGAGAGCTACGTCGCCGAGGTACAGGAACGGCTGACCACGCCGGGGGAACGGGAGTGCCTGGCGTGCTACGTCCAGCGGATGCTGGGCGAGTTCGGCTGCGACAACACCCTGCGGTGGGCGCTGCGCTGGCGGGACCTCCGCGCACCGCGGGCCACCGCCCTGCACCGCAGCCTGGAGGATCGCGGCGGCTTCTGCGACTGCGAGGTCGCGCTCAACGTCTACCCGGACTACATGACGCTCGACGCCGCCGGGCCGCTCCCGGAATGCGTCGGCGTCGCGCGGCGCGGCTCGACGTGGCCGTGCCGCGCGCCTCGTCGCACATGATGCGCGGCTCGACCCGGCCGTGTCGCGCGCCAGTCGCGGTGACCCGGTCAGTCCCAGCGGCGTTGATCGGTGATCAGGTCACCGTCCGGCAGGTCGTTGACGAGCGCGACGTCCGCCGTGAAACGGAGCGCGGACCTGACCCGCTCCCCGACGGCGGCGGCGACGACCGTCGCATCCGCGCCGGGCTCCGGCACCACCTCGCAACGCAGCTCGTCACGATGCTCGACGCGGTCAACGAGGAATCGGTACGACGCCACCCCGCTCACGTCGCGCATCGTGGTCTCGACCTGCCTGGGGTGCAGGAACATGCCGCGCACCTTCACCGCGGCCCCGACGCGGCCGAGCACGCCCGCCAGCCGCCGCTCGCCGCCGACGTCGCGCCACCGCGACAGATCGCCGGTGCCGAACCGCACCAACGGATACTCCGCCCGCAGTGCGGTCACCACGATCTGCCCCTCGCCTTCCTCGATCGGCTGCCCGGTGTCCAGGTCGCAGATCTGCACCACGACGTCGTCCGGCACGACGAGGCCCTCGCCAGGCGCGGTCTCGTAGCCGAGCAGGCCGGTTTCCGCCGTGCCGTAGGCCATCAGGACGGTCGGCACCCACTCGGCCAGCGCCCGCCGCAGGTCGTCCGGCAGCGGCTCGCCGGTCACCAGCGCACTGCGCAGCCGCCAGCGCGCCGGGTCCAGCCCAGCGTGCTCGTAGCGCTCGATCAGCGAGCGCAGGTAGCTGGGCAGCCCGACGTACGCGGTGACGCCGAGGTCGCTGATCGCCTGCGCCTGCAGGTCGAGGTTGCCGACGCCGCCGGGCAGCACCGGGCAGCCGATCGCCTGCGCCGCCTCGTCGAACATCGCGCCAGCGGGGGAGAGGTGATAGGCGAAGCAGTTCAGCAGCACGTCGGACGCCGTGACATGGCACGTCTGCAGCGCGGGCGCCCACCGCCACGGATCCGCCCCGGACAGCTGCGGCTCGTAGATCGGCCCCGGCGACTGGAACACCCGCGACACGGCGGCACCGTCGGCGAGCAGCCCGCCGAACGGCGGATCGGCGTGCTGCCGCGCCAGGACGTCGTCCTTGGTCTGCACCGGAATCGCGGTCAGGCCGTCAACGCCCCGGACCGCGTCCGGGGGGACGTCGGCGTCCGCCAGCCGCGCCGCGAACGCGGGCACCCGCCGGGCGGCCTCCCGGACGACGTCGGCCACTCTGCTGTCCATCGACATGCTTCCCCCCGCTACAGCCAGCGCTTTCGGCGCTTGTAGTGCTTGACATCGCGATAACTCTTGCGCGAGCCTTCCTCGCCGAGCCCGAGGTAGAACTCCTTGACGTCCGGGTTGTCCCGCAGCTCGGCGGCCGAGCCCTCCAGCACGATCCGGCCCTGCTCCATGATGTAGCTGTGGTGCGCGATCGCCAGCGCCCGCGCCGCGTTCTGCTCCACGACAAGCACGGTGGTGCCGAGCTCGGCGTTGAGGCGTTCGATGTAGCCGAAGATCTCCTGCACCAGCAGCGGCGCGAGTCCGAGCGACGGCTCGTCCAGCATCAGCAACGTCGGCTTCGCCATCAGCGCGCGGCCGATCGCCAGCATCTGCTGCTCCCCGCCGGAGAGGAACCCGGCCGTGCGGGAGCGCAGGTCGCGCAGCCGGGGGAAGTACTCATACGCCAGCTCAAGGTCGGACTTCGACGGCCGTCCCCTGGTGTACGCGCCCGCGATCAGGTTCTCCTGCACCGTCAGGTGCTCGAAGACGTGCCTGCCCTCCATGCACAGTGAGATGCCGCACTTCACCCGCTCGGCGGCGTCCAGGTGCGTGATGTCGGCACCGTCGAAGCTGATCGAGCCGTCGGTGATCTCGCCGTGCTCGGTGGGCAGCAGCCCGGACGCCGCTTTCAGCGTGGTCGACTTGCCGGCGCCGTTGGAGCCGAGCAGCGCCACGATCGAGCCGGTCGGGACCTCGAGCGAAAGGCCCCGCAGCACCAGGATCACCTCGTCGTAGATGACCTCGATGTTGTTGATGGTCAGCAGCGAGCGGCCGGGCACGGCGCTGTGGTCACCGGCCGCTCGCTGCGTGTCCACTGTGGAGCTGGTCATGGCGTTGCTTCCGCCGCCAGCTCGCTCAGCTCACCGTTCTCGACCTGGTAGATCCCGGTGCCGTCGACGCCCTTGTGGCTGTCGGAGCTGAAGTCGACCGGCTGCGTCACGCCGCCGGTGTCGACCGGGTCCATGCTCTCCAGCGCGTCCTTCAGGTTCGGGCCGGTGACCTCGGTGCCGTTCTCGACGAGCTGCCGGATGCCCTCGGCCATCACGTGCATCGTGTACCAGCCCTGGGTGTAGTGCAGGCCCTTCTGCTCAAGGCTGCCGCCCTTGCTCTCCAGGAACTGCGCCGCGTCGTCCAGCCCGCTCGCGCCGCTGTTCGGCGGGGCGAACGGCTGCACCATTACGTGCCCATCGGCCGCGTCCCCCGCGAGCTTGACGAACAGCTCGTCCGAGCACCAGTTCAGGCACACGATCTTCATGTCGAGGTTCTGCTGCGCGATGTTCTTCGCGACGACCGCCGCCGGGCTGGAGACGTTCTGGATCACGACGTACTCCGCGCCCTGCGCCTTCGCCCTGCCGAGCTGCGCGACGTAGTCGGTGGCTTCGGACGGCATCGCGTACGACTGGTAGCCCAGATCGAGGCTGTTCTCGTCGATGTAGTCGTTGCCGTCGCCGACGGGGGACTCGCCGAACGGGCTGTCATGGTGGAACACCGCCACATCGGACTTGCCCCCGGAGTCCTCGGCGATCCAGTCCAGCGCGACCCGCATCTGGTCGGAGTAGGTGGTGGCGACGACGAAGTTGTACGGCGTCTCCGCCGGATCCACCAGCGTCTCCGCGTAGGACGCCGACATGAACGGCAGCTCGTCCTGGGTGATCTTCTGCCGCAGCGCCTCGGTGTCGGCCGTGCCCCAGCCCTGGATGGCGACGACGCCCTCGTTGACGTACTGCGAGTAGAGCTGCTCGGCGCGGGCGACGTCGTAGGCGTAGTCGTTGAGCTTCAGCTCGAGCTTGCGGCCTTCGACGCCGCCGTTGGCGTTGACCCAGTCGACGTAGCCGCGGATGCCCTCGCTGTAGGGGGTGCCGACGTCCGCGGTGTCGCCGGAGAGGTCGGAGAGCACGCCGATGGCGATCGGGCCCTCCTCGTCGCTGCCCGCGTCGGGTCCGCCGCACGCCGTCAGGGTCAGGCCCGCCGCTGCCGCGAGGGCGAGCGTGGTGCGCATCCTGTGTTTCACTTCAGAATCCTCCTTCAGGGGACTGCCGCCGGTCAGTACCGGAACGGCCAGAACCGGATGTAGTCCTTCATGCGTTGCCAGATGCGGTTGAGCCCGCGGGGTTCGAAGATCAGGAACAGCACGATCACCAGGCCGAACACGATCACCTGCAGTGCGGGCACCTTCGCAGCCGCGTCGGACCACACGCTCTGGACGTCCTGGCCGAACCGGGTGATCAGCGCGGGCAGGGTGATCATGAAGATGGCGCCGTAGACGCTGCCCGCGATGGAGCCGAGCCCGCCGACGATGATGATCGCCAGGTACAGCACCGAGACGTCGAGCGTGAAGCGCTCCCACGTGACGATGCCGGTGTAGTGCGCGGTGAGCGCGCCTGCCAGCCCGGCGTACGCCGAGGAGATCGCGAACGCCAGCACCTTGGTCTTGGTGACGTCGATGCCCATGGCCGACGCCGCGATGTCCTGGTCCCGCACCGCCATGAACGACCGGCCGAGACCGGTGCGGAACAGGTTGCGCCCGGTGACCACGGCCAGCACCGCGAACGCCGCGATGATCCAGTACCAGTGGAAGTCCTTGCGGAACACGAACCCGGCCATCTCCAGGCGGGGCAGCGAGATCGCGTCGGTGCCGCCGGTGACGGCGTCCCAGGTGCGGACGGTGAACAGGATGATCTCCTGCGAGGCCAGCGTCGCGATCGCCAGGTACAGCCCCTTGAGCCGCAGCGCGGGGATGCCGAAGAGCGCGCCGATCACGGCGGTGGTCAGCACGGCGAGCGCGATCGACACCGGCACCGGCAGGTCGCCGCGCAGATGCAGGATCGCCGAGCTGTAGGCGCCGACGGCGAGGAAGCCGCCCTGACCGAGGCTGATCTGTCCGGTGTAGCCGACCAGGATGTTGAGCCCGATGGCGCCGACGATGGCGATGCCGATCTGGTTCACGATGGTCAGCCAGTACGGCGAGACCAGGAACGGCAACGTGAGTACGAGCAACGCCACCAGCACCAGTCGCGTCTTCTCGGCGCGGGTGTGGCGCAGCCGCAGTTCGCTGGTGTAGCTGCGATGGAAGACCCCGGTAGCGGTCGCTGGCATGGCCTAGACCCTCTCGATGCGTGTCTGACCGAACAGTCCGTACGGGCGGACCATCAGGATCGCG
>WHTY01000074.1 GCA_009377475.1 Actinophytocola sp.
AGATCCTCGTCCGACGAGCCCGCACCCAGGTCGAACTCGCTGTCGAGATCGTTCGCCTCGGCCGATGAAACAACTGAAGAATGTTAGTCCATAACGAACCATTCGCGCCGATCACTCAAATGAGACGACAACTGCGGCCACGGTACGTCTCGCTCGGTATCTGAGTGGGGCCAGCGGAGGAATCCTGATGCAGGAGAACGCCAGGAGCTGGACATATGTGCTCGTCACACCGGACGGACTACTGACGGGATATCTTCCCTGGTTACTCGACAGCCTTCAGTGCAACGGTCTCGCACCCGTCGCCGGACGACTGATCAGGGTGACGTCGGCGACGATGCTCAATATCTATGCCCCACCCGGCAAGCCTTTCCCGTCGCGACTGCCGCCGCGCCGGAAATTCGACCTATGGTACGGCTTGGGACCGGGGTGCGTTCTCCTCCTCCATCGTGATGGCGACGACGCGTGCGCCGCGATGTCCGAGTTCAAGGGCGCGACTAACCCGCGGGAAGCCGGACACGACACAATCCGGCACCACGGCGAGAACTGCCTGACGAATATCGTCCACTGTCCGGACAACGAGGCTCAGGCGGCAGACGAGCTCGCCCAGCTCGTCGGCGAGAAGAGCGCAGTCAGCCTGCAACGACTCGCCAACTCCCCCGATGAACGGGTCCGCCGCTTGACCGTCGATTCCCTCGAAGATTCACTGCCGGCGTACAGCGGCCCCGAAGCACTGTCGACGCCACTCATCGTGAACAAGCTCAGGCTGCGCGTCGTCGGATACATGGCCGCCCACGAATCTGCCACCTCTGCCGTTCTCTCCACATTGACGGAGACCAGGGAAACACTTCGCCGCGAGCACTCCGAGATCCGCCAGCAGACCACCAGTGCCGACCGTGCCGACATAGCGCGGACATACGACGATCAGCTGCAGAGCGCCCTGGTCGGCATCGCCAGACAACTGGGGGATACCGCGGCGGAGGATACGAACGCCGGCATCGCCACCATCACCCGGCTATTCAATGAGGCCCGGCTACTCGAAGACGGCGGCAAGCCGAGCACACCGCCGGACAGCGGCGCACAGGAGAATCTGACCACGACTCTGCGCGAACAACCCCTGTACGTCGCGGAGACCGAACTCGCGGCGCTGGAACTGAGCATGTGATGGGATCTTCCGCAGCGACCCAACGAGCCTGATATTGCTGGCGCACGCAAGGCTGCCCGACCGCGTCGACGATCGAGCCCGCCGGTTTGCGCCGGTACTTCGGGGAAACGTGCGGACAGACGCGGACCAACTCGTCGCTGTCGTCAGGAGCGACGGATATGACGACGGGGTAGCTCGACAACCGTTGAGATGTCCTGGTCCTCGGCTGGCAGTAGGACGGGCGACGATGTCGATACATCGATACGGGTGCCGACCAGGATCGCCGCGAGCGCAACGACCATCGAAACGACGTGGTCCATTCCCCTGATCACCACCGGTCGGCGCGCGGGCTCGGTGTTACTCCGCAGCGCGACCGCAACGCTCTCTGCGAGCAGCGCCGACCGCGACACCTGCACGCCGACCGAGTGCCCTGCGACCATCGGCGTGTACAGCATCAGGACTGGGGCAGAGCCCGTGACCAGCTCGAACTCCGCCGTGCTTCCCCAGTACGAACGGAGCAGTGCCTCGTAGCCGTCGGTGACGTCGTGCCTGACTCGAGGCACGCCGCCCGCCGCGTCGAGCGCGGCGAGGTGCTCACCGCCGCACAGCACGACCGACGGCTCGCAGTCCGCGAGCAGGTGCCGCAACTCCGCCGCCGACCGCCTTCCGGTCACCGGACACACCACGCCCCCAAGCCGAGCAGCCGCCAGCAGGCACTCCAGCAGCCGGAACGAGTCGCCGCCCAGCCACAGCAGCCGGTCGCCTTCGCCGAGCCCGAGCGCCCGGAACGCGGTGGCCAGCGCTTGCACCCGATCTGCCATGTCCCCGTAGGTCAGCCGGTTCCGGCCATCGACCATCGCAAGACGGGTCGCACGCTGCTGCCGGTGATCGGCGAGCACGTCGGTCAGATCTAGGTCCCGCACCACATCCATCGCGATCATCGCCTCATCACCTACCACGGCGCTACGCCTGAACTTGCGGTGCCCATGACTTGGCATCGTAAGCATGCTTCTAACGACGGTCAATCAAAAGTTCTGATAGGTTCAGCAGAAGCCACGTCTTGCACCGACTAAAGTGGCGTCGTGTACGGATAAACTCCTGACTAGGGAGTTTGGTTACGCAGGGGTCGAACTGCTCGCGCAGCCCCAGGAACCGGCGGCCAGCTGACACCGATCGCGCAGGCACGGCAGGAATTCCCGGCTGTAAGGCGAATAGCCCTGTTCGTAACATACCCTTACCAAGTAGTACTCCCGGTGGGTCCGAACCTTGGGCATGCTGCGGGCACTGCCGGCGCGACGAGGAGGACTGGGGTCTGATGGCGGCACGACCAGCCTCGATGAGGACCAACCCCGGGGTGATGCGCGAACTGAACCGCGGTCTGTTGCTGGACATCGCCAAGCGGGAAGGGCCGCTGTCCCGGGCGGACCTCGCGAAGAGTTCCCAGCTCGCGAAACCAACGGTTTCCGCGATCGTGGAAGGGCTGCTCGAGGACGGCCTGCTCCGCGAGATCGGCACCGGCCCGACCAGCGGCGGCGGTCGCCACCCGATCCTGCTCGAGTTCAACCCGCGCTCGCAGTTCGTCGTCGGCGTGCACGTCGGCGCGCGCGCCATCACCGCGGTGCTTGCCGACGGGGTTGGCGAGGAGATCGGCAGGACCAGGCTCGACACGCCGGCGGGCTCGCCGCACGCGGTGCTGACCGCCGTCACCGAGGCGGCGGACGCGCTGATCCGGCGCGCTCGGGTCGCGCGCAAGCGCGTGGTCGGCCTCGGTATCGGGATCCCCGGTCAGGTCGAGACCCGCTCGGGCGTTTGCTACGCCGCGCCGCAGCTCGGCTGGCAGGACGTCGCCGTCGCCGACGAGCTGCGGGACACGCTCAAGCTGCCGGTGTTCGTGCGCAACGTCGCGCAGTGCGTCGTGCTCGCCGAGCATCGGCACGGCGCGGCGACCGACGCCGACTCGGCGGTGGTGTTCCTCGAAGACCAGGGCATCGCGGCCGCGCTGCTCACCGACGGCACGCTGTTCCACGGCACCCAGGGCATCGCTGGCGACGTCGGGCACATCCGGCTGCACGGCGTGACGACGGAATGCTCCTGCGGCGGCCGGGGCTGCCTTGAGGCGATCGCGTCCGGCGCTGGCCTCGCGCGCCGCGCCGCCGAAGCGACCGGCACCGAGTATCCCGCCGACGACGTCTTCGCCGGGCTCGCTGACGACGACGACCCGGGCATCACCGAGCTACTCGCCAAGGTCGGGCAGGAGCTCGGCATCGCGGCGTCCTGGCTGCTCAACCTCTACAACCCCGATGTGCTCGTCGTCGCGGGCGGGTTCCTCGACGCGGGCGAGGCGCTGCTTGCGCCGTTGCGGGAGACCGCGCTGGAATGCGCGTCGGGGCAGGTGGGGGCGACCGTGCGGGTCCGCACCGGCGCGCTCGGCGCAGACGCCCCCGCGCTGGGCGCGGTGCTCGTCGCGCTCAACGAGGCCGAACGGACCAGCAGGGCGTAGGCAGGATTCACGCCGCCGAGCGCGAACAACCGGGTATGCCGAAACAGACTCGACACCTGGCGATGCTGGCCGCCGCGGCCTTGGCCGTGACCACGCTGACCGCGCAGGCGGCGGCGCAGCCCTCGGACCAGGCAGGGACCACGCTGCGCACCGAGCGGGTCTGGTTCACCTGCGACGGCGAGACCGGACTGTCCCAACTCGACGGCGAGTCGACGTGGTCACCGGAGCCGCCGGACGGTGACGGCTGCACCAGCCTCGACACCACCCAGCAGGCGGACACCGGCGGCGACTCCGTCCGCGACACCGTCTTCACCGGCACCTACCAGGGCAAGCTCGACCGCCTCACCCTGCGGCTGCACGGCGTGTCGGTGTTCGAACCGGATCCGATCGAGCTGTCGCTGGGGGTCACGGTCGACGACAAGCCGGTGGTGCCGTGGCCGACACACGTCGATGTCACCCGCTCCCACGACGAGTTCGATGTGGCCGAGCTGAGCGTCATCGACATCGGGTTGCTGGACAAGGCCGACGCCGGGGAGCACGACGTGACCATCACAGTGGGAATGGGAGGCAACCTCGCGGCACGGGCATGGCACTGGGGCAGTGCGGACGCACCATCGGGGATCACCTTCCACCCCGAGCGACTCGCCGAGACCGTGGTGCGCGCCGAGCGGGAGTCCCAGCCACCGGGCAATGGCGGGGACGCGCCGGTGCCTGTCGGGCCGGTGATCGCGGCTGGGCCTGCCAGTCAGGCCGCGGGTTACCTCACGCCGCTGGTGGCGGTGGCGTCGGACACCACCCTGATCTTCGGTAACGCCGACCAGGTCGTGCACGACGTCACCGCGCGCAAGCTCGGCCCGGACGGCAAGCCGTTGTTCCAGAGCAAGCACACCCCGACGGGCTCGGCGAGCACGGTGGAAGGCGCTGCGACGTTGCCACCGGGCAGCTACGAGTTCTACTGCTCGCTGCACCCGAACATGACCGGCACCCTGCACGTCGTCGGGGCGGAGTGATGATGCTCGGCGATCGCTTTTCGGCGCGCCTGCGCACAGTTGATCAACGTCACGCCCCGTGTGACGAAATTATGTCCGCTTCGTCTGGCATCTTTTGTCACCCGCGGTGTGAGGATGATCAACTACTCGCCTGCTGCCGAGTCGGCGCCGAACAGCCTGGCATCGTCGTGCACCGTCGCTGGCCGCCCGCCGGTGACCACGGTGTCGGCCCAGGCGTGCATCTTGCGGCGAGCCCGCTGTAGCGCATTGTCCACCGCCTTCGATCGGGTGCGCAACGCCTCGGCGGACTCCTTGAGCGACAGCCCGTCGAGGTGCAGCCGCAGCGCGCCGCGTTCCAGTGCGCTCAGCTCGGCGACGGAGTGCGCCTCGGTGTGGTCGGTGAGCACCGCCGCGTCGCTGAGCAGCGCGTGCTTGAACCGGGTTGCCGCGCGGACCGCGCTGATCAACTGCCGCTTCACGCACAGCTCGACGAAGGGCGCGAACGGCACGCCCTTGCTGCCGGTGTAGTCGTGCACGGCCTTGTACAACCCGATCATGCCCTCTTGGACGAGGTCGTCGCGGTCGCCGCCACCACCGGCGAGGAAGTAGTGGCTCGCCTGCCGCCGCACCCTTGGCGTGTAGCGGCGCAGCAACTCGCCGAGCGCGCGATCGTCTCCTGATCGCGCCCACTCAACCAGCACGGCGTCCTCGGTCGCGTCCAGCGTGGCCGATGCCATCGTCGCCATCGCGGCCACCACCTCCCAGTAAGTAAAGAACCCTAACTAATATGAGCTAGCAGAACGCCAGGGTCAAGACGTCGGACGCGGCGAAAAACCCGCGCATCGCAGGCAGGAACGAGCGGCGGGACGGCGAACCCCCGGCTGAGGCACGCCGAGTCGTGCCGACACCGGCATCTACCCCGAGGAGCTGTCGTCCCATGGCCCGTTCATCGCGCCCCAGGCTCGGCCGTGCGGTCGCGGCGGTGCCGCTCGTGGCGGCGCTGGCGCTGGCAGGCACCGGAAGCTCGCAGGCACGACAAGATCAGCAAGACCGGACAGGCGCCGCGAACGACCTCGCCGTCGAGATGCTCACCACCGAGGTCGACGACCCGACGGCGGTCACGGCGGCCGGTGACGGCCGGGTGGTGATCGCCGAGCGCACCGGAAGGATCCAGGTGCTCCGAAGGGACGGCACCCTGGTCGAGGCGGGCCGCGTCCCGGTGGCATCCGCGCCGTGCGCCGACTGTGCGGAGCCGCTGCCGGAAGAGGGCGGCCTGCACGGGCTCGCGCTCGCGCCCGGCTTCACCGAGTCCGGCCGCATCTACGCCTACTACTCGGTGCCGCAGACCGTCGCGATCTCGGGCAGCACGCCGCCGATTCGCGGCGACATCCCGGCCGCCACGGTCGCGGCCATGTCACTGGCCGGTACCGACGAGATCTACCTCCTCGGCGGGGTGCAGGCGGTGTCCGCGCTGGCGATCGGCACCGAGACCATCGGCAATGTCGACCTGATCGCGGGCCCTGGCAACGCCTACGTCGCCGAGGCCAAGCGGCAGCTGTTCGGCGAGGTCGGGATCGACCTGTTCGCGGGGCCAACCGAGATCCTGGTCATCGCCGACGACACCGCGGACCCGTTCGTCGTCGCCGTCGACCTGCTCTCGCAGGCCGAGCACGGGCCCGACTCGCCAGCCGTGCTGATCACGACATCCGCCGAGCTGGGTAGGCAGGTCATCGCTCACATCGACGAGCTGCTTCCCGGGATGCCCACGCGGGACTTCGCGGAACCGGCATGGCGCGATCACGGCGAGGTCGTCGTCGTCAACACCGTCGAGGAGGCGTTCGCCGTCGCCGATGGCTACGCCAGTGAGCACGTCGAGGTCCTCACCGAGAACCCGCGCCAGGCGCTGGACGCGATGCACAACTACGGCGCCCTGTTCCTCGGCGAGGGCACCTGCGCCTCCTACGGTGACAAGGTCATCGGCACCAACCACGTGCTCCCGACCCGAGGAGCCGCCCGCTACACCGGTGGGCTCTGGGTCGGCAAGTACCTCAAGACCGTCACCTACCAGGAGGTCACCGATCCGGCGTCGAGCGCACGCCTTGGCGAGATCTGTGGCCGGGCGTCCCGCGTCGAGCTGTTCGAGGGCCACGCGAGGTCAGGAGACATCCGCGCCGCGATCCACGGCGACGCGACGCCGTCCTGGGCGGCTGGCCATTCCGTGCGGAGCCGGTCATGACCACATCGCTCGGCGGAAGGACTGCCCTCGTCACCGGCGGCGGCAGCGGCCTCGGCAAGGCCATCGCCGTCGCGTTGGCCGCAGCGGGCGCGCGGGTCATCGTCACCGGCCGGACCGAAGACGTCCTGCGACACGTGGCCGCCGAGCTCGCGACCCGGTCGCGCCCCGCCGTGTGCGATGTCAGCGATCCGGCGTCCGTCGCCGCCCTGGCCGAGACACTGGCGGACGAGCCGATCTCGATCCTGGTCAACAACGCGGGCGTGCCCGGTCCGGTGAAGCCGCTTGTGGACATCGAACCAGGGGAATGGGACGACGTCTTCGCCGCCAACGTCCGTGGCGTTTACCTCATGTGCCGGGCTTTCCTGCCGCCGATGATCGAACGCGGCGCGGGAGACGTCATCAACCTCGCCTCCGTCAGCGGGAAACGACCGCTCCCTCGCCGGACGCCGTACTGCGCGTCAAAGCTGGCGGTCATCGGGTTGACGACGACCCTGGCCGCCGAAGTCGGCCCGCTCGGCGTGAACGTCAACTCCCTCTCGCCAGGCCCGGTGGACGGGGCGCGGATGCACCGCAACTTCCGGCTCGAAGCCGAACGCACCGGTGTCACCTACGCCGACGCCGAACGGGCGTTCGTCTCCCGCGCCGCGCTCGGCAGGATGGTCACGGAGGACGAGGTCGCCGCGGCCGTGCTTGCCATGCTCGCCATGCCGGGTCTCTGCGCGGCAGACATCGACCTCTCGGCCGGGATGATGGCGCGATGACGCTCAAACAGCTGCTGGCGTCGCGGCGACACGTCGTCGGCGGCCTACTGCGCATGCCAGCCGAAACCCTCGTCGAGCTCGCCGGTGTCGCCGGTTTGGACTTCGTGCTCATCGACTGCGAACACGGCCCGGCGGACACGCTCGCGCTACAGCGGCACATCGTCACCGCCGAGGCACACGGACTCGCCGTGCTGGTCAGGGTCGGCAGGGATGACCCGAAGCTGATCCTCCGCGCGCTCGATCTCGGTGCGTCCGGGATCGTCCTCCCACATGTGGACACCGCGGCGGAGGCAGGCCGCGCCGTTCGAGCTGTGTGCTACCCGCCACTCGGCGAGCGCGGCGTCGCCACCTACACCCGGGCAGGCCGATTCGGTGCCGTGTCGCTGGACGAACATCTGCGGCGCGCGGCGGACACCGTCGTGGTCGTCGCGATGCTGGAGACCCGGCCGGCATGTGAGCGTGTCGAAGAGATCATCGCCGTCGACGGCATCGACGCCGTGATGGTCGGCCCTACCGACCTGGCTGCGTCGCTCGGGCTGATGGGAGGAGGGGCCGAGCCGGAGGTGCGCCGCCTCATGGCGGCGGTGCACCAGGCCGCGAGTCGCGCGGACACCCCGGTGATGTCGATCCTGAGCGATCCGCTCGCCGCGGCGTCGGCGCCTCCCGGGTTCGTCGTGTTCAACCTCGCGGACGTGTTGGCGGCTGCTCCTGACCGCGAGCCAGCGCCAGTGCTCGAACGGCACAGGCCGTCGGGAGCGGGGGACACGGCGTCTTGAGCGGGGGACACGGCGTTCGCGTTTACGGGTCGGCGGGCGGTTTCCTACGCTGCTGATCAGCGAGCGCTTCCGTACTCTTGGCAAAGGACGTCTCATGGACCTCTTCGCACGTACACCACCCGAACCCGACGCCGCGCCGCGCGGCGCGGCGCCGACTCAGGCGTGACGGCATGACCAGCGCGTTCGTGGTGGGCGCTGGCCCGAACGGGCTGGCCGCCGGGGTCACCCTCGCGCAGGCCGGTGTCGACGTGACGGTGCTCGAAGCGGCCGACGAGATCGGCGGCGGCACCCGGACCAGCGAGCTGACGCTGCCCGGCGTGCTCCACGACCACTGCGCTGCGGTGCACCCGATGGGCGTCGGGTCGCCGTTCCTGCGCTCGCTTGACCTTGAGCGCCACGGGGTGTCCTGGTGCTGGCCCGAGGTGGATTTGGCGCATCCGCTCGATGACGGCGACGCCGGTGTCATGGTCCGCTCGATCGAGCGCACCGTCGAGGGCCTTGGCCCGGACGGCCGTCAATGGCGACGGCTGTTCGGGCCGCTCGCCGACGGTTTCGACGACTTGGCGGAGGACCTGCTGCGGCCGGTGCTGCATCTGCCGAAGCATCCGCTGCGGCTGGCGCGGTTCGGGTCGCGCGCCGTGCTGCCAGCCACGGTGCTCGCGCGCCGGTGGCGGACCGATGCGGCGAAGGCGCTGTTCGCAGGGGTCGCCGCGCACGTGTACCACCCGCTGACCGTGCCGACCACCGCCGCCCTCGGCACGATGATGATCGCGTCGGGGCACCGGTTCGGCTGGCCGGTCGCGCGTGGCGGGTCCCGCACGATCACCGCCGCACTGGCCGCCATCCTCGCTGAGCACGACGGCAAGATCGAGACGGGGAGGCGGGTGCGGTCGCTCGCGGAGCTGCCGCCCGCCGACGTCGTCATGCTCGACCTCGCGCCCGGCGCCGCGGCCGATGTGATCGGTGACCGGCTGCCAGGCAGGGTGCGGCGCGCGTACCGGCGGTTTCGGCACGCGCCGGGGGCGTTCAAGCTGGACCTCGCGGTCGAGGGTGGCATCCCGTGGCGCGACGAGGCCTGCCGGAAGGCGGGCACGCTGCATCTCGGCGGGCCGATCGACGAAGTGGTGCATACCGAGAGCGAGATCCACGCTGGCCGGATGCCGGAACGGCCGTTCGTGCTCGTCGCGCAGCAGTACCTCGCCGACCCGTCCCGCTCGGCGGGCGACGTCCATCCGATCTGGACGTATGCGCACGTGCCGCACGGCTACACCGGCGACGCCACCGAGGCGATCATCGACCAGCTCGAGCGGTTCGCCCCCGGCGTGCGGGAGCGCATCGTCGGCCGGTTCGCGCGGCCGACGACCGAGATGCCCGCCTACAACCCCAACTACGTCGGCGGCGACATCATCACCGGCGCCAACTCGCCGATGCAGGTGGCGATGCGCCCGAGGATCGCGCTCGACCCGTACTCCACCGGGGTGCCCGGGGTGTACCTCTGCTCGGCGGCGACACCACCTGGCGCGGGCGTCCATGGCATGGGCGGGCACAACGCGGCCCGCTCCGCGCTCCGCCGCGTGTAGCGGCGCCGCGTTCAGGAGAGGTCGAGCAGCCGGAGTGCGGTGCGTTTCCACATCGGGAGGTGGGGGTCGTCCCACGGGTCGCCGGGGTCGATGGCGTAGGTGAGCGCGACGCCGCGCATGCTGGTGAACAGCAGCTCGATGAGTTCGGCGTAGTTCGGGTGCGCTGCCAGGGTCTCGCCGAACAGCTCGTCCAGCATCGTGTGGATGATCTTGCCGAGCGAGCGTTCCTGCGGCGCGAGGAGTGCGCGCAGGGTGTCGTCGGTGCGGGCGGCGACCCAGAGCTGGACGGCGGCCCAGAAGTACGGCTGGTGGAACATCTCCCACATCACATCGACGCAGCGGGTCGCGCGGTCGGCGTCGTGCCGGTGGTGTTCGACGTCGTGCGCGTAGCTCTCGGCGAACTCGACCATCCGCGCCCTGGCGAGGTGCTGGCTGGCCGCGACGAGCAGCGACTCGCGGCACCCGAAGTGGTGCAGCAGGCTGCCCCGGGAGACGCCCGCCCGCTGCTGGATCAGCACCGTGGTCGTGTCCTTGTAACCCACCTCGACGAGACACTCGACGGCGGCGTCGAGGATCTTGGTGCGGGTGTCGCGGGCCCGCTGCTGCTCGGCGCGTTGCCGCTGGGGCATTGAGCAGTCACTCCTGACTAGCGCTACGACTGAGACCGCGTTTGGTTGCGGGGGAAGTGAATGTCCCTTCTCACTATACCGTCAGTATTGACTATTTAGTGCGAGGGCTTCTACGGTGCTGGACATGAGTCTGCCTGCTGTGTTGCGTGACCGGTTGCGGCTGCCGCTTGTCGGCTCCCCGATGTTCATCGTGTCCAACCCGGAGCTGGTGATCGCCCAGTGCACGTCGGGTGTTGTCGGTTCGTTCCCGACCTTGAACGCACGGCCGCAGTCGGAGCTGCGGGTGTGGCTGCAGCGGATCGCCGAGGCGTTGGCCAAGCACGACGCCAACAATCCCGACGCGCCTGCCGCGCCGTATGCGGTGAACCTGATCGTGCACAAGAGCAACGACCGGCTCTACGAGGACCTCGCCGTGGTGGAGGAGTTCCAGGTGCCGATCGTGATCACCTCGCTTGGCGCGGTCACCGAGGTCAACGAGCGGATTCACGCCTATGGCGGGATCGTGCTGCACGACGTCATCAACGATCGGTTCGCCAGGAAGGCGATCGAGAAGGGCGCGGATGGCGTCATCGCGGTCGCGGCGGGCGCGGGCGGTCACGCCGGGACGCAGTCGCCGTTCGCGCTGGTGCGCGAGATCCGGGAGTGGTTCGACGGCCCGGTTGTGCTGTCCGGGGCCATCGCGACCGGCGACGCGGTGCTCGCGGCGCGGGCCGCTGGCGCTGATCTCGCCTACGCCGGGTCGGTGTTCATTCCGACCGCTGAGGCGAACGCGGCGGACGGCTACAAGCAGATGATCGTGGACTCCTCGGCCTCGGACATCGTCTACACGAACCTGTTCACCGGTGTGCACGGCAACTACCTGCGCGGCAGCATCGAGGCGGCGGGGCTCGACCCCGCCAAGTTGCCCGAGTCCGACCCATCCGCGATGAACTTCGGCACCGGCGATGGCGGCGACGTCAAGGCGTGGCGGGACGTCTGGGGCGCCGGGCAGGGTGTCGGTGTCATCGACGCGGTACGACCCACGGCCGACGTGGTCGATCGCATCGCCGCCGAATACGACGGGGCGCGGGAGCGCATCAGCGGCTGAGGGCTTGCCCGGTTCCTCACGTTTCAGGCATGGCGCAGATGTACCGAAGGCCCCTTCGGCGCGGTCCGTGGTGACCGCGCCTTGCCTCCACCCGCTCAGCGCCAGATTATGCCCGGTTTGTTCGGTTTGTATGACACTCAGCGGGTGGACGCGAACGTCGACCCTGCCGCCCGTCACCCGGCACCGGTCGCGCCGGGAGGCCGCCCCGGACTTCGCCAGGATTATTGTGCGCGAAAACGGGCATAGTGACAGGTAGCGGGCAGAATCGCGCAATATCCCCGGCGAAGCAATCCGGGTGTTGGTGTCGCCGGTCGCCATCAGTTGCAGCACCTCAAGCGCGACGTCGCTGCCGCGCCGAGCAGCGGGTTGTGCCCGGCGACCGAACGCGACGCCGAGGTTCGTCTTCGCGACCAATGACGCCGGTTGTGGCGTGGCTTACGCTCAGCCTACGGCCGCGGCAACGCCGCAGCTGGCTGCCGGGACGCGTCGTCGACAAGACCGCTGGAGGTTCTGATGACTGGGACGGACACCTTCGACTACGTCATCGTCGGCGCGGGGAGCGCGGGCTGTGTGCTCGCCGCGCGGCTGAGCGAGGACCCCGACGTCAGCGTGTTGCTGCTTGAGGCGGGCGGTGAGGACGACGCGGACGAGATCGCGATCCCCGCCGCGTTCCCCGGCCTGTTCAAGACGCGCTGGGATTGGAACTACGAGACGACCGAGCAGAAGCAGCTCCACGGCAGACGGGCGTACTGGCCCCGGATGAAGGCGCTCGGCGGGTGTTCCTCGATGAACGCCATGATCTACATCCGGGGCAACCGGGTCGACTATGACGGCTGGCGCGACGCCTATGGCGCGACCGGCTGGGGCTACGAGGACGTGCTGCCGTACTTCGTCCGCGCCGAGGCCAACACCCGGCTCGGCCCGCCGTACCACGGCACGCGCGGTCCGCTGCACGTCGAGGACCGCGGTTACACCCACGAGCTGACCCACGCCTGGATCGACGCCGCGGTGGCGTGGGGCGCCAAGCGCACCGACGACTTCAACGGCGCCGAGCAGGACGGCGCCGGGCTGTATCAGGTGACGTGCAAGAACGGCAGGCGCTGGTCGGTCGCGGATGCTTACCTGCGGCCCGCGCTGGCGCGGCCGAACCTGACGGTGCGCACCGACGCCGAGGTCAGCGGCGTCCGATTCGACGGCACCCGCGCGACCGGCGTGACGTACTACGTGGGTGGCCAGCGGCACGACGTCTACGCCGAACGGGAGACGGTGCTCGCCGGCGGCGCCATCGGCTCGCCGCAGCTCCTGCTGCTATCCGGTGTCGGCGCCGCGTCGCAGCTGACGGAGCACGGCATCGACGTCGTCGCGGACGTGCCTGGCGTCGGCGAGAACCTGCAGGACCACCCGCTGACGCCGATGATCTGGCGCACCACCGGCACCAGCGACCTCGTCGAGTACTCCAACCCGGCGCGGCTGGCCCAGTGGCGGCTGTTCGGCAAGGGGCCGTTGTCTTCGAACATCGGGGAGGGCGGCGCGTTCTTCCCCACCCGCGACGGCCTGCCCGCGCCGGACATGCAGATCCACGTCGCGCCGACCGGCTTCTACGACAACGGGTTCCGGGAACCTGTCGGCCGCATGTTCACCGCTGGCGCGACGCTGCTCAACCCGGCGAGCAGGGGCAGCGTGCGGCTACGGTCGGCCAATCCGGCGTGGAAACCGGAGATCGAGGCCAACTACTACGACGACCAGTCCGATTTGGACGCGATGGTGGCTGGCGTCGCCGCGCTGCTCGAGATCGCGCGGCAGTCGCCGTTGAAGGACATGCTGGTGCGGCCGTTCCTGCCAGACGCGACGTCGGCGGCCAGTGACGCCGACCTCGCCGAGCACGTGCGGCAGTGGACGCAGACCCTGTACCACCCGGTCGGCACCTGCGCGATGGGGTCCGGCGACAGCGCCGTCGTCGATCCCGAACTGCGAGTGCGCGGCGTCGAAGGGCTGCGCGTTGTCGACGCGTCCGTGATGCCGACCGTGACGCGCGGCAACACCAACGCGCCGACCGTGATGATCGCCGAGAAGGCGGCCGACCTCTTACTCGGCCGTCAGCCTGCCAAGGAGGTGGCATGAGGACTGCTTGCAGGTCCGAATCATCGGACGCCATGCTGGCCGACGCCAGGGCGTTGGCGCGGCGTGCCGCGCGCGAGACGGAGGCCGCATGAGCGCGCCGGAGAAGCGCCAGAAGACGGCCAAGACCACGAAGGCAACCACGCGCACCAAGGCCGCGCGCGGCGCGGCGACGCCGACGACGTTCGAGTCGCTGAACCCGAGGACAGGGGACGTGGTGGCCACCCACCCGGTGCACGGCGAGCGCGAGGTCGCCGACGCCGTCGCGAGGGCGCGCACCGCCGCAGCGTGGTGGTCGGAGCTGAGCTTCGACTAGCGCGCGGAAGCGCTGAGCAGGTGGAAGGGCGTTCTCGCGCGGCGCATGGGCCAGCTCGCGCAGGTCGTGCACGACGAGACCGGCAAGCCGCACGCCGATGCCCAGCTGGAGATCGTGCTCGCCATCGACCACATCGCGTGGGCGGCGAAGCACGCCGGGAAGGTCCTCGGGCCACAGCGGGTCTCGCCTGGGCTGCTGATGGCCAACCACAAGGCGGCGGTGGAGTACCGCCCGCTCGGCGTCGTCGGCGTCATCGGGCCGTGGAACTACCCGGTGTTCACGCCGATGGGCTCGATCGCCTACGCACTCGCGGCGGGCAACGCCGTGGTGTTCAAGCCGAGCGAGCTGACGCCGGGCGTCGCGACCTGGCTGGCGGACGCCTTCGCGCAGGCGGTGCCGGACGCGCCGGTGTTCCAGGTGGTGACCGGGTTCGGCGCGACGGGTGAGGCGCTGTGCCGCGCCGGGGTTGACAAGATCGCGTTCACCGGGTCGTCCGCGACGGCGAAGCGGGTGATGCACGCCTGCGCCGACTCGCTGACGCCGCTGGTCGTCGAGGGCGGCGGCAAGGACGCGCTGCTCGTCGACGTCGACGCCGATCTGACCGCCGCGGCGGATGCCGCCGTGTGGGGCGGCATGGCCAACGCGGGCCAGACCTGCATCGGCGTGGAACGGGTCTATGTGCACGACCAGGTGTGCGACGCGTTCGTGCGGGAGGTGCTGGCCAAGGCGGGCGACGTGCGCGCCGGGGTGGACGGGCGCGCGGAGATCGGCCCGATGACGTTGCCGTCGCAGCTCGACGTGGTCCGGGAGCACATCTCCGACGCGCTGAGCAAGGGCGGGCGCGCGGTGCTCGGCGGGATCGATGCGGTGGACGACCGGTGCGTGCAGCCGACGGTGCTTGTCGACGTCCCTGACGACTCGACGGCCATCACCGAGGAGACGTTCGGGCCGACATTGACCATCACTCGGGTCAGCGACATGGACGAGGCCGTCGCGCGCGCCAACGACTCCCGCTACGGCCTCGGTTCCACGGTGTTCTCCAAGAGCAGGGGCGCCGAGCTCGCCAGAAGGCTGCGCGCGGGGATGACCGGGGTGAACTCGGTGATCGCGTTCGCCGCCGTGCCCGCGCTGCCGTTCGGCGGCATCGGCGACTCCGGGTTCGGCCGCATCCACGGCGCGGACGGATTGAAGGAGTTCACCGTGCCCAAGTCCACCGTGACCAAGCGGTTCGACGTCCCGCTCGTGCTGACGACGTTCGCGAGGACACCCGCGGCGGACAAGGCGGTCGCCACGCTCACGACGTTGCTGCACGGCGGTAAGGGGACGCTGCCGCGACGCGATGGCCGGGCGCGGGACGCGGTCCGCAAGGTGGCCGGGCGCGTGCGTCGCCGCTGACCTGGGCAACGAGCAGGAAGGCTTCGCGACTGGCCGACGCGACGGCGGAGCGGCCGCTGGTCCGGTATTTCGCGGTAGGGCGCAGTTTCTCCCAACAGTGAGCGGCGGTTGATCGTGCCGCTCCTGACCGTCGCTGACTGTTTGGCGATCGGTGCATATGCAAACGATTAACCCGAAGGGGTGTACACGTATGTCCGATAAGGCCTAGTGTGCGGCTTCTGTCCTTATTCGGGGGCGCGTCGGGGACCGCGACTGGGGCAAGCCAACACAGGCTGACGGATGGGAACAAGCATGAAGAACATCGCAAGGAAAGTCTGGAACGGGATGCGGGGCCGCCCCGCCGCTGCCGTGCTCGGCGGGGCGCTCGTGCTGCTGCTCAGCGGTGGCACCGCCGTCGCAGCCGGACACATCGGCACCGACGACATCCGCGACTACAGCATCACCAAGCAGAAAATGAAAAGAGACTCGGTCGGCTCATGGGAAGCCAAGGACCGATCCCTGACCGGCGGCGATCTCCGGTTGGAGTCGGTCGGGCAGCGCGTGTTCACGCCGCGCGTGCGGGAGCTGCTCAACCAGACGGGCATCAAGAACCTGGAGTCGGACGGCCCGTACCCCGGTGTCACGCAGCTCGAGGAGGGCTCGAACTCGACCGACAAGTGGGCCGCCGACGGCACGTTCCAGTCATCGTGGGTCAAGTGCGCCGAGGGCAAGACGGCCATCGGTGGCGGGTTCAGCCGCGCGGACGAGGGGCCGGAAGCGTACAAGGGCCTGAACATCGTCACGTCGCAGCCCGTGCAGATCGAGAATGGCGACCCCACCGCGTACAACCCGATCGAGGGTGACGCCGATGGGTCGTATGTTCCGAACGGGTGGCTGGTCGAAGGGTTCAACGACGGCACGACGGAGCTGATCGTTCGGCCGCACGTCGTCTGTGCTGAGTTGCCGCAGGGCTGAGCTCCAGTACCGGAAAAGCACCGCAGCGTCCCCGCTCGCGATGGGCGGGGACGCATGCTGTCCGACTGTCGACAAGACGGCTGTCACCCAGCGTGATAGCTGTATTCGGCCAGCCGTGCGGCGAGTTCTGGGCGTCCCACCTGGGCGGAAAAGACGGGTGCGGACGAGCGGGGCGGGCCGTCGGCGACGACGTCGCTGACGAACCGGGCCACCGCCGTCGGTGCCGGGACGACGTCCGTGCCCGCGAAGTAGGCCAGCACTACGAGGGCGTCGCCGGGGGCGGGCTCTACCGCGACCGCCCACCCGCTCTGCTCGTTCCACACCAGCATCAGGTCGTCGCCCGAACGGCCGGACCACCGTGTCGTCAGTCCCACGTAGGCGGTCGCGGTGTCGCTGACCTCGAACCAGGTGGCGTCGGCAGGCACTCCGACGGCGTCAGCCACCGCGCGTAGATACCCGGCCAGTCCCCGGCTCAGTGCTGATGTGGTGCCAGGGCTTCCGTTCACGGTGACCAGGCTACGCGGTCCAGTGACCTCCTGGCGCGCAAACGGGATGCTCGCTCGCCGCGGAACTCATCGCCTCGCCGGGACGTTGTAGGGTGTAGTTGGTCGCAGTTTTGATGTGTTCGTGTCTTACGCACGCTCGCCCAAGACTTATGGTGCGGGCGTCGCTGTTCTTCTGGCAGGGCAAGTAGCAGTCGCCGTCTAGTGAACCGGCCGCTCAATGGCCGCAGAGTGCGGCCTGGAAATCATCCTGTCAAGGAGAAACACATGACACAGGGAACCGTGAAGTGGTTCATGACGACATCACTACCCGAGTCACCATCCACTACGGACGTCACCGCGGTGTCGTTCAGCCACACCGAGCCAGACGAGGGCGTTGACTACGAGCGGTTCGAATCCGGATCAGACGGTCGGGGCGCGAAGGCGCACCCGCTGTTCACCGCCCCGCCCGCGCATCTCGCACCCGCTGAGGACGACTTGCCGGAGAGCTCACGGCCCCTGCCAGCGCAGCGCGGAACCCGTGGTGGCGGCGGGAACAGCCGCAACCCTCGTGGAGCCTCACAGCGGCGGCCGCACAGCCGCCGCTAGTCGGCTCGAACCCTACCGTGACGTGATGGTTGTGCGCTCCGCGATGTGACATCGGCCCGGTGCGATCAAGCGAATAGGCCGCCGCCCGCGTTATGACGCTGGCGTGCGTGCGAGGTAGACCGTGGCGGTCGCGGAGCGCTGCTGCAGCGGGTTGTCGAAGCTGACGACGTCGGCGCGCGCGTCGATGAAGTCGTGGCCGAGCGCGGCGGTGAACTCGTCGTCGGGCGGGTCGTTGGACCAGAGGCTGATGACGCCGCCGGGATGCAGGTGGCGGGCCAACTGATGCAGGCCGGCGGGGGTGTAGAAGTCGGCGTGGCTGGGGTGGAGCAGGTGCCGGGGTGAGTGGTCGATGTCGATCACGATGCCGTGGAACCGCCTGCCGGGCTGGGTGGAGTCGAAACCGGTCGCCGAGCGGGCGAGGGCGAAGAAGTCGCCGTGTTGCAGGGTGCACCGAGGGTCAGCGGCCAGTTCGGCCCCGGCCGGTATGAGGCCGCGCTTGTGCCAGTCGATGACGACGTCGAGCGCATCGATCACGAGCAGTGAGCGCACCCGCTCGCTCGCGAGGACGGCTTGTGCGGTGTAGCCGAGACCGAGGCCGCCGACGGCGACGTCGAGGTCGGTGCCCGCGAGCGCGGCGAGTGCCCGGTGCCCGATCTCGGCTTCGGCGACGGTGAACAGGCTCGACATCAGGTACTCGTCGTCAAGTTTGATCTCGTAGACCTCGCTCCGGACGGTCAGGTCCCAGCGGCGTCGCAGGACAAGCTCTCCCATGGCGGTCTCGCGCCAGTCGAGTTCTTCGAACCGTTTAGCCACTGGGCTCCTTCCGGGTTGGCAGCGAGGCGTTGGCCAGAGCGCCCCAGGCGAGCGAGCCGCAGTGCCAACTCCACCGTTACGTCACAGTAGGCACTGCGGATGCGGAGTCACGAGCGCGTAGCTACCCTGCCACCATCGACGTCGGCGACGAAAGGCTTCGCGGGAACGACGTCCGAGGCGTAGGGTTGCAGGACGGAGCCAACCTGGCTCTCAGATGGAGAGTCACCATGGCAGACAAGTCCCCTCGCCAGCACATGTCCAAGAAGGCGGGCAAGTCACTCAAAGAGAAGCGCGCCGCGAAGAAGTCGAAAACGCACGATCGCGATCGCGTGCAGTCAGATCAGATCGAAGACCTGCTGCATCAGAAGAAACGCCGCTGAGCGTCGCCGCTAGTAGTCGTATGTCCGGGGTTTAGGTGTGCCGCGTTGGTGGGCTTCGCGGCTGAGGTGGCAGCCAGTCGACAGGCTGAGGATGGTGTTCTTGGCGGTGCCGAAGATGAGTTCGGCGCCGTAGCGGTCGTAGATCGCGATTTCGTGGTCGCCTTTCCGGTCGACGACGGTTTTCGGTTCGCTGAACCCGTGGTTGCTGGTGATGTCGGTGACGAGGTCGACCGCGCGGGGCCACTCGGTGTCGGGGATGTTGCCGGGTGAGTGGCCGGAGGTGTAACGGCGGACGTTGCCCTCAAGGACGGCTGAGAAATCACCGGGACAGCCGGACGCGCTGATGGGTTCTTCCTTGTCCGGGATGAACGGCGTGATGCCGAGGTCGTTGACGAGGCGGGTGCGGATGCGGTCGAGCAGCGCGAGGTAGTCGTCCTGGACGGTTTCGATGTCCGAGCGTTGCATGAGCTCGTGGAACTTCTCGTTCACGTCGTCCTCCGAGGGGCTGGTGTCGCAGCCGCCAACCACCAGTGTCACTGCGGCGGCGAGCGCGGCGAATACGCGGGGCTTGTTCATCAGTAGGTTCCCGGGACGGGCCATGATCCGACGTCTCCAATTCCTCGGTCCGCGCCATGCAGCACACGGTCAGACATGCCGCCGGTGATCACGGCCATGTTGTACTGGCTGGTGCTGCCGTCATCGAGATACGACGTGTGCCCGGTGACCTCGTTCATGACCCGGCCGTCACCGGGATGGCGGGCCTCGGCGGACGTGGCATAGTCCATGCCGTCCATGTGGCTGGGGTCGATCCCGAAGTAGCCGAGGTCGCCGACGGCGTCGCGCTTCGCTTCGATGTAGGTGGCGTGCCCGTCGGGGACCTTGATGTCGTTCACCTCGTTGGTGCCGAGGCCGGGTGAGCCGAAGAACACGGCCTCGTCGACGCCGGTGTCGTTCTGCAGCGCCAGACCCGTCGTGGTGGACCCATAGGAATGGCCCAACGCGGTGAGGTGTGCATCGGTGTCGCGGGCGGTGTCGATGCCTTGCAGGAACGGCGTCAGCTTCTCGGCCCCGGCTGCTGCTGCCTGGTCGGAGGCCACGGAGTTGTCCGAGAAGATGCTGTCTGCCGACAACTGCGGCGCCTGGTAGCCAATCCAGGTCACCGTTGCCACTGACCCGCCGTCGCCGTACTTTCGAAGCTCGTCCTGGGTGCGCGACTGCAGGTTGTCCATGTTCGCGTCGTAGTCGACCATGCTGTCGGGCACGTTCGAGGTGAGGCCGGGCGTGAAGACGGCGACGTGATCAGCCGTGTCGACGTTGCCGTTCGCGATCGCTGCCTCAGCGCGCTCCGGGCTGGTGTCGAACTGCAGCAACTGGCGGTTGCCCTTGTCGAGGGTGCTTTCGATGACCTCGATCGACGCCAGCTTTTCCTCCACCTGGTCGAGTCGAGCGTCGGCGTTGGTGAACAGGCCGCCGAACAGGTTGTCGTCGAGGTCCGCCTGCAGACGTCGTCGTTCCGCTGCCAGCCTGGTTTTCTCGGTCTCCAGCCGGGCGCGGTTGGCTTCGTCGCGGGCGGTGAACGGGATGCCGTCGCGGTTGCCGATCCACTCGGGGTGGTTGGCGATGATCGCCTGCTGTTCCGCCTTCGACAGGGTGTCCCACCAGCCCGCGTTGTCGCCCGGCGAGCCGCCCTTCGGTGGCGCCAGCACCGACAGCCCACCCTGCGCCGCGCCCGCTGCGGCCGCTGCGGCCGCGGCGGCGAGTGTGGTCGCGCCGTCGTCGCCGATTTCGTCGTTGCTTACTTTGCGGAGCACGTCGGCGAGGTCGTTGTCGATGTCGGTGGCGCGGCGCAGGATCTGCTCCACCCGATCCACGAGTTCGGTCTGGATGCGCTCGCGTTCGCGGCGCACTTCGTCAACGTCGTCTGCGGGCACGTCCTGGGGTGGTGCGACGTCGTTGACCGCGCCGTCGTCGCCGATGGCGAATCCATGGGCTCGTGCGAGTTCCTCGGCCTCCTCGACAGCGTGCCGCAGCCCGATGACCGCGTCGGAAGCGTCACCGGTGGCCGAGCGGGCCGCCGACACCGATGCGACGATCTCTTCCATCCGGCCAGTGATGCGGCCGTGTTCCCGGCGAGCCGAGGTCGCCGCGTCCCCGGTCCACTCGCGCGGTGTCGCCATCTCGGCGAACTCGTCGTTGAGCCGGAGCAGGCTGTCGGACTTCCGCTTCAGCGCCTGCTCGGTGTCCTCCAGTGGCCCCGGCCGCCAGCGGCGCACATCCCCATAACTGGCCATGCCCGCCGTCAGTCCCCGCCCTGCGTAGCGAAGTCGGCAGCGGCCGCGTCCTCGTTCGCGCTGTAGCGATCCGCCGCGGCAGCCAGGTCGTCGGCGTAGGCATCGGCGCCCGTCACCCAGCCCGCGACGTCGTTGCCCAGCGCGTTGCCCGCCTGGAAGAGCAGGCTCTCGCTCCGCGAGCCTGGCATCGCCGCACCGGCACCGTCGAACGCCGAGGCAAGCCGCACATCAGACGCCTGCTCGCTCGCC
Organism: Actinophytocola sp.; assembly: GCA_009377475.1. GTDB lineage: Bacteria > Actinomycetota > Actinomycetes > Mycobacteriales > Pseudonocardiaceae > Haloechinothrix_A. The sequence goes on from WHTY01000074.1 coordinate 21,307, forward strand.
GACCGCGCAGCTCTCGCCGAACCGCGCAGGTCCTCGATCTGTGTCTGATACCCGCTCACCGCTGCCTCGCCCCTGGTTTGATCACGCCTCGCCCGCATCATCGCAGAGCAGACCGGCTCCCGCTGGCGTTTCAGCGAGACCGCAGCCAAGTGGGTAGGACAACGCATCCCAGCATCGACCAGGGCGACCCTTCGCCGGGCAAATTGCTGTGAGAAACAGACAAACGACAGCGGATCCGGCGCGAATCGCGCAATATCCCTGGCGAAGCCGGGAGCGCGGTTGCTACCACGCAACACCATCGACCAGGGCCCTGGTCTCGATAGATGCAATTCCTACATGAAATCGTGCGGTTATTGCGTATATCGCCGGCCTGAGGAGTAGTCGATGCGAGAGGGTCCGCCGCCCTTGTTTCCGCTGCTGCGGTCACAGCTGCAGGGGGACCTGTTGGCGCGCCTGTTCCTCGGTGGCGAGGAGGAGTCGGTCGCGGACCTCGCCACGGCTATTGGCGCGGACCCCGGCAACACGGCGCGCGAGATCGCGCGGCTGGAAAAGGCGGGTGTCGTGGTGAGCCGACGGGTTGGCCGGACGAAGCTGGTCCGGGCCAACAAGTCCGCTGCCTTCTACCGGCCGCTGTTGGAGCTGCTCACCATCGTGTTAGGACCGGCTGCGGTGCTGGCGGAGCAACTCGGTGAGTGCGAGGGGATCGTATTCGCCGACATCTTCGGATCCTGGGCGGCTCGATATCATGGCGAGCCCGGCCCTGAGCCCGCCGATATCGATCTGCTCGTGGTGGGTAACCCGGACCGGGATGAGCTGCATGATGCGACCCAGGCCGCGTCTCGTCGTCTGAACCGCCCGGTGAATCCGGTGGTTATCTCGCAGCGCCGCTGGGACACATCGGAGGAGGGCTTCATCGTCGAGCTGCGCTCGCGTCCGCGCGTTGCGGTGATCCATAGCCAAGGGGAGGCAGAATGAACTGGCAACGAGGACGGGCGGAGATACTGGGCATGCTCGAGCGTGGCGAGCTCAGCCAGGTGACGGCTGACCTGACGCTGCCCAACGATTGATCGAGTCCGCCAAGCGGCATCTGAAAAGCGCGGGCACGCTTGGTGAGACTGATCCCGAGCTTGCCTATGCCGCGATTCACGACGCCGTCCGTAAGTCATTGACTGCTCTGCTGCAGGCGCAAGGCCTGCGACCTACGACGTCAGGCGGACATCTTGCCGTGCAGCACGCGGTGAGGGCACAGTTCGGTGCTTCTATGGGCGCACTGCTGCGGCCGATCGACCGGATCAGAGCGACCCGGCACGCGGTCGAGTATCTCGACGAGTAGACCTGGCTCGACGCCGACGCTGTCGAAGCTGATCTACCGAAAGCTCAAAAGATCGTCGACGCTGCGGCAACAGCGATCGACCATTTGACCGTGTTCCAGGCGTGAGTGGACCTACCGCGCCACGTCGTCGGCGATCAGCGCCACGTGCAGCGACACCCGGATGTCGGGGTCGTCGAGGTCGACGCCGAGTAGCCGCTCGATCTTGGCAGCGCGGGGGAGCGGTGCATGGCCATCAGCGTCCTGGCGGCGGTCGACGCTGTTCGGCGACACCCACGCACACGGCACCGAGGGCGTGCACTTCTTCACCCGCGCCAAGGTCGTCACCACCCGCTGGATCAATCCGGCCGCCCGGCCAGCAGGCGGCCTCGAACTGGGGTTCCCGCAAAATGAGTGAGACGCCACTCACCACGACCGCCGATGAGGCATGCGCAGGGATCGACATCCTCGCCCAGGCCCTCACCGAAGCCAGCGCGACGGTGGGCTGACCGTTCGCTGGTGAGAAGTCGGGTTTGGCGGAACCGATAGTCGGGTACTTGGCCTTTGCGCCGTTCCGCACGACTTGGCGTGACGACATGTTGCGGCGGCACCGTCCTACGAGGAGGCGAAGAACTGTGATCGTACTTGGCGTGATCTTGCTTGTGCTCGGCTTCATCTTCGATGTCCCGATCCTGTGGACTATCGGCATCGTGCTGGCTGTCGTCGGTGTCGTCCTCGCGTTACTCGGTTCCGCCGGCAGGCGGCTTGGTGGCCGCGCGCACTGGTTCTAAGGGCCAACTGGATCGGTATCGACGTCACCGATCGTCAGCGGGCGGCTGAGCGTCTTGAGTTTGTTCCTCCTCCGTGAGCGCGGTCGGAGTGGCTAGCGCGGGAGGAACCCCAGCAGCGCTTTGGTGAACTCCTCGGTCGTCGCCGTCCCGCCGAGGTCGGGGGTGCGGAGGGGGCTTTCGCGGAGCAAGGTTGCGGTCGCGGTCTCGACTTCGGCGGCGGCTTCGCCGTGATCCAGGTGGTCGAGCATCATCGCGGCCGTCCAGATCGCGCCGAGTGGGTTGGCCTTGCCGGTGCCCGCGATGTCCGGTGCGGAACCGTGTACCGGCTCGAACATCGACGGGAAGTCGCGTTGCGGGTTGATGTTCGCGGCAGGTGCCATGCCGATGCTGCCCGCGACCGCGGCGGCGAGGTCGCTGAGAATGTCGCCGAACAGGTTGGACGCCACGATCACGTCGAACCGCGACGGGTCGAGCACCAGCTTGGCGCACAGCGCGTCGATGTGCTCCTGATCCCACGACACCCCGCTGTGCCGCGGGGCGCGTTCGGCGACGAGCTGGTCCCAGAACGGCAGTGTGTGCATGATGCCGTTCGATTTGGTCGCGGATGTGAGGTAGCCGCGTCGCTGAGATGCCAGCGTGAACGCGTAGTCGTTCACGCGCGTCACGCCCTCGCGCGTGAACACCGCCTCCTGGATCGCCAGCTCGCTCGGATGGCCGGTGTTCAGCCGTCCGCCGATCTCGCTGTACTCGCCCTCGACGTTCTCCCTGACGACCACCAGGTCGACCGTGCTTGCCGTCGCTGTCCTCACCGGACTCTCGACACCCTCGAACACGGTGATGGGGCGGAGGTTGACGTATTGGCGGAACGCGCGCCGGATCGGGATGAGCAGGCCCCACAGCGAGACGTGGTCGGCGACGCCGGGACTGCCGACCGCGCCGAGGTAGATGGCGTCGTGGCCGCGGATCTGGTCGAGACCGTTGGCGGGCATCATGGCGCCTTCGCTGTGGTAGCGCTCGCAGGACCAGTCGAACTCGTCGTAGCCGAAACTGACGCCATGCCGTGCGCTGATGGCGTCCAGCACCGCCAGACCTACTCCGTTGATCACCAGCGGCAGGATCGCCTCGCGGTGCTCGGACTCCACGACCTCGCTGAGCGCGACGCCGGATGCGCGAATGTCCTCCACGAGTCGCCGCATCCCGGTGCCCGGCTGGCCGACGATGAGCTGCTGTCCCGCCAGCTGCTCGTGCCGTACCGGATTGCCGGGCGGGAACGGACCGTCTGCGGGTGCGATGAGCACGAAGCGTTGCCGTCCGAGACCGAGCAGGTCGACGTCCGCTGCCGTGGGCTCGTGGGGACTGCCGAACAGACCGAGCTCGACGGTGCCGGAGCGCACTCTGTCGACCACCTCGTTCGGTGTGAACGCGGCGTCGATCCGCACCGAGATATGCGGATGCTTGCGCCGGAACGTCGTGATCAGGCCGCTGAGCGGCTCCACGGTCTGTGACGGCATCGCCGCGATCTCGACCTGCCCCGTCTGTAGCCCGCCCACCGACTCGACGCTGGCCCGCGCGGTCCGCAGGCCACGAACGACGTCGCGTGCCGGGCCGACGAGCGCCCGCCGGGCGTCGGTGAGCACCAGTTGCCTGCCGACCCGATGGAACAGGTCGTGGCCGAGGTCGCGTTCTAGCACGCGGATCGCCTGGGACAGCGATGGCTCGACGTGCAGTGCCGTCGCGGCCCGGTTCACACCGCCGTGGTCGACGACCGCGAGGAAGTACTCCAGCTGACGGGCATGCATCGTTGGCGACCTTTCCTCATCGCACCAAGCACGGCCGCTTCGGGTCGAAGGTCCAACCGGGAATCAGGTACCGCATGGCGGCCGCGTCGTCGCGTACGTCGAGCGCGTGCTCGACGTACAGCTCGTGGGCTTCGGTGAGGCGTTCCCGGTCGAGCTCCACGCCGAGCAGTTCCGCGACGGCGGCTGCCCGGCGCGGTGTGGGACTACGCGCACGGTGGCGCGGACGCCGGGATCGCCATCCCGCCACAACTGACGCTGCGCACCCTCGCTGGAATGGCCAGGCACCCCGGCTGGGTTGCTCAAATTCTCACCACCGGCCGCACCGGCGTCCGGCGTCCGCGCGTACTGGGTGTCCGGCATCCAGGCTCGCGATGACAGCACGTACGGCACCGTCGACGTCGTCTCGCACGGCTTCGGCGTCGGCGACCCGGATGTGCCCTCAGTGGGACGTGAGGTGCGCACGGCCGAGGGCAACACCGTGCCGGTGAACCCGTACCTGCGCGAGTACCGGCACTTGCCCGATCCGCCCGCGATGTCGAGGCGGAACGCGCTCGACGTCACCACCGACGGCCCAGTCGAGGTGACGCTGCTGGGCTGCGGCGAACCGCAGCGGTTCGGCTAGTCGGGCGGCGGTTCAGCTCGGGCTCGCCGTGAGTGCATCGCGCAGGACGTGGCGTTATACTTTCTGTATGACGAACTCAATGACGTTTCGTCTGAACGACGACACACAACGCAAGCTCGATGAGCTCTCCGAGCGGTTCTCCAGCCGATCCGCTGCCGTGACCGCTGCGATTGACCACGCGTGGCGTGGGCTGCGCGCCGAGCAACTGCGCGTGGAGTCGGCCACTATCGCTGCCGACCCAGACGACCAGGCCGAGATGCGCGCGGTCGCTGCGGAGATGGAGGACATCAGTGCGTGGTGATGTCTACTGGCTGAAGCCGCCACGCGACGCGAAGGGGCATGAACAGAAGGGAAGCCGGTACGTGGTTGTCGTGCAGGCCGACGTGATGTTGCTGTCCACGTGGCTTGTCGCGCCAACCTCCACCAGCGCGCGCCCAGCGAGCTTTCGGCCGGAGATCGAGATCGACGGGAAGGTCACGCGGGTCTTGGTGGAGCAGACGCGGGCCGTCGATCCGCAGCGGCTGGGCGACTTCGCCGGACGACTTCCGCTGCACGAGATGTCCGAGATCAATGACGCACTCCGAACAGTGCTCGATCTCTGATGGTTACTGCCAGCTCGCCTTGACCTGCTCGATCACAAGGGTCGCACCTGACCCGAGCTACTGACGCGATGCCGTTGTGCCCTTCCGGTGGCGCGTGTCGGTAATGAGTGTCAAACGCAGGGAAGGGGAACTCACAATTGGTTTTATACTCGTGACGTCGGGTTCTTGACCCGCTCGTCTGGCGTCGTGTGACTCAGCACGTTAGTTGGCGGTTTGAAGCACGCTAGGGGTTCTCGGCGTGCTGGCTTGCCGGGCAGCCGCTCGTCGAGTCCGGAAGGCCGGTGAGCCCAACCACCGGGTCGAAGCCCTGAAAAGGCGTAACCCCGGCGATATGGCCGAAGCCAGGGATCGTTCAACTACGCCGACACCCTCACGCTGGCCCAGAACGTCAGCTTCCTGTAGCGAGGCGACGCGCGGACTGTCTTGGCCCGAGCCGGCGCGGGCCCCGCC
>WHTY01000115.1 GCA_009377475.1 Actinophytocola sp.
AGTCACGCGGAACAACCCGTGTCAGAACACCAATTGCAACACGATCCGTCAATTGACCATCTGATTCTTGTAGCACGTCCCGCAAGTAACTCATACATAAATTCAAGCATTATTCGACAAATAGGAAAGGCGACACGCCGACAAGAATTAAATTCATTCAAAACCACTGGCGAGGCTGATCGACTGCGAATCGGGCATTTCCAACGCCGTGCCCGAGCCGCTTAAGTAAGCGGCATTGTGGTCGATGCAGGACGAAGCCCGCACCTATGCCTCTGCGCGCCGGCGTTGTGACCACATCTGCGTGGCTCGTTCGAAGTGCAGTGCCGCATCCCATCCGATGGCGGGCGGACCCAACTCGGTACGGAACGACCGCACCGCCTCGCGCGCGAGCTCGGGGTCCCTGGCCGCGTTTTGGGCGAGGTCCACGGCCCGCTTCTCGACATCGGCGTCGGGAACCGAGTCCCACGCCAGACCGATCTCCTTGGCGCGGATGCCGTCGATCTCCTCGCTGAACAGGCCCATCGCTGCCGTGGCCTCACGTCCGCCGCTGCGGCTGGCAATGGTGAAGAAGCCGCCTCCGGGGTGCAGTCCGATGCGCAGAAAACCGGCGAGGATGCGTGCATCGTCCGCGACCACGCGCAGGTCGGTTGCGAGCATGAGGTTGATGCCGGCACCGACAGCGGCACCGCGGACCGCCGCGATCATGGGCACGCCGAGTGAACCGACGCGCTTGAACGCGCCGTACACCGCTCCAGATTCCTTGAAGACCGAGTCTTCAGCCTGGTCCCCCGATGGATTCCAACGGCGCCGGTCCGCACCGGAGCAGAACGTTCCCCCTGCTCCCATGACCACCGCCGCACCGATGTTCTTGTCGGCGTCGATGTCTTCGCAGAGGGCGGCGAGTTCGACCCCCATCTCGGGGGTGAGACCGTTCTTGACCTCCGGCGAGTCAACTGTCAGGACGGCGACGCCGTCCTGACAGTGCAACAGCACTTGTCCCATGTGGCTTACCTCTCGTAGCGGGTGGCGGATGTTGCGACAGTGAGCGGACTACGACCGCGAGTCGCTGGGGCTGTGGGCAAGCAGGTCGACAGCGAAGGCACCACCCCCGTCCTCGGCGACGATGAGCGGGTTGATCTCGAACTCCAGCTCCTGCCCGGCAAGCCCAGCGACCGCCCGGCTCACCGAGGCAACCGCCTCGGCAGCTGCCTTGACGTCGGCGGGTGCGGCGCCGCGGAACCCGGCAAGCAGCGGCCAGCCCTGAAGTCTGCGCAGCATTGCCTCGGCCTGTTCGGCCGTCACCGGTGCGAGTTCGGATGCGACATCGCGGTAGAGCTCGGTGGTCACTCCTCCGATCCCCACGGTGATGACCGGCGCATAACCATCCGCGGCGCTGGTGGCGCCGATGATCAACTCGGTGCCGGGCGAGATCATCTCCTGGACGAGCACGCCTCCGACCTCGTCGACCGCATGCTCGGTCGCCCGGCTCATCAGCTCGTCGTAGACGTCGGCTGCGTCTGCGGGGAGCACGCCGAGCAGGACCCCGCCGACATCGGACTTGTGTGCGAGCAAGGTGGCGTACACCTTCATTGCGACGGGCCGGCCGAATCCCTCGGCGGCGGCAGCGGCTTCGTGCGCGTTCGTTGCCACCGTCGAAGCCGGCTGCGAGATGCCGAGAGCAGTGAGCAGCCTGGCTTCGGACGCCCGACCCGCGACGCATTCGCGCAGCAGTCCGACCGTATCGTCCGTGTCGGCGGCCTCCGCCGTGCTCTGCTGCGCGGGCTGTGAGCTGCTCGGCGCCAGCAGGCCGGCCGTGCGAGCGAGGTCGCCGACGGACTTGAAGACCGGCATTCCGGCGGCGCGGAAGATGTCGCGGCCTTGTTTGGTCTGGCCGTTTCCAGCGAGCCAGGTGACAAACAACGGCTTGTCCAGCCGGGACGCGGTGGCGGTGAGATCCTTCGCCACTGCGGCGCCCAGCTCGCCGGTAACCATGGTCAGCACCACGGCCACAAGGTCAACCTCGGGATCTTCGGCGACGATCGTGCAGACTTCCCCGAGTGCGCGGGCTGATCCATCGCGGTTGAACAGTTGCGCCGTGACGTCGACCGGGTTCGCGAGTGCACCGAAGTCGGGCACAAGTGGCGCGAGTCGGTCCTGGGCGTCTGGACCGAGCTCGGGAAGCTCGAGGTCGTGACTCGCACAGTGGTCGGCGGCTAGGCTTCCCGCGCCGCCGGAGGTCGTGATGACGCCGACCCGCCGTCCCTGCATGTCCCGGACCGAACCGACGGTGGCCGCGACCGCGAGCAGCTCGTCGACGTCGTCGACCAGTGTCACGCCATACCGCTTCGACGTCAGCACGAATGCGACGTCGTCGCCCAGCATCGATCCGGTGTGTGAAGCGGCCGCACGTCGTCCGGCGTCGGAGCGACCGGAGACCAGGACGACGAGATGCTTGCCCGCGACCCGTACCTGCTGCGCGAGGTGGGTGTACGCCGCGCCGTCGGAGATTACCTCTGCATACAGCATGACCACTTGCACGGCGTCGTCCTCGACGAGCGCGGCGGCCACCTCGACCAGGTCGAGGTCGGCCTGGTTCCCGGTGCTGACCCAGGCGGTCAGGCCCAGCCCCATCTCCGCGGCGAGGTCCAGTACTGAGCCTCCGACCGCACCGCTCTGGCCCACGTATGCAACGCCGCTCTGGCCCCCGAGCGGGCGGTCTGCGGCCGCGGTGAACGTCGCCGCCATTCCTGTCGGTGCATAGATGACGCCCTGGCAGTTCGGCCCCAGCACCCGCACGCCGGCCTTCCGGCCGGCCCCGCGCAGCTCTTCCTGCAGCTCGGCGCCCGCGGCTCCGGTCTCGGCGAAGCCTGACGCGAAGATCACTGCAGCAGTGGCTCCCACCGTACCGGCCTGGCGGACGATGGCTGCCGACTGCGAGGCCGCCACGAGCACGAGCACGAGATCGACCGGCTCCGGGACATCGGCCAGGTTCTCATAACAACGCAGCCCCTCGAGCTCGTCGTAGTTCGGGTTGATCGGATAGATCGCACCCTCGTACCCGCGGTCGAGCAGGTAGCGCAGTGGGCGCGCGTTCAGGCTCTCCGCGCGGCCGGAGACGCCGACCAGCGCCACTGACCTGGGATGCAGTATCCGCGACAGCTCGTGTAACGACGGATCCGAGGATGCCCATTGGTGGGAATCGGCCTTGGCTGAGTCGACATCTGGTTCGGCTGCGTCAGGCACGGGCCCTCCTGGATCGCGATCCGGTCACGGTGTGTTACTCGTCGGTGTGACGTGGGTCCTAACAAAAACTGAACTTGAGGTCGATGTCAATACTTTTTCGACATCGGTGTCAATTTTGAGATACGCTGGGCAACGCCGCGGAGGTGCCATCCGGCAGTGAGAGACTTGGACGGTCGAGAGGAAAGGAAGGATGCAATGACACCGCAAGGAGGTAACGACACCGAGTCGTCGGGTGCCACCGTCACGACCCTGGCCGGGCGGCCGGAGGTCCTGTCGTCGGACGGAAGGGGGGCGACGACTCTCTCTCCTAAGGGCCAACGAACCCGACAGCGACTGCTTACGGCCGCACGGGCGGTGTTCGAACGCGACGGCTTCCTCGATGCCCGAGTCGTCGACATCGCCACCGAGGCCGGTGTTGCCCACGGGAGCTTCTACACCTATTTCGACTCCAAGACCGAGATCTTCCGCAGCGTCGTGGCGGACGTCATGTCGCTGGTGTGGCACACCCGAACGAGCACCGACGGAGACCCGGACCTCTCGCCCTACCAACGCATTGAACGCGCTAATCGCCAGTTTGTCCGGGTATACCGCGAGAACGGGACGATGCTCGGACTCATGGAACAGGCGATGACCTTCGACGACGAGGTGCGGCAGCTGCGGCTGATGGTCCGACAGCGCTCCGTCGAGCGCGTACGCCTCAATATTGAGCAGATGCAGAAGGAAGGCACCGTGCGCGGCGACCTCGACGCGTTCTGCGCATCGAGTGCGCTGGTCTCGATGGTCAGCAACTTCGTGTACTTCTGGCTCGTCATGGGCGAGGGCGACTACGACGACGAAGCCGCCGTACACACCTTGACGCAGCTATGGGCATCCGCGCTGGGAATGAAGATCGACTGAACCACGCACCAAATCGACATCGACGTGCCCAACAAGCAAAGGATAAGTGGATGCCGGTTACCTGGACGTGCGGGCGTATCGGCCGCCGCGGCGCTACCCCAGCGCGGTGCCGAGCTGCTCGAGGAACTCGCCGTGAAACTGTTGACGGGCGGCGAGGCGAACACGATCTTGAGGGCGTCTTGCTCCTCGCGCAGTGCGACCAAATTGTCCGCCATCAGCCGCCACAACCCGAAGAGGTGCAGTATGCAACCTGAGTCTGGTCGTTCGGGGTGCCAGGGCGGCCGAAGTGCTGCGCGATGCGGGCACCGGCCATGAACACCGCGGTGGCCTTGGAGGTCATCTGCGGCCCGTTGTCCGACACGGCGAGCAGGACCGGTAGCCGCTCGTCGTTGTCCGGCACGACACCGCAGGCCAGCTCGTCCAGCAAGGGCTGGTCGAGCAGGTACTCCTTGCCGTCCTCGACGAGTGCGCGGGTGAAGGTGACCTCAACCTGTGTGGAGGTCTCCTCGGCCGAGACCACAGTCGCGAGCCACTTGCGGGAGACCACGTCGAGCACGGCGATCGCGCACCACTTGGGCAGCCCGGCGAAGTGGGTGAAGTCGTAGATGAAGATCACGCCGGGCACGAGCTCGGCCCACTCCGGGAACGGCCGCTTGTCGCGGCGCTCCCGCGCGGGGCGTTCGGGCAGGTGAACGCCCTCGGCGACCAGGACCCGCAGCACCGTCGACTCGCTGACGTAGACCAGCTCGAGTCGGGAGCCGCAGTGCGCGAGCTTGCGATGCGACCGGTCTATTTCGCCCCACTCGGCGGCGAGCTTGACGATCGCCGCCCGTTCCCAGTCCAGCAGCGCGTGCAACGGCACGTCCGGGCCGGGCTTGGCGTCGGTGAGCCGGTCAAGCACGGCGCGCTGCTGCCAGCGCAGCAACCGGGCGTGGTCCAGGCCGAGGGCGGCGGCCGCCTTGCGCAGCGAATTACCTCAGACGCGGAAGGGTGTGGTTCACCGTGTGCTGGATGTTCGCCTCCGGTAAGGACGGGATCTCCGCGTTGAGCGTGCAGCGCACGCTGGAGATCGGCTCGTACCAGACGGCGTGGGCGATGCTGCACCGGCTGCAGTCGGTGCTGGTCCGCCCGGGCCAGGACCGGCTGGCCGGAGCGGTGGAGGTGGACGAGACCTACACGGAGGTGAGGAGCCGGGGCTGCGCGGCGGCCGAGCCAAGGGCAAGAAGGTGCTGACCTGCATCGCCGTAGAGGTTCACGAGCCGAAGGGGCTCGGCCGGTGCCGGGTGGCGTCCATCGCCGGCGGGCCCGCCGACTCGTTGCACGGCTTCGTCACCGATCACATCGAGCCCGGCGCCACGGTCATCACCGACGGCTGGGCCAGCTACCGCGGGCTGTTGTTCCTGCGGCTGCTGGAGCGAGCCGTTGAGGCTGCCTCATCCGCTACGTCGACATCGTCGCCAACCCGCAGAAGACCGGCCGCAAGGGCGCCCCGCCCGGTCGGCGCGAGTGGCCCCGCACGCTCACCACCGCTCCGCTTGACCGGCCCTGGCGCAACGCGAAGCCCTGACCTGCACAACTGCATCAATATGGATATGCCCTTTGCGGAATTCCGGGCGGACGCTGCACCTTGTCGTGTTAAGGGCGGCAGTCACGAGACGGAGCTACCGGCGATCACGTCGACGGCTGCCTCTCGGCGGACCGGGTTACCCGGCGGTGTCGCTCGCGGCCTTGGCGCGGCGCAGGGTACGGGGCAAGGTCAGCGTGCGGGCGACCGGCGTCCGGTCGGCCAGGATGTCGGCAACGTCAAGGAACTGCCTCGCGGCGGCGACGTCGTGGACACGCGCGATCACACGCGGCAGCCCTATCAGGTGGGCCAGCGCGGCCAGCGTTCCCGGGTCACGGTCGGCCGGGTCGCTCCGCGACACAGCGCCGATGAAGTCTTTGCGCGAGATCGCCACCAGCAGCGGAAGCTCGTAGCGGGTCAGGGCGTTCAGGCCCCGGAACACGTCGATCGACTGCGCCGGGGTCTTGGCCAGGTCGATACCCGGATCCAGCAGAACATGCTCGGGCGCCAGCCCATGGGCGGCGATGACCGCCAGCTTCGCTTCGAACCAGGCAGCCATCTCATCCATGATGTCGGTATAGGCGCGCGGGTCCAGGACCTTCTTCTTCACCCCGGTGGGGTTGTGCGTCAACACCAGCCGAGCGCCACCTTCGGCACAAATCCCCGCCACCTCGGGATGAGCTAGCCCGCTGTAGTCGTTGATCACCGCGACGCCCGCAGCCACGCACGCCCGCGCCACAGTCGGCTTGTAGGTATCCACACTGGTGGTCACCCCCGACGAGTGCAGGCCATCAAGCACCGGCAGCAACGCGTCGATCTCCGCGCGGGCATCCACCACAGGGGTGGCAGGCGACGCACTCTCCGCGCCGACATCCACCGCATCTGCTCCGGCCTGCCACAGTCGCGCGCCCTGCCGGATCAACCAGGTGACGTCCGACCGGACGCAGGTGGCCTCTCGCGGATCGGAGAACGAGTCGGCGTTGATATTGAGAATCCCCATCAGCCGAGGAACGCGATCGTCCCGCCAACCGGCGGTTTCCCAGGAAAGGCGGCGCGCGCGATGCGCCGCGTCTCGTGCCATCCTCATCGACTCCTCAATCCTTCCCCCGAGGTCGTCGGTTCGATGGCCCAACACGGCGATCGCCTCCCAGCCAGAACGAATATGGAACTTGTAAATTATGCAAATGTGATTATCCTATCAGGGATAGGGATATTCCGGTGGCCCCTGCGCCCTCCTGATAGCTGGAAGAAGACCCGAGGAGGTGGCCATGCTGTTGCGAGAGGTCTCCTGGATAACCTGTCGTGCCGGGAATGCGGGCGGCCGGCTTTGGCGTTCGTCTCGCCGGTCGGCGTCAGGCATCGGGACCGAGCCGCCTGACGGCAACCCCGTGCCGACGTCAGAGGAGTCAGCATGAGGCACAGCTGCCCGAACAGCACGGCTTCCGATCGGAAATCGTGCTGCCACGACATTCGCTTCTTCGAGGGACTCACGGTGAGGGAGACAGCGGAGGCGATGAATCCCCGGGACAACGCGGTGCGGGCGTTGCAACAACCCGGTGCGGGCGTTGCAACATCGCGCTCTGCGCAACCTCCAGCCGCTGGTCGCCACCCGCGACGTGGCGTGACCGCACCACGGCCGGTCGTAAACCATACTGAGTATAGGTCCGACGTGGACATGTACGAGAGCTCGGGCATCCTGCCCTTCGGACCGTCCCGCCCGATGCGCATCGTCGACCTGGACGAATGGCACGACGCCGCACCGGAGTCAGTTCAGCGGGTCGCCCGCGACGCTCAGTCGGAATTGAGCCTCACAGTGGGCGTCGCGACCCGGCGGCCGCCCGCACACCTGCGCCCGCTGTGGCAAGCACTCACCGTCGCCCTCGCGGGCCCCGGAACCGGTGTTCCTGACCGATGTTTCGTCTCGGTGCCGGACTGCGAGGAGGCGCTCGCGAAGGTGGTTCGCACCGTGCGACATCAGCCTCAGGCGTGTGTCGCATTGGGACAGTTGCTCCGGCAGACCTCGCACCTCGACATTCTTCCCGGCTTGGCCGCGGAGGCCGCAGTATATTCGATGCTGCTGTCTGGCACGGAGTTCCACGCCTGGCTCGCCGACCGTGGAGCACCGAGGACGGCCGTAACGTCCGAACGGCCGTTGGTACGCCTCCATCGTGATGAGTCACGGCTGTCTGTGGTGCTCGATCACCCGGAACGACGCAATGCGCTGAGTTTCGGGATGCGGGAAGCGCTCTTCGAGGCACTGGAAACCGCGGTCATCGACGACATCATCGCCGAAGTCGACCTGTCGGGCGCAGGGCCGGCGTTCTGCAGCGGTGGCGACCTCGCCGAGTTCGGTACCGCAAACGATCTAGTCGCCGCCTACCTCGTTCGACTCGACCGGGCACCGTGGCGCTTGATCGCACGCATCCACGAGCGGGTGAACGTACGTGTGCACGGTGCGGCGGTCGGTGCGGGGATCGAGATGGCGGCCTTCGCCCGCCGCGTCGTGGCCGCACCCGACACCTTCTTCCTCCTGCCAGAAGCCAGCATGGGCTTGGTGCCGGGAGCGGGCGGGACGGTCAGCGTCAGCAGGCGAATCGGGCGCTGGCGCACCGCGTGGATGGTTCTCTCCGGCGAAAACGTGGACTCCGCGACCGCGCTCGCGTGGGGACTGGTCGACGAAATCACCCCGCCATGACCGGACTACTCCTCCATCAGGTCGAACTAAGCGACGGGCGGCGGGCAGACTGCCGCATCCGGGACGCCACCGTCAAGGAGATCGGCACGCAGCTGCGGCCATTCCCCGACGAAGCTGTGGTGGAAGGCCGCAACGGAGCTGTTATTCCCGGCCTCGCCGACCACCATCTGCATCTCGCGGGTATGGCAGCCTTGGCAACGTCGCTCGACATCTCCGCTGTGAAGGGCGACAACATCGCCACTGTCCTGACCTCCGCCGCTCCCGGCCCGGACGGGTGGATCCGTGCCGTCGGGTACGACGAGGCGCACGGCGACATCGACCGTGAGGTCCTCGACCGGTGGCGCCCCGATGTCCCCGTCCGGGTGCAACATCGCTCCGGAGCACTATGGGTCCTTAATAGCATGGGTCTTTCACGGGTCGCCGCCGAAGCCGCACATCATCCCGGCATCGAGCGGGAGGCATCGGGCCGGCTGACCGGCAAGCTGTGGCGTGCTGACGACTGGCTCCGTGGCGCTGTCACCGCGGTCGAGCCTTCGCTCGCCGCCATCGGCATCCTTCTCGCCACCTATGGCGTCACGCACGTCAGTGATGCGACACCGGGCAACACACACGGCCTTGTCATCGCCGATGCGGCCGCGCGCGGAGACCTCCCCCAAAAGGTACAGATCATGGCGTCCGCGCCCGGCGGCCCGCTGCCTCATCGAGTCACGCTCGGCCCTCGAAAGATCGTCATTCCCGACCATCGGCCACCGGATTTCGACAGTCTCGTCGAGGAGATCGCAGCGGCGCACGAGGCGGCACGCGCGGTCGCTTTGCACTGCGTAACGAGGACCGCACTCGCCGTCGCACTGGCAGCGCTGGACACCGCAGGCGGGAAGGCCGGGGACCGCATCGAGCACTGTGCCGTCGCCGATACGGCCGCCGCCCGCCTGCTCGCGGAACGCGGCATCCGCGTCATAACCCAACCTACCCTCTTCGCTCGGCGCGGCGATGCGTACTGGGATCGATCGGAGCCATCGGACCGGCCGGATCTGTGGCGCTACGCAGGACTTCTGAGAGCGGGTGTCCGCGTCGCACCCAGCAGCGACGCGCCATACGGCGATCCCGACCCGTGGGCGTGCCTGCAAGCGGCCCGTGATCGAACGACGTCCTCCGGTCTCGTCTTTGGCCATGCCGAGCGGGTACCGACCGCAATCACACTACGGGGATTCCTGTCCAGGCTGGACGATCCTGGCGGGCTGCCTCGGAGGGTCCGTCCGGGATCGGCCGCCGATCTGGTCCTGCTTGACCGGCCGTTCGCCGAGGTCCTCGCCGAACCGGACGCCTCGTGTGTCCGCGCGACCATCATCGATGGCCGCATCGTCCATCAGCGGTAACCGCGTGCCACGGACGCCAGCACCTGCTTCGTATCGGCTCCGCATGCCGCCGCGCGGCCGCAAGGCACCGGCGTGGGTGGGGGCATCACCGCTCGCTCTTCACCGTGCGGGCATCGCACGATCCAGTCCTGTCCCACCTTCAGCGCATCGTGACCGCCGTAGTCGTCGGCAGGCGCGGAGGCGAACGCTGCGGCCACATCCCGCATCGCCACATCGATCAGGTGCCCTCCCCCGGTCGCCATCGAAGAGAGCACACCGAGCGCCGCGCACATTCCGCTCAGCGGATCAGCGACAGCGTCCGCACAGAACACCGGTCCGGCAGCTGTCCGGCCGACCAGGCCACCAGCTACCGCCGCGTCGTCCCCGAACGCCACCCTCTCCTCTGCCGCGCCTCTACCGTATCCGGTGATGCTCACCCACACCCGGCCCGGCCGATGTGCGACTTGGTCCAGCCCAACGCCCAGCTGGCGCAGCGCACGCGGCCTGGACGCCTCAATCACCACGTCAGCCGCCGCGAGCA
Source organism: Actinophytocola sp. (assembly GCA_009377475.1). Classification (GTDB taxonomy): domain Bacteria; phylum Actinomycetota; class Actinomycetes; order Mycobacteriales; family Pseudonocardiaceae; genus Haloechinothrix_A. The sequence goes on from WHTY01000115.1 coordinate 10,296, forward strand.
GCGCCGCGAGCTGCTCCCTTCCGACCGCGGTTGTGAAGTCCACCGCCACACTCTCCTGTCTGGCGTGCAGCCAGTCGAAGAAAGCCGGGTTTCCGAACCGGGCCCCGTCCGGGCGGCGCGTGCTCTCCACCTTGATCACCCGTGCCCCGGCGTCAGCGAGGATGCGGGCGCACAGCGGTCCCGCCCACAGCGAAGACAAGTCAACCACCACAGCGCCAGTCAGCTGACGTCCTGGCAACCTGGCCGCGATCCTGTCGAGCTGCCACGGGAGACGACCGCTCAGGACCCGGTCGGGCAGCGCCGCCGAAGGCACGCCGAAGAGCTGAACCCGTTCGACGAGCTCGGTCTTCCGCCGCGCTGATGCCGCCGCGGCGAGCGCGACCCAGGGTTCACCCGGCTCCGCATCAGCGAGGATCGCGGGAACCGACGCCAGGTCCTGCTCTCGGCTCAAGGTGACCGCGCACCACCCGTCCTGACACCCCAGCAGCCGGGTGCTCCCGCCAGCGGATACCAGACCGCATCGCGTTAGCCCGCCCAGCGCGGCCCTGCCAAAGAGCGCGGTCGCAGGATCGACGTGGACCCCCGAGCCGATGAACGTGGCCAACTCCTCGATCCACGCGGCGACATCGGTTACAAGCGGCCACAGACCCGCAGGGGAAACGAGCGGCGACCCGCCCGGTTCACCAGTCAACGCCATCCCGCCCGACGCCGCCCAACCCAGGATCGCGCACCCCGCCGCCGCGGCGGGACCACGTGCCCCCGCCGCCTCACCAAACGGCGCCACCCATCGGCGCACCGTATCAGGGGCTCGACGGTCGGGCACGGATCCTCCCCCACTCAGAAGACCAGCGCGGCGGTCCGCCGCAGCACGTGCAGAGCCCGCGCTCACCAAGCGGCTCGAACGCGCGCGTGCGCATCGCCCGCCGCATCACGCTACACGGTGGATGACCCCCGTCGCGGGGGTCGGGGAAAACGTCGTGGACGGCGAGCGCGCCGCCGGGCTCGATATGCCGGGCGAAGGCGACGTAGTCGTGCCGAGCGACCTCCTCGGTGTGATTGCCGTCCAGGAACAGGAAGCGCAGCGGCGACGACCACGTCGCGACCTGCTGCGTGGACGCGACCAGCACGCTCACCATGGCCTCGAGCTCAGCCGTGTGCAACGTTCGGCCCAGGAAAGGCAGAGTGTCCACGAGTCCGGTATAGCTGTCCACCGTTTCCGGGTCGTGCCACTCCCACCCCGGCTGGTTCTCCTCGGAACCGTGGTGGTGGTCGAGCGTCACCAAGTGCGCGGACACCGACCGCACGGCGACGGCGAGATGCACCGTCGATTTGCCGCAGTACGTTCCTATCTCCAGCCACAGACCGGGCCCCGCCGAGGTGGCCGCCGTACGGAGCGCGTCGACCTTCTCCGCAGACAGGAACCACTTCGTCCGCTCCGCGAGCACGTGCAGGTCCGGTTGGAGCGTCGGCGTCTCGGTCATGCTTCACTCCGTCTACTCGACTCGAGCATGGCAGTGCATGTCGCAGTCGACAATCTCAAGCAGCCGCGAGAGTGAGCCCCGCGGAAGAGGCCGTGCGCTGGCGAATGCTCCGCGAGGGCTCCGCGGCCAGCAGGACCGCGGCCCCGGCCCAGGTGCTTTTCTCCTCCGGCCAGAAGACATCCTCCGGGCACACCCAGCCGGTCCAGTACCCGCCGTCGTCGGCACCTCGCTGATGTGCGCTCGTTGGTCCGCGCGTCAGCGGGTCAACAGAACGACTCCGGCGATTGGGCCACCACCGGCTGCTGCGATCGCAACCTCGGCGCCTGGAACCTGACGCTCGCCCGCGTCGCCGCGCAGTTGGAGCACGGCCTCGTGAAGGTGACCGTAGCCGTGCAAGCGCCCGGCAGACAGCTGTCCTCCGGAGGTGTTGAGAGGTAGCTCGCCGTCGCGGCCGATGCGCTCGCCACCTGCCACGAAGGCTCCGCTTTCTCCCTTGTCGCAGAACCCGAGCGCCTCCAGCCAGGCGAGTGTGAGGAAGCTGAACCCGTCGTAGAGCTGTGCCGTGTCGACATCTTGGGGACGCAGGTCGGTTCGTGACCACAGCTGTGCTGCGGCATCCCGACAGGCTGTCGTGGTCAGATCGTCCCACTGGTCCCACGACGGCCTGCCGTGGATGGCCGTTCCGACGGCATCGATGTGCACTGGGTGAGCGCGGAGATCGGTAACGGTGTCGATATCGGAGAGCACGACGGCGACAGAGCCGTCGGCAGGCACGTCGCAGTCATAGAGGCAAAGCGGTGTGCTGATCATCCGAGCGTTGAGATAGTCCTCCATCGTTAGTGGATCGCGGTAAATGGCCTGCGGGTTCAATGCCGCGTGGCGGCGGCCGTTGAGTGCGATCTGGCCGAGTTGTTCCCGGGTGGTGCCGTAGGTGTGGAAATGCAGTTGCGCGTACATGGCGAGCCAATTCGCCGGTGAGTACGCACCGAAAGGCAGCATCCACTGCATCGAGCCACCGATACGACCCGCACTGCTGCCAGAAAGGCCGATGCCCCCTCGACCGCCACTTCCCTGCGCCGTCGCCTCTGTCACCGTCCGGTAGATGAGAACATGCCGCGCGAGGCCCGCGCCGATGGCAAGACTCGCGTTGACAACGGCAGCCAGCTGCCCGGGTCCCTCTGCCCCGGCTCCGTGCCAGTTGAGCCGTAGCCTCAGAGCGTCCTGCACCTCGGGGGTTCCTGGCCCCGAGAACGCCTCCATACCGGCCATCGCGCCGGGGTACGAGGCAATGCCATCAATCTCGGAACGCTCAAGACCCGCATCCTCAATCGCGCTCAAGCATGCGTCCAGGGTAAGTTCGATGGCGGAACGTCCGAGGCGCCTGCCTACCGCGGACTGACCGATCCCACTAAAAATGGCGCGGCACTCCGGTGGCTGTCGTGTTTCGATCATCCCACGGTCTCCGTGTCGGGCTCGAACAACGGCAACGCGACGTCCTCATCCTCTTCGAACACAACCTGAACCGGCATTCCGATGTAAACCGAGTTTGGATCACAGTGAACGATGTTGGTCATCAGCCGTATATCGGGTTGCTCCACCAACTCCACCAGCGCGATCACGTATCGCTCCGGCATGGTCGGGTTCCAGCTGTGATGGTTCACGGTGTACGTGGCGACCCGGGCGTTTCCACTGACCCCAGCGGGTTCGACTGACTGGGAAAGGCATGCCGGGCAGCGCGGTACTGGGGGATGAATATAGTAACCGCAGTAACCGCAACGCAGCACCGCAAGCGAGCCGCGGAAGCCATTCGTCCAAAAAGGACGGCTTAGTTGGGTGAGCTCCGGCAGGAGTCGGAAAGGTTTGTCCATGTCAGTTGTCGAAGAGCACGGGCAACGACATCGGCGAGCGGAACATGAAGCCGTGGATGTGGACGTCTTCGGCGTCCGGATCGAGCCGCAGATTGGGCAGCCTGTCGAACAGGGCGTTCAGCGCGATACGTGTCTCGAGTCGGGACAAGTGCATGCCGAGGCACATGTGTGGTCCGTCGGCGAACGACATGTGCTGCTGCGGCGACCGGTGGATGTCGAAGACGTCGGGATCGGTCCAGCGGTCCGGGTCCCGGTTCGCGGCTCCCATCCCAAGAGCTATATTCGAGCCGGCGGGGATCTCCACGCCATCGAGTTCGACATCTCGCGTCGCCCTGCGTTGGATAAACAGCAGCGGCGGCTCCCATCGAATGGCTTCTTCGATGGCTCGTGGGATGAGGGCCCGATCCTCGCGGACAGCATGCAGTTGGTCGGGGTTGGTGAGCAGGCCGTACAGCAGGTTGCCGGTCGACCGGAATGTGGTCTCAGCACCTGCGGGCAGCAGCAGGCGAAGGAACGGGTAGATCTCGTCGTCAGTCAGCTTGCGACCGTCCAGCTCCGCCTGAACGAGTTCGCTGATCAGATCCTCCCTCGGCTCCGCGCGCCGCATATCGATGAGCTCCTGGAAGTAGCCTTTAAGCGCTTCTGATGCTTTGACCGCCCGCTCGAAGTCGACCGTGAGGCTGATCAATTCGACCGACAAGCGGAAGAAACGCAACCAGTCCTCCTCGGGCAACCCGAGGATCCGTGAGATGACCTTAATCGGGAACGGAAACGTGAACTCCCGGACCAAGTCGGCGTGGCCCCGGTCGGCGAACGTATCGATCAGCTCGTTGACGGTTTCCCCGATCGCTGCCGGGCCCCATCGTTCGAGCATCTTAGGCCGGAACGCCTGCGCAACGAGATTGCGGTGCCCACGATGGTTAGGCGGGTCCAATTGCAGGATCGTCTTGCCCATCACGAGGCCCATTGTGTCCTCGTAAACGGCCGACGAGAAGGTTTCTGGGTCGCGGAGGACCCGTTGCACGAGGTCGTGTGTCAACACCGTATACACATCAGGCATAGGAGGCAGTTCGGCGTCGGTCGACATGCCGAGCTGCGCCCGGAGATCTACGCGCATGACCGGCGCTTGCCTGCGTTGATGGGCGAGCTCGGGATAGGGGTCCCGGACATCTCCCGCGAGACCCTCATTCTGATCGGTGAGCAGGGCTTCTATGCCATCTTCGATCTGGTGTCCCGCTGACGGCTGAACCATTCCGGGAGTGTCCACGTCATCTCCTCCTCGCAATTTTGGGCTGACGGCACAGCGGACCACCGTGACGGCGGCCCGCCTGGATGATCCAGCTCAGTCGATCCCTGTGGTGCTCACGCCCTCGGCCTCGGCTCGAAGAGCCGCCACCGTGCTTTGCTCCTTCGGCCGGTGCGCAAAGGGGTCATACCGGAAAGCTTCCATGGCGTTGCGATGCGTGATCTTGTTGATCTCTTCATCGGAGATTGTCGCGTCGAAGTGTTTCGTGAGCGCCTCAGGGGACTGGGGCCAGCTGGAGTCTGAGTGCGGGTAGTCGCATTCCCACGTGATGCTGTCGATGCCGATGCGGTCCCGCGCAGCCACCCCAGCCTTGTCGTCGATGAAGCAGAAGGTAAAGTTCTCCCTGGCCTTCTGGCTCGGCAACATGTCGCCGAACTGCTGATGAGTCCAGAAGCGGTGCCGTTCATAGACGTAGTCGATGCGCTCAAGGAAGTACGGCAACCACCCAATGCCGCCCTCGGAGAGCGCGAACCGCAGATCTGGGAAGCGCTTGAGCACGGGCGACCAGATGAGGTTCGCCGCGGTTTGAAACAGGTTCAGCGGTGTCAGGGTGATCATCACGTCAAGGGGCGCGTCGGTCAACATCGGTATTACAGATGAAGAGCCGATATGCAGAGCGATGATCATGCCTTCGTCGACGCAAGCCTTGTAGAAGGGGTCCCAGTGTTCCGAATGCAGGCTCGGCCAGCCGAGTTGGCTCGGGTCCTCGCTGAAGGTCACGGCGTGGCAGCCCTTCTTGGCCACCCTGTGAACCTCCCTGGCCATGAGATCCGGGTCCCAGATCGGAGGAATGGCCAGCGGTATGAAACGCCCCGGATAGCTGCCACACCATTCATCGATATGCCAGTCGTTGTAGGCCTGCAGCATCACCATGCCGAGGTCCTTGTCCTCCGCGCGAGAGAACAACTGGCCGCAGAACTGCGGGAATGAGGGAAAGCACAGCGAGCCGAGGACGCCATTGACGTTCATGTCCTTGACACGCGCGTGGATGTCGTAGGTGCCGCGCCGGATCTGGTCGTACGACGTGACGTCCATGTTGTAGTCCTCGGGCGGGCG
>WHTY01000066.1 GCA_009377475.1 Actinophytocola sp.
GGACGCGCACTACGACGGCTTCGGTCCCGCGCACAACATCGTGATCAACGAGGCCAGCGGCTACGCCTACGCGGTCGGCTCGGACACGTGCAACGCCGGGCCGCACATCGTGGACATCTCGACGCCGACGTCGCCGCTCGCCGCCGGGTGCGTCGGCGGCGACGGTTACACCCACGACGCCCAGTGCGTGAACTACAGCGGTCCCGACGCCGACTACGCGGGCCGCGAGATCTGCATGAACTCCAACGAGGACACGCTGACCATCGAGGACGTGACCGACAAGGCCAACCCGGTGCGGGTAGCGCGGAAGGGTTACAACGGCGCGTTGTACACCCACCAGGGCTGGTTCACCGAAGACCAGCGCTACTTCGTCCTCGACGACGAGTTGGACGAGTCCAACAACCTGTTCGACAAGAACACGAAGACGTACATCTTCGACGTCTCGGATCTGGACAACCCGCAGCACATCGGCACGCACAAGTCGTCGGTGACCGCGATCGACCACAACCAGTACGTCAAGGGCGACTACGTCTATCAGGCCAACTACCAGGCCGGGCTGCGCATCCTCGACGTTACGCAGGTCGGCAGCGGCACGTTGTCCGAGGTCGCGTACTTCGACATCTACCCGAGCGGCAACGCCGCGCAGTTCAACGGCGCCTGGAGCGTGTATCCGTACTTCGACAGCGGCACCGTGATCATCAGCGGTATCGAGCAGGGCCTCGTCGTCGTCAAACTGGACCTGAGCGGTGGTGGGACTGACCCCGATCCCGACCCGGAGGGGTGCTCGGGCAGCAACGACACCAACGTCAGCATCCCCGACGCGGGCAGCGCGGTGACGAGCGCGATCGAGATCAGCGGCTGCGGCCGTGCGGCGTCGTCCTCGGCCAGCATCTCGGTCGACATCGAGCACACCTATCGCGGTGACCTGGTCATCGACCTGATCGCGCCGAACGGCGAGGCCATCAGACTGAAGTCGTCGAACTGGTTCAACGGCGGGGATGACGTGCACGCGACGTACACCAAGGATCTGTCGGGCTACGACGCCGACGGCACTTGGAAGCTGCGGGTGCGCGACGTCTATCGCGGCGACACCGGCCACATCGACCGCTGGTCGCTCGACCTCTGACCGGCACGGCCTCGCGAGTCGCACCGTAATCGTCGCGAGTCGCACCTTGTTTGGCCTGAGTTGCACCTTGTCCGCACTGAGTTGCACCGAACAGCACGCGACGACGCGCGACGCCGAGGGCGCAACTTGCGGCACCACACGGTGCAACTCGCGGCGAATACGGTGTGACTCGCGCGGGATACGGTGCGACTCGCGGGTGGGCTACCGGCGCGTAACCTACTGGGCGTACGGTCGGCGTACTGGGGCTCGGACGACCAGCGGGGTCAGCGGAGGCAGAGGAGGCCAGGGGATGACCGAGACCAGGGTGCACGCGTTCACCGACGATGCGCTCGGCGAGGACGACGCCGTGGGAATCGCGGCGCGCATCGCATCGGGCGAGGTCAGCCCGCGTGATGTCATCGACGCCGCCGTCGCGCGGACGGAGCGGGTGGACGCGACGCTCAACGCCGTCACGTACCCCGCCTACGAGTGGGCGCGCAACGCCGCGCCCGCGCGCGGGCCGCTGTCCGGCGTGCCGACGTTCGTCAAGGACAACACTGACGTCGCGGGGATGCCCACCGGGTTCGGCACCACGGCGTTCCGCCCGCGTGCCGCGACGAAGACCGGGCCGTTCACCGCGCAGTTCGTCGGCACCGGACTGACCGTGCTCGGCAAGAGCAGGCTCCCGGAGTTCGGCTTCAACGCCTCCACCGAGTTCGCGGAGGGTGATCCCACCCGCAACCCGTGGCACACCGACTTCTCGTCGGGCGCGTCGTCCGGTGGGTCGGCGGCACTGGTGGCGTCCGGCGCGGTGCCGATCGCGCACGCCAACGACGGCGGCGGCTCCATCCGCATCCCTGCCGCCTGCTGCGGGCTGGTGGGGCTCAAGCCGTCGCGCGGCAGGTTCATCGATGGCGACCAGGCGCGCACGCTGCCGATCAACCTGATCGGCGAAGGCGTCGTCACCCGTTCGGTGCGGGACACGGCGGCGTTCTTCGCGGGCGCGGAGAAGTACCGTCCCGCGCCGAAGCTGCCACCGGTAGGCAACGTCGAAGGCCCATCGGGGCGCACGCTGCGCGTCGGGCTGCTGCTGGAGTCGGTGTCCGGCGCGACGACGTGCCCGGAGACCCGCACCGCCGTCGAGGACACCGCTGCCGTGCTGGAGAAGCTTGGTCACCACGTCGAGCCGGTGCCGCTGCCGGTCGACGCCGGGTTCGTCCGTGACTTCACCCGTTACTGGGGCATGCTGTCGTTCCTGGTCAGCCGGTTCGGCCGGTACGCGATCGACCGCGGCTTCGACGCCAGCAAGATGGACAACCTCAGCCGGGGGTTGCGCGACCTCTACCAGCGGGACCTGCACCGCACGCCGGTGACGCTGTACCGGCTGGCCAAGGTCAAGCGAGCCTACGCGGCGGCGTTCGCGCGGCACGACGTCATCCTGTCGCCGGTGCTGGCGCACGTGACGCCGAAACTCGGCCACCTCAGCCCGACGTTGCCGTTCGACGAGCTGCTGGCACGTCTTCAGCAGTACGTGGCGTTCACGCCGCTGAACAACGTCTCCGGCGGGCCCGCGATCTCGCTGCCGATGGGCGCGTCCGAGGAAGGGCTGCCGATCGGGGTGCAGTTCTCGGCGGCGGTCGGTGACGAGCGGACGCTCCTGGACGTCGCGTACGCGCTGGAGGCCGAGCGACCGTTCCGGCGCATCCAGGACTGAGGGACTACGACCCCGGCCGGCCCGGCGCGGCGTGCTCGGCGGGCACCGTGCCCATCCTGCCCGCCTGGAAGTCCCGGATGGCCTGCATGATCTCCTGCTCGTCGTTCATCACGAACGGGCCGTACTGCACCACGTGCTCGTTGAGCGGCTTCCCGCCGAGTAGTAGCACCTCCCACGCGCCGGTGCGGTTGTCCTGCCGGTCGTCCGCGACGAGCGTGATCGCCTCGCCGTGGCCGAGCACGGCGAGTTGGCCCTCGCGCAGCGGCCGACCCTCGTGGCCGACACGGCCGGAGCCGGACAGCACGTACACCATCGCGGTGTAGTCCGCGGGCCACGGCGTGCTGAGCCGCGCGCCGGGGTTGAGCGAGGCGTGCGCGTAGGTGATCGGCGTGTGGGTCCAGCCCGGCCCGGCGTGCCCGTCAAGCGAGCCCGCGATCAACCGGACCAGCGAGCCGCCGTCGTCCGACGTCAAGAGCGTCAGCTCGCCGCCGCGCAGGTCCTGGTAGCGCGGGTCGACCCACTTCTTGTCGCGCGGCAGGTTCACCCACAGCTGCACGCCGTGGAACCAGCCGCCCTTGGCAACCAGCTCCTCGGACGGCAGCTCGTCGTGCAGGACGCCGGAACCGGCCGTCATCCACTGCGTGTCGCCCTCGGCGATGGTGCCACCGCCGCCGTGCGAGTCGTGGTGCACGAACACGCCGTCGAGCAGGTAGGTGACCGTCTCGAAGCCCCGGTGCGGGTGCCACGGCGCGCCCTTGGCCTCATGCGGCTCGTAGGCGACCTCGCCGAGGTGGTCCAGCAGGATGAACGGGTCGGCGCCGCGCAGGTCCGCGCTCGGGAACGGCCTGCGCACCTCGAAACCAGCGCCCTCCATCTGCTTGTGCGCGGTCACGACGGTGCGCGGGGCACGGTCGGTCGCGTCCAGCCCCGGCCGCGTGATGCGCGGCAGGACAACGGGATTGTCCACGGTCACCGCTGGCATGACAGCCTCCTGACGTCACAACAACTCATTGCTGTCCATGCAAACGCATGGAGAGACGCGGTATTCCCGCGCCCCGCCATGCGCTTTCCGGGCCGAGGGCGACCCTGGTCACAGTGTTCGGTTGTCAGGTGCGGCAGGTCCGGGCTTTCAGCCGGTCAGAACGTCAGGCGGACGGCGTCGATGTAGCCGGTGTCGTTCGAGTAGGTGTCGCGCACCCGCAGTCGCCAGGTGCCATCGGCGGCCTCGCTTGACGCGTCCACGGTGTATGTCTCGTGGACGTCGTTCGCGCCGTCCCAGTAGTTGCGGTCCTTGAGCCGGTACGCGGTGCCGGCCGGTGCGACGAGGTCGACGACCAGGTCGCCCCGGTAGGTGTGCACGATGTCGACCTTGACCTGGAGATCGCTCGGGGCGTTGCCGCCGACCCCGCTCACCGCGACGTCGCTGTGCGCCGCGGGCCCATTGTCCGGGATGGTGACGTCGTCGAGGTTCTCGAACACCCTGTCGCTCGGCGGCTCGCTGGTGCCGTCGCAGCTCTGGCCGATGGCGCGGGACGGGCAGTCGGCGTAGGAGAGCAGGTGCAGGATCGCGTCCTTGTTGCGGCTGGTCTCCCGATCGATCACCTCGTCATCGGGGTAGAAGCCGTCGAGGCCGCCCGAGCGCGGGAACATCTCGAACGTGAAGCCGTAGATGCCCTGGTCACCCCACAGCCAGTCGTCGATCGTACCGTCGGTGATGTAGAGGTCGGACGCCTGCTCCGGCGTGTAGCCGTTCGTCTGTGCCATCTCCTCGCCGAGCGTCTGGAACACCTTCTGGTCGTCGGCGTCCAGGCCGGGCGCGGTGTCGTTGTAGGTGTAGCCGTACGGCCACAGGATCAGCTCGCTGAAGGTGTGGAAGTCGATCGCGGTGGTGATCTGCTGCTCGCCACCGACCACGCGGCTGCGCACGAAGTCCGCGACCAGCTTCACCTCCGGCGACGACTCCGGCGCCGAGCCCCGGTACGTGTCACTGCTCGGGCTGCCGGACGAGCCGCCGCAGCAGCCCCACTTGTAGCCCCAGTTGCGGTTCAGGTCGGTGCCGACGTTGCTCGATCCCGAGTTGGGCTGCCGGTTCTTGCGCCAGCCGCGATAGCTGCCGGTCTCGATGTCGTACTCGCTGCCGTCCGGGTTCATGGACGGCACGATCCAGATCTCGCGGCTGTTGACCATGTCGGTGACCGCCGCGTCCGATCCGTACGAGTCCGTGAACAGGTTCATCGAGTACAGCGCCATCTCGACGGTCAGGTGCTCCCTTGCGTGCTGCTGGTGGGTGAACAGCACCTCGGGCTCGTCCTCGTCGACGTCCGGGTTGTCGGAGATCTTGAGCGCGAGGATGTCCCTGCCCTGATAGGACTGGCCGATGACCTGCCTGCTGATCAGGTTCGGATGGTCGGCGACAGCCTGGTCGATCTCGGCCATCATCTCGTCGTAGTTGTGGTAGTCGGCGTCCTCCGGCGGGAAGTCCATTGTGGACGGTTCCGATGAACGCTGCCGAGCTTGCTGCCGCTCCACCTGGTAGCCGAGTTCCCGGAGTTCCCTGACCTCGCTGGTTGTCGCGGTGATGGTGACGGTGCCGTGCTCCGCCGAGTTGACCGCGGCGCCGGTACCCGCGATCTCAGTGCGCGCGTCGACCCCTCGCGCGCCGGAGACCAGGTACTCCGCCGTGGTGCGGTCGGTGCGGTCGTCGTTGGGTTGGCCGGTCGCGGTGCCGCCGCCCAGCACGACGGCGACGGCCGTGACCGCGATGGCCACAAGGGACAGTCGTTGGCGTCTCACCCTTACCTCCTCCATGCCACCGGGGTCACCGGCGGCCAGGGACCAGTGGAGTGATGATCCTCACACGCTGCGGGAATCCGGTAGGTCGGAAAGTTGGGTGTTCACCACGATCGTGTCCCCGTGGTCACTTTCTGCCGGGCCAGTTTCCACAGTGGACTGGTCAGCCGCTGTCAGCCGTCGCCGGACGTTGTCAGCCGCCGCCAGCCGCTGTCAGTGCGCGTTCTGCTGCGCGTTCTGCTGCGCCCCAGTGGGTTGCGGGCTCCGGCCATTGGCCGCGCCGGAGTCGGCATGGGACTGTACGGGGGCCGCGTCGGCCTGGTCGCTGGCCTGCGCCTCGCGGTTGCCATCGCTGCTGCCGCCGCCGTCGGCGTCCTCGGCGCGTGGCACCGGGCGTTGTTCTTCGTCGGTCGGTTCCAGCGTGGTCGCCGCGTCGGACAGCACCTCGTCGGCCTTGCGAAGCCTGCCGTGGGCGTCCTGGGAGAGCGCGCTGAGCCGCGCGACGACGGCGTTGGCTTCCTTGAGCCTGCGGTCGGCCTCGTGGCTGGCCTCCGCGACCCGCTGCTTCGCCTCGGCTGACGCCTCCGTGAGCCGCTTCTCTGCCTGGTTCTTGCTCGCGGTGCGCTGGTCGGCGATGTACTTCTCCAGCTCGGCGCGCTGCTGCGCCATGTGGGCGTCGAACTCCTGCTCGATGGAGCGGCGCTTGCGCTCGGCCTCGTCGTCCAGCTGCTCGCGGTGCTTGACGGCGTCCACCGTCAGCTCCTGCACCTCGGCGCGGGTCTGCTCCAGCGCCGTGCGGTGTTCGGCGTGCAGCGCCTCCGCCTGGCTGTCCAGCTCCTTGAGCAGCGACCGGTATCGCTCCCGCAGCGCGATGGACGCCTTCGCCGTCTCCTTCCAGTTCTCCTCGGCGGCGGTCTGCGCGCGGGTGGTGACCTCCTCTGCCTTGAGGTAGGCGAGGTGACCGACCCGCTGCATCCGCTGGTCGAGGTCCTCCAGGTTCTCCGGCGGCGCCATCAGCTCGTCGACGCGCTTGCGCAGCTTGCCGGTCTCCTCGCGCTCCGTCTCGAGGTCCCGGGTGACCGCGTTGACCTGCTCCACCGCCTGGTCACGCTCGGCCCGCAACTGGCGCATGGCTTCGTCTACCTGCTGCAGGTAGTCCCTCACCTGCTGGCGGTCGTAGCCATTCCAGTGGTGGGTGAACTCGCGCTGGGACGGGGCCTCCGGCAGCGCCTGGGAGCGGGCCTGCGCCCCGGGGTGAGACTGTCCGTGCCACCCGGACTGCGCGCGGGCATGCGAGTGATCCTGCGAACTAGCACTGTCACGCTTCGAGCTGGGCGACGTCATACCACGACGCTACCTGCGTACGGACCGTTGTCACGGTAGGCCCGCCGTACACCCGAACTCGTGCAGGTCTTGCGTACGCTTCGTTACCGAGTGTCACTCGTCACCTGCCGACACCGGCGTGTCAGTCGCGCGTCGGCAGGTGCCCTTAGCGGATCGCCGAAGGCATCACCAGTGGAAGCCGCGGGTAAGTTTGACGATCGCGTTGGCCGCTTTGCCCAGGTGTTTCTCGCCGCGCCCGATCTTCAGCCGGTTGTCGCCACCGGCGGCGACCGAGTCGGGGAAGACCCGGTACGCCTGGTACGCCACGGCGTCCGACAGCCCCGGCGAGAACTTGTAGGCGGTGTTGATGAGCTGACCAGCAGGTGTGCCGATGTGCTTCGGGCGGTTCTTGAGCGCGTGCACCACCATCGACGCGGCCTGGTCCGGCGACTTCGTGGGGAAGGCGTCGTAGATCTTGGTCGGCCGGATCATCGGCGTGCGCACCAGCGGCATGTGGATCGTGCTGAACGAGACGCCGTCGCCGTGCATCTCAACCGCCGCGATCTTGGTGAAGTAGTCCAGCGCGGCCTTCGACGCGACGTACGCCGAGAAGCGGGGCGCGATGCCCTGCACACCGATCGACGAGACATTGACGATGTGGCCGAACTTGCGCTCGCTCATGTGCGGCAGCAGCGCAAGGATCATCCGCACCGCGCCGAAGTAGTTGATCGCCATGGCGCGCTCGTAGTCGTGGAAGCGGTCGTAGGAGAGCCTGATCGAGCGCCGGATCGAGCGGCCGGCGTTGTTGACCAGCATGTCGACGTGACCGTGGTCGGCGAGCATCCGCTCGACGGTCTTGCGCACCGACTCGTCGTCGGTCAGGTCGCAGGGGTACACCGACGCCTTGCCGCCCTGCGCGACGATCTCGTCCCGCACCTCCGCCAGCTCGTGCTCGCGGCGCGCGACCAGCAACGGAACGCCGCCCTCGCTGGCCACCTTGAGCGCGGTGGCGCGACCGATGCCGGACGACGCGCCGGTGATGACGATCGTCCTGCCGTCGAGCTGGCCCTTCGGGCCGTGCTTGCGAGCGCGGAACGGGTCGAGGTTCTCCGCCCAGTACGCCCACAACGTCGTCGCGTAGTCCTGCAGCCGGGGCACCTCGACGTGGCCAGCCAGCTCCTTGCGCGTCGCCGCCGACGAGAACACCGAAGGGAAGCCCAGGTGATCCAGCAGCACCGGCGGCATGCCGACGCGCTCCATGACGGCGTCGCGCGCGATCGTCACGCCGGGGATGTGCTCGGTCAGCTTGACCAGTTGCAGCATGCTCTTGCCGACGCCGCCGCTGATCTCCGCGGTGATCGTGGGCGCGCCCGCCGCGCGGGCGAAGGCGTTGAACACGCCGATCGTCGGCTGCGGCTCGGGGTTGACCAGGTGGAACACCCGGTTGTCCAGGCCCGGCTTGGTGATGAGCAGCCGCATCGCCGCCGCGACGTAGTCCACCGGCACGATGTTGGTTTCGCCCAGGTCGGGCGCCATCGTGGGCACGCTGGGCAGCGATGACAGCCGGGCGATGATGGGGAACAGGTAGTACGGGCCGTCGATCTTGTCCATCTCGCCGGTCTGCGAGTTCCCGACGACGATCGCGGGACGGTACACGCGCCACGGGACGTCGGTCTGCTCGCGCACCAGGCGTTCCGACTCGAACTTGGTGCGGTGGTAGGCGGTCGGCAGTCGCTGGCCCTCGTCGAACATGTCCTCCGTGAAGGTGCCCTCGAAGTCGCCAGCGACGGCGACCGACGACACGTGATGCAGGCAGCCCGCCTCGATGGCACGGCTGAGCGCGATGACGTTCGCGGTGCCGTCGACGTTGGCGCGGATGCTGGTCTCGTCGTCGGCGGTGATGTCGTAGAGCGCGGCGAGGTGCACGACGTTGTCGACCTTGCCGCGCAGTTGCTCGACGTCGTCGGCCGCGACCCCGGCGAGCTCCTGGGAGATGTCGCCGACGACCGGGCTGACGTTCTCGGCGTTCGGCCAGTCCTTGGCGATCTCGGTGAGCTTGTGCTGCGAACTGGCCCGCACGGTGACCCACACCCGCTCGGTGTCCTCGTCGGCGAGGATCAGCTCGACGAGGTGCCTGCCGATCAAGCCGGTCGCTCCTGTCACCAGATAGGTGGTCATCGTTTTCTCCTTCGCCGAGGCATCCGTGGTTTACTGACTACGCCGTGTGAGGGTAATTCTGGTCCACCGGTATTCATGCTGGCTACGGCAGTGTGTGTCGGAACGCGTGTGAGTATCAACGCGGGTGATGTCCGTAGGTGATGCGGAACTTGTCGGCGTTGCGGTCGTTGGGTGACGTCGGCCGGTCAGTGCCCGAGAAGTGGAACGCCCGAGTAGGGTGTCTTGGCGCGACGGGAACTGGCCAGAACGCACGGTCGTTGTACTCGTTGCAGGCGCTAGCGACATGCATGCTTGAGAGGTCCAGGAGGGCTCAGTGCGAACCAGTAGCAATCCCGCGTTCCGCAATCTGCCTGTCGGCAGTGCCGCAGGCGCGCCGTACGCGGGCTACGACCAGGGCGGATACGGTGCCGCGCAGACCGCGACGGGTGCCGACGACCGGCCGATGACCGTTGACGACGTCGTGATGAAGACCGGTGCCTCGATCGGCGTGGCGCTGCTCACCGGCGTGATCACCGCGATTTGGGCACGGGCGGAGATCCTCGCCGGTGGCTCCACCGGCGCTGTCTTCGGCGTCGCGATCGTCGCGGTGCTTGTCGGCCTCGGGCTCGCGCTGTTCATCTCGTTCAAACAGAAGGCCAGCGCGGGGTTGACGCTGGGATACTCCGCTGTCGAGGGCGTGTTCCTCGGTGCCATCACCGGAGTGTTCGAGCTGATGGTGCCCGGGGTGGCGTTGCAGGCGATCCTCGGCACGGCCCTGGTATTCATCACGATGCTCACGGTCTACAAGACCGGCGCGGTGAAGGTGACGCCGAAGCTGCGCAAGTGGGTCGTCGGCGCCGCGATGGCTGCCTTCGGTCTGGTGCTGGTCAACCTGCTGCTCAGCTTCGTCGGTATCGACCTTGGCGTGCGCGGCAACGGCCCGCTCGGCATCATCATCGGCCTGGTGTTCATCGGCATCGCCGCGTTCATGCTGCTGCTCGACTTCGACATGGCGGACAACATGATCCGCGCTGGCATGCCGCAGAAGTGGGCGTGGTTCGCCGCGTTCGGCCTGATGACCACCCTGGTCTGGCTGTACTTCGAGATGATCCGCCTGCTCTGGGCGCTGCAGAGCGAGTAACCGCACACAGACGCGAAAGGGGCGCCGGGTCCATGTGGCCCGGCGCCCCTGTGCGTTGCTTTCGCCGCGAGTCGCACCTTGTTTGGCGCGAGTCGCACCTTAATCTCCGCGAGTCGTGCTCGGCGCTGGCCGCGTTTTGCGAGCCCAAGGTGGCCTTCGGTACATATTTCGTGCCCAAGGCCACCTTCGGCGTTCCATCCGGCCAGGCGCCCACCCGGCCAGCGGCGAGAACCGTGCTGGGTCAGCTCATGCGCTCCAGCACCATCGCCATGCCCTGACCGCCGCCGACGCACATCGTCTCCAGCCCGAACTGCTTGTCGTGGTGGCGCAGCGAGTTGATCAGCGTGGAGGTGATGCGCGCGCCGGTCATGCCGAACGGGTGGCCGACGGCGATCGCGCCGCCGTTGACGTTCAGCCGGTCGATGTCTATGCCGAGCTCCTGGTACGACGGGATGACCTGCGCGGCGAACGCCTCGTTGATCTCCACCAGGTCGATGTCGCTGATGCTCATGCCAGCCCGCTTGAGCGCCTGCTTCGACGCCTCCACCGGACCGAGGCCCATGATCTCCGGCGACAGGCCGGTCACGCCGGTCGAGACGACCCGCGCCAGCGGCGTGATTCCCAGCTCGGCGGCCTTGGTGTCGGACATGACGACCAGGGCGGCACCGCCGTCGTTGAGCGGGCAGGCGTTGGCCGCCGTGATGCGGCCGTCCGGGCGGAACACTGGCTTCAACCCGGACACACCCTCCAACGTGACACCCGCGCGCGGGCCGTCGTCGGCGTCGACCACGGTGCCGTCCGGCAGCGTGACCGGCGTGATGTCCTTCGCCCAGAAGCCGTCCGCGATGGCCTTCTCGGCGAGGTTCTGCGAGCGCACGCCGAACTCGTCCATCTGCTCGCGGGTGATGCCCTTCAACCGCGCCAAGTTCTCGGCGGTCTGGCCCATCGGGATGTAGACGTCCGGCAGCAGGTCCTGCTCACGCGGGTCCGTCCAGCCGTCCGCGCCCTCGGCGGCGGTCTGCGCGGTGCGCGCCTCGGCGTCGGCGAAGATCGGGTTGTGGGTGTCCGGCATCGAGTCCGAGCTGCCCTTGGCGAACCGCGACACCATCTCGACGCCCGCCGAGATGAAGACGTCCCCCTCGCCCGCCTTGATTGCATGCATCGCCATCCGCGTCGTCTGCAGGCTGGACGAGCAGTACCGGGTGATCGTCGTGCCAGGCAGGTGGTCGTAGCCGAGCTGCACGGCGACCGAACGCCCCATGTTGAAGCCCTGCTCGCCGCCTGGCAGGCCGCAGCCGAGCAGCAGGTCGTCGATCTGGGCCGGGTCGAGCTGGGGAACCTTGTCGAGCGCAGCCCGCACCATCTGCACGGTGAGATCGTCGGGGCGCATGTCCACCAGTGATCCCTTGCCCGCGCGCCCGATGGGAGAACGGGCGGTCGACACGATCACAGCTTCAGGCATGACGGAGTCTCTCCTTCATTGTGAGAAATGCGTTGCGTCCATCGTGCCCTCCGCACTGACGGGTCGCTATGGGCGCTCCGCCTAACGCGCGGCGGGTGTTACGAAGGGCTTCTTACTTGCGTCTCGTGCTAGTAAGAAGCCCTTCGTAACACCGGCGACGCCACCCACACGGGTGAGCGCCCCACGGCGAGTCGTCTGGAACCGGCCGGTTCGGGGAGCAGCAGAGCCGGACCCTTCGCGGCTAGGCTTCCCACAGAAGAACCGAGGCGCTACCCGCGCCGTGTGAAAGCAGAGGAACCCTGGTGGACTACGTCGAGCATGTGATCGATCTGGTGGGAAACACCCCGCTGGTGAAGCTGAACGCGCTAACCGCGCACATCGACGCCGACGGCAACGCGCCGACGGTGCTGGCGAAGGTCGAGTACTTCAACCCGGGTGGCAGCGTCAAGGACCGCATCGCCGTGCGCATGATCGAGGCGGCGGAGAAGTCGGGTGAGCTCAAGTCAGGCGGCACGATCGTGGAGCCGACGTCCGGCAACACCGGCGTCGGGCTGGCGATGGTCGCCCAGCGCAAGGGCTACCGCTGCGTGTTCGTCTGCCCCGACAAGGTCAGCGAGGACAAGCGCAACGTCCTCAAGGCGTACGGCGCCGAGGTCGTCGTGTGCCCGACCGCGGTGCCGCCGGACCACCCGGACTCCTACTACTGCGTCTCCGACCGGCTGGTCACCGAGATCGAGGGCGCGTGGAAACCGAACCAATACGCCAACCAGGCGAACCCGGAGAGCCATTACCAGTCGACCGGGCCGGAGCTGTGGCAGCAGACCGACGGCAAGATCACGCACTTCGTGGCAGGCGTCGGCACCGGCGGCACGATCAGCGGCACCGGCAAGTACCTGAAAGAAGTATCCGACGGCGCGGTGCAGGTCGTCGGCGCGGACCCGGAAGGCTCGGTGTACTCGGGCGGGACAGGACGTCCATACCTTGTCGAAGGCGTCGGTGAGGACTTCTGGCCGGAAACCTACGACCGCGACATCGCCGACGAGATCATCGCCATCAGCGACTCCGACTCGTTCACGACGACGCGCGAGCTTGCCGAGCAGGAGGGGCTGCTCGTCGGCGGGTCGTGCGGCATGGCGGTCGCGGCGGCGGTCCGGCTGGCGGAACGGCTCGCCGGTGATGGTCGCACCGACGCGGTGATCGTCGTGCTGCTGCCTGACGGCGGCAGGGGTTACCTGACCAAGGTGTTCAACGACTCCTGGATGGCCTCCTACGGCTTCCTGCCAGCGGGCTCGACCGACGCCACGGTCGGCGACGTGCTGCGGCGCAAGGACGGCTCGCTGCCCGAGCTGGTGCACACCCACCCGACCGAGACCGTCGCCGAGGCGGTGTCGATCCTGCGGGAGTTCGGCGTCAGCCAGATGCCGGTGGTCAGCGCGGAACCGCCCGTGATGGCAGCCGAAGTCGTCGGCGCGGTGAACGAGCGGGAACTGCTCGACGCGCTGTTCTCCGGCAAGGCGGAGCTCGCCGACCGGCTGGATCGGCACATGTCGGCCCCGCTGCCCACCATCGGGGCTGGCGAGCCGGTCGCGTCGGTGAGCACCGCGCTGACCGACGCGGATGGGGCATTGGTGCTGATGGATGGCAAACCGGTCGGCGTCATCACCCGTCAGGACCTGCTCGCGTTCCTCGCTGGCGGCTGACGCCACTGATCCGTGGGGTAATCCCGGCGAGCGCAGCGACTATCCGCTAGCGTGTGCCGCGAGTGAGAGTTTCACGTAATCGCTAAGGGGAATTGAGCCCACATGAGTGCTCCCGAGCCACCGAATCCACAGCAGCAAAGTCAGGGTCCGCCGGGCGGTGACCAGCAACAACAGGACGTCCCCTTCGGCGAGACGCCGGAGCCGACCCAGGTCGTCCAGCCGGCCGAGCAGGACCAGACGTCGGAGGCGAACGCGACGCAGATCGTCTCGCCCGCGCAGCCTGGCGGTGGTCAGGGGTACAACGCAGAGTCGACGCAGTTGGTCTCGCCGGCGCAGCAGCCGTCGGCGATTCCCTACACGCCGCCGCCGAGCGCGGCCGACAACCCCGGCGCGGTAGCACCCGGGGCGTCGCCGCCCGCCGGTTTCGGCCAGCCGCAGCCACCCGGCTTCGACCCGTACCAGAGTCAGCCGGGTGGTCTCGGCATGCCGCCGCATGCCCCGCCGCCGCAGGGGCAGTTCGGGGGTCCGCCGCCGGGGCAGCTCCAAGGGCAGTTCGGCGCGCCGCCCGGCTTCCCGCCGCCGATGGCTGCGGCGCCGGTGGGCCAGCTCGCGGAGTGGGGTCCGCGTGTCGTGGGGATGCTGATCGACCAGGGCATCCCGCTGGCGGTCGTGATCCTCTGCGGTCTGGTGATCTTCGCCGACCCGACGGTCGGCGTGATCCTGGTGACGCTCGCCTACCTCGGCTGGCTTGGTTTCGCGATCTGGAACCGCATGATCCAGCAGGGCAAGACCGGCCAGTCCATCGGCAAGAAGGTGATGAAGATCCGGCTGGTCGGTGAGACGACCGGCCAGCCGATCGGCGCGGGCAACGCGTTCGTGCGCGAGATCGCGCACGCGCTGGAGTTCATCATCGGCTACCTCTGGCCGCTGTTCGACGACAAGAAGCAGACCTTCGCGGACAAGCTCCTGCACACGGTCGTCGTCAAGGCCGCTCCTGCCGGTCCGGGTGCGCCCGCTGGGTTCGGGCAGCCCGGTATGCCGCAGGCGTACGGCCAGCCGGGGATGCCGCCGCCTGGCTTCCCGCAGTTCCCGCAGCAAGGACCGCCGCCCGGGTACGGCCAGCCCGGCATGCCGCCCCAGGCACCGCCGCCCGGGTACGGCCAGCCCGGCATGCCGCCCCAGGCACCGCCGCCCGGCTACGGCCAGCCCGGCATGCCGCCCCAGGCACCGCCGCCCGGCTACGGCCAGATGCCGCCGCAGTACGGCGGGTTCGGGCAGCCCGGCATGCCGCAGAGTTCGCCCGCGGGTGGCTTCCCCCAGCAGCCGCCGTCAGGGGGCTTCCCGCAGCCGGGCATGCCGCAGGGCCCGCCGTCGGGCGGTTTCCCGCAGCAGTCGCCGTACGGTGACTACTACCAGCAGGGTCAGCAGGCAGGGTACGGCCAGCAGCCGCCGTATCAGGGCTGATCGACGTCCCGCCGAGCCGCACACCGAGCCCAAGGTGCCCTTGGGTACCGAATATGTACCCAAGGGCACCTTCGGCTCGACGTTCCCGACGTCGCTTCGGCGCGCGGCTCGGCGGAGGTGCGGAAGGGGAGTGGGGTGGTGAGCTGGTGCGGTCTGATCGCGGGTGCGCTCGCCGTGCTGTACGGCGTGATCGGCGTCCTGTTCGCGGTGGCGGGCGGCATCGAACTGGCCGGTGAGCTCGCCGGTGCCGACTCGCTTGATCCCGTCGGCGCCGTGGTGTTCCTTGCGCTCGTCGTGGTTGCCGCCGTGCTGCTCGCCGGTGGTGCGCTGCTGCTCGCCCGCAGGGCGTCGGGGCGATGGACGGTCGCGGGCGGTGCGGTCCTGAGCATCGGTGGCATCGCCTACGTCCTGCTGCGGACGTCGTCCGCGCCGATGGGCGTCACCCCCGAACTCGCGGCGACCGGGAACACCGAAGTACGCCACATCGCGGTGATCGCGCTGGTGCTTGCCGTCGTGATGCTCGCGCTCGCGTTGGTGCCGCAACGGCAGGGGATGTACCAGGGGTCGCAGCCGTCGAGAGGGTGAGTCGGGCATACCCTCAAGGCCATGGTCGACCACACCTCACACCTTGGATTCGAAACCCGAGCCATCCATGCCGGACAAGAGCCCGATCCGCGAACGGGAGCGGTGATCACGCCGATCTTCCAGACGTCGACCTACGCGCAGGACGGCGTCGGCGGCACGCGCGAGGGCTACGAGTACTCCCGCACCGCCAACCCGACTCGCACCGTCATGGAGGACGCGCTCGCCGCTCTTGAGGACGCCGCGCACTGCGTCGCGTTCGCGTCCGGGATGGCGGCCAGCGACGCCGTCCTGCGGATCGTGCTGAAGCCCGGTGACCACCTCGTGCTCGGCAACGACGCCTACGGCGGCACGTTCCGGCTCATCGACAAGGTGCTCACCGGCTGGGGTGTCGACTACACCGTCGCCGACATGGCCGCGCCCGACGACGTGCGCGCCGCCATGCGGCCGGAGACCAAGCTCGTCTGGTGCGAGACGCCCAGCAACCCGCTGCTCGGCATCGCCGACATCGCCGGGCTCGCCGACATCGCGCACGCCGATGGCGCGCGGCTCGTCGTGGACAACACCTTCGCGACGCCGTACCTCCAGCAGCCGCTCGGGCTCGGCGCGGACATCGTCGTGCACTCGACGACGAAGTACCTCGGCGGGCACTCCGACGTCGTCGGCGGCGCGGTCGTCACGAACTCCGACGAGATGCGCGAGGAACTGTTCTTCCTCCGCAATTCGGCTGGGTCGGTGCCGGGGCCGTTCGACAGCTGGCTCACCCTGCGCGGCATGAAGACCCTCGCGGTACGGATGGAGCGGCACTGCGACAACGCCGAACGCATCGCGCGGATGCTCGCCGAGCATGACGGCGTCACCGAGGTGTACTACCCGGGCCTGTCGGATCACGCAGGGCACGTGCTCGCGGCGAAGCAGATGCGTCGGTTCGGCGGGATGGTGTCGTTCACCGTGGCCGGTGGCGAGGAGCGCGCGCTCGACGTCGCGGCGAAGACGAAGCTGTTCCTGCTCGCGGAGTCGCTGGGCGGTATCGAGTCGTTGATCGAGCACCCCGGCCGGATGACGCACGCCAGCGTGGCCGGGTCGCTGCTCCAGGTGCCGTCCGGACTGCTGCGGATCTCCGTTGGGATCGAGAACGCCGACGACCTCATGGCCGACCTGACGGCCGCGCTGGGGTAGGGCGGTTACGAGACCACCGTGTAGCCGGAGTTCTGCAGCTCGGCGGCGACCTGTGCGCGATGTTCCGGGCCGCGCGTCTCCAGGTTCAGCGACACCTCGACCTCCTCCAGCTCCAGCGCGCCCGCCGTGCGGGAGTGCTCGACGTCGAGGACGTTCGCGCCCAACTTGCCGACCGTGGTCAGGATCTCGCCCAGCGAGCCCGGCCGGTCGCGGACGCGCAGCCGCAGCGACAGGTATCGCCCGCCCGCCGTCATGCCGTGCCGGATGATCCGCAGCAGGAGCAGCGGGTCGACGTTGCCGCCGGACAGGATCGAGACGATCGGCGGCTGGAACGCGCGCGGATGCTCCAGCAGCGCGGCCACCCCGGCCGCCCCGGCGGGTTCGACCACCAGCTTGCGACGTTCGAGGCAGAGCAGCACCGCGCGGGACAGCGATTCCTCGCTGACCGTGACGACCTCGTTGGCCAGCGACGACACGTGCCCGAAGCTCACCTCGCCGAGCTGACCGACCGCGATGCCGTCCGCCATGGTGTACGTCGAGCCAAGTGGCACCGGGTGTCCGGCGGCCAGCGACGGCGGGTACGCGGCCGCGCCGGACGCCTGGACGCCGACGACCCTGACGTCCGGTCTGCGGGCGGCCATCACCGCGCCGACGCCCGCGAGCAGGCCACCGCCACCCGTCGGCACGATCACCGTCGCGGCGTCCGGCACCTGTTCCAGGATCTCAAGGCCGACGGTGCCCTGGCCCGCGATGATGTCGGGGTGGTCGAACGGGTGGATGAACACCGACCCCTCGCGCTCGGCGAACGCCGTCGCGGCGGCGAACGTCTCGGTCAGCTCCGTGCCGACAAGATGCACCTCCGCGCCGTATCCCCTGGTGGCGGCCACCTTCGGCAGTGGGGCGCGCTCCGGCATGAACACCGTCGAGCGCGTGCCGATCAGCGACGCCGCCAGCGCGACGCCCTGTGCGTGGTTACCGGCGCTGACCGCGACGACGCCGCGTTCTCGCTCGGCGGCCGACAGGCTGTGGATGCGCGTGTAGGCCCCCCTGATCTTGAACGACCCGGTGCGCTGCAGCGTCTCGCACTTGAGGTAGACGTCGCCGTTGTGCAGCCGGGCGAGGTCCCTGGCGTGCTCCATCGGCGTCTTGCGCACCACGTCGGAAAGCAGGTCCCGAGCGGCCTCGATCTGGTCAATGCTGACGAGGTCCATGGCTGCGGATCATGCCACGTGTGAGACGCGCCTCATGTCGCCCAGGGGGCACGCGGTACGCTAGACAGCCACATCAACCTGTCGACGTGGGAGAACGGATGATTCGGGGGAACAGGGCATCGCGGGCAACCCGCGCTACCGGTGGGGTGTCGGTGCTCGCTGGCGTCGCCTCGGCCGTTGCCCTGACCGGTGCTGCCTTCTTCACTGTGCAGCAGGCCACCTGCGGCGACCCTGGGACGTACATTCGGAACGCCGACCACATCGAGCTGGTCGGCGGGTGCGTGGACGGGAGCGAGCTGCCGTCGCACGTCGGCGGCACCGACCGCGACACCACACACGACGACGACGCGGGCTCCTACCGGCCCTGAGCGTCAGGGGCGTCCGCTACACCTGCCGCCGCTCGCTAGACGTACAGCGCGGTGAACGGCGCGAACGGCAGGTTCCTGACCACGAACCAGCCGCTGAACGCCACGGCGAACGCCAGCGGCGTCCAGCGGTAGTGCAGCCAGCTCCGCACCCGCCTGCCGCGGAGCCTGCCGGCCGTCCACGCAGCCGCGCTCCACACCAGCAGGAAGCCGACGACGAACGAGACGGCGTTGTAGTGCAGCGCGGCGCCGATGTCGCCGTGGAGTGCGCTGTAGAGCATGCGCATGCCGCCGCACCCAGGACAGACGATGCCGAACAGGAGCTTCGACGGACACACCGGCAGCGGACCGCCCGGTGTGGTGGGGTCACCCGCCAGCACGACGGCGCACACGGCGGCACCCCCCGCGACGCCGGCCGCCGGGGGCGCGAGGGCGCGCAGGGTCTCGCGCGCACCGCGCACCGGACGTCCGGAGTAGTCGGCGGAGAAGGCACGAACGGCGACGCCGAGGGCGGTCATCGCCGGGCTACGACGACGTCGAGTACGTGCTGAACGAGATCGCGCCAGCGGCGATGACGAAGACGAACACGATGACGACGATCGCGACCGAGGCGATCGCGCTCCACATCGCCCACTTGCCCGCGTCGGACGCCGCCTTGTGCGCCGCCTCGTACTGCCCGTGGTACCAGAGCTTGTTGACCTCGTTCGCCTTGATGATCGACACGATGCCGAGCGGCAGGCAGCACATGACCGTGGTGAGGATGCCCCAGACCAGGTTGTTGTCCGGCGGCGGCCCCGGCGGCCCGTACGGACCGGGCATGCCGGGGCCGTAGGGGCCTTGCCCCTGGCCGTACGGGTCGTACGGCTGCTGCGGGTACGGGTTGGTCACGACGCCCCCTAAGTCTCCCGGGCATCCCCTGTACCAAGGAGACCGTGGGTAGGCCGACGGGCGATCTTTGCTTACCTGCCCGTCGGCCTACTCACGGTCGGATCGGTACCTACTGGCACTGTGGCTCCCGGGAAACCTTACTGGGTCCGCCGCCGGTTCGCGGGCGAACCCTCAGAGATTGCCGCGGCGTTCCTGCTCGCGCTCGATCGCCTCGAACAGCGCCTTGAAGTTGCCCTTGCCGAAGCCGAGCGAGCCGTGGCGCTCGATCAGCTCGAAGAACACCGTCGGGCGGTCACCGATCGGCTTGGTGAACAGCTGCAGCAGGTAGCCGTCCTCGTCGCGGTCCACGAGGATGCCGTGCTTCTTCAGCGTCTCGATCGGCACGCGCACCTGACCGATGCGCTCGGCCAGCGCCGGGTCGTCGTAGTACGAGTCCGGCACCGCGAGGAACTCGACACCGGCGGCGCGCATCCGCGTCACCGTCGTGATGATGTCGTTGGTGGCCAGCGCGATGTGCTGGCAGCCAGGCCCGCCGTAGAACTCAAGGTACTCGTCGATCTGCGAGCGCTTCTTCGCGACCGCGGGCTCGTTGAGCGGGAACTTCACGCGGTGGTTGCCGTTGGAGACGACCTTGCTCATCAGGGCCGAGTATTCCGTGGCGATATCGTCGCCGACGAACTCCGCCATGTTCACGAAGCCCATGACGCGGTGGTAGAAGTCGACCCAGTAGTCCATCTTGCCGAGTTCGACGTTGCCGACGCAGTGGTCGATCGCCTGGAACAGTCGCTTCGGCCCGTCCGCGGGACGCTGGATGGTGCCTTCGCGGGCGACGTAGCCAGGCAGGTACGGGCCGTCGTAGCGGGACCGGTCGACGAGCGTGTGGCGGGTCTCGCCGTACGTCGCGATCGCGGCCATGCGGACGGTGCCGTGCTCGTCGGAGACGTCGTGCGGCTCGTCAAGCACCGTCGCGCCGCACGCGCGGGCGTGCTCGATGCACTTGTCGACGTCGGCGACCTCCAGTGCGAGGTCCACGACGCCGTCGCCATGGGCGCGGTGGTGGTCAAGCAGCGGCGAGTCCGGCTTCACCCCACCCTTGATCACGAAACGCGCGGAGCCCGAGGTCAGCACGTACGCCTTGTGGTCGGCGGTGCCGTGCTCCGGCCCGGTGTAGGCGGCGAGCCGCATGCCGAACGCGAACTGGTAGAACAGCGCGGTCTGCGTCGCGTTGCCCGCGACGAACACGACCGCGTCCATCGCCTTGACGGGGAACGGGTCCTTGCTCGGGTCGTGGTCGACGAGACCGACGAGCTGGCGCAACTGGTCATAGCTGACGTCGTCGAGCTGGTCGCGGCCGACGGTGTGTGTCATCGCTGGCTCCTCGTGGGTGCTGGGTTCGGCACGGTGTGGCCAGCATGCGCCCAAGGCAGCAGCATGCGCAATCGACGTCGATTCGGCTGCGCAATATGTATGATGATCGCAGGTTCGCAGCGGTCAGACTGAACAGTCTGTGTATCTGGGTGGAGGTGGCTGGACGTGGCGGAGCAGCGAGTGGACGCGCTCGACGCGGAACTGTTGCTGTTGCTCGCCGACGAGCCTCGGCTGAGCGTGCTGGAATGCGCGCGCAGGTTGGGGGTCGCGCGCGGGACGGTTCAGGCGCGGCTGGACCGGCTCACCGTGGGCGGCATGCTGCGCGGCTTCCCGCCGGACGTCGATCTGGCGTCCATCGGCTACGCGCTCACCGCGTTCGCGGTGCTGGAGATCGCCCAGGGCAGGCGGCAGGAAGTGGCCGGGGCGCTCGCGGCCATCGATGAGGTGTGCGAGGTGCACGCCACAACGGGTCAGGGCGACTTGTTCGTGCGCATGGTGGCGCGGTCCAACGACGACCTGCAGCGGGTGATCGACACCGTGGTCGATGTGCCAGGGGTGCGCCGGACGTCGACGTCGATCGCGCTGTCGACGCCGGTGCTGCCCAGGATCAGGCCGCTACTCGAGCGGATCGCGCGCCCGTGAGCAACACAGGCGCGCGATCCGCTCAAGACGTCGGGGTGCTCAGCCGCCGTAGGGCACGACCTTGATCAGCGTGACCTTCTGCTTGTTGCCGTTGGGCAGCTCGTACTCCCGTGACTCACCTTCCGCCGCGCCGAGCAGCGCGTCGCCAAGCGGGGACTCGGGGGAGTACACCTCGATCTCGCCCCCGCCGCCCTCTTCGCGAGTGGCCAGCAGGAACGTCTCTTCGTCGTCATCCCCGTCGTAACGGATGGTGAGCACCATGCCCGGTTCCGCGCGACCGTCATTCTTGGGTGCCTCGCCGACCTTGGCGGTGCGCAGCAGCTCCTGGAGGTGGCGGATGCGGGCTTCCTGCTGCCCCTGTTCCTCCCTGGCGGCGTGGTAACCACCGTTCTCCTTGAGGTCACCCTCTTCGCGACTGTCGTTGATTTTCGCGGCGATGACCGGGCGATTCTCGATCAGCTCATCGAGCTCTTGCTTGAGCCTGTCGTAGGCATCCTGGGTCAGCCAGGTCACCTTGGTGTCGCTCACGGTCACCATCTCCTCGTCGTGCTTACCGGCACGTGCTTCGTACCGGCCGTGTCGCCTCCGTGACACATATAACGAAAGACACGGCCCGATCGGGCCGTGCCAGACTTTGAGGATACCACGCTGAGCGGGTCAAATGCCGCGCTCGCTAAGTCGTCTACGGCATTCGCCGCCGGATTCACTCCGTTGGCCGCTATGGTCTTGACAGATACTCCGGTACGGAATAGGTGCAACCGAACACATCTGCCGTGACCGGGCGGGACCCGCTCGTGACGACCGTCCGTAGCCGGGTACTGCCCTCCGACGGCGGAATGTAGACCTCGCGTCTGCCGGTCTCCGCGCCGCTGATGTCCCTCACCCGCACCACGCAGACCGCGGGCTGGCGGGGCTCGTTTCGCTCGACGTCGAGCGTGACTTCCATCGTTTTGTCTGGTCGCGCCGTGAAGGCGACGCGTTCCGCCGACACTGGGACCGACCCGATCAGGCGGAACGCGACGTAGGCGACGGCGGCGCTGACGACGACGGCGACGACGGCGAACAGGATCGCGTTCCGCCGTGTCTTGCCTGGTGAGCGGGTCGTTCCGTAGCGGTCGGCCAGGGATTGGGGCGTGCTCACGGAATGGATCTACCCTCCCGGCCGTTGCTGTCGTGGGGACGAGGACAATGCACTGTATCCCGTGCTGGGCGAGAGAAGGGATGCCGAGGGTGACCGAGGGCAAGCACGACAAGCACGTCACCACGCAGGGGGATGGCTTGCGCCTGATGGCGGTGCACGCGCATCCGGACGACGAGTCGAGCAAGGGCGCGGCGACGATGGCGAAGTACGTCGCGGAAGGTTACGACGTCCGGGTGGTGACCTGCACCGGCGGCGAGGCGGGCAGCGTGCTCAACCCCGCGATGGACCGCCCCGAGGTGCACGCCAACCTCACCGAGGTCCGGCGGGAGGAGATGGCACGTGCTGCCAAGATCCTCGGCGTGAGCCACCGCTGGCTCGGCTTCCTCGACTCCGGCCTGCCGGAAGGCGAGCCGATGCCGCCGCTGCCGGAGGGCTGCTTCGCGGCGATCCCGCTCGCCGGGCCCACCGAGGCGCTGGTGCGCGAGATCCGCGAGTTCCGCCCGCACGTCGTCGTCACCTACGACGAGAACGGCGGCTACCCGCACCCCGACCACATCCGCTGCCACGAGGTCTCGGTCGCCGCGTTCGACGCCGCCGCCGACCCGGACACGTACCCCGACGCGGGTGAGCCGTGGCAGCCGCTGAAGCTGTACTACTCGCACGGCTTCTCCCGCGCCAAGATCACGACGTTCCACGAGGGCCTGCTGGTGCGCGGCCTCGAATCGCCGTACACCGAATGGGTCGGCAGGTGGGACCCCGACAAGGCGGACGTGATGGAGCGGGTGACCACGCGGGTGCACTGCGGGGACTACTTCGAGTACCGCGACGACGCGCTCAAGGCCCACGCCACCCAGATCGACCCGAACAGCCGCTGGTTCGCCGTGCCGCTCGAGATGCAGCGCGACGTGTGGCCCACCGAGGAGTACGAACTGGTCCGGTCGTTCGTCGACAGCACCCTGCCCGAGGACGACCTGTTCGCGGGCCTCGACCGCCACATTGACAGCACCGCTGAGCGGAAGGTACGACCATGACGATGCTGCTGCCCGGCCTCGCCGGGCCGGTCCCGCACGCGCAGACGACGGCCCTCGTCCTCGCGCAACAGGACGAGCCGGTGCGCGACGAGGACGAGGGCAAGGCGTCGCCCGTCGGCCTCGTCGTGCTGATCCTGTTCCTGGTCGCGGTGGTGCTCCTGGTGCGGTCGATGACCAAGCATCTCAAGCGCGTGCCTGCCAGCTTCGACAAGCCCGAGCAGCAGGACGGCGACACTGAGGGCTCCGAGGGTTCCGAGGGGTCAGCGGGCAAGCAGGACTCCTAACTCTGTCACCCTGGGGAGCATGAACCGGCTAGGCAGCGCATCGAGTCCGTACCTGCTCCAGCACGCCGACAACCCGGTCGACTGGTGGCCCTGGTCGGCCGAGGCGTTGGCGGAGGCCAAACGACGAGACGTGCCGATTCTGTTGTCGATCGGCTACGCGGCGTGCCACTGGTGTCACGTCATGGCGCACGAGTCGTTCGAGAACCCCGAGATCGCCGCCGTGATGAACGAGAACTTCGTCAACATCAAGGTGGATCGCGAGGAACGTCCCGACATCGACGCCGTCTACATGACCGCCACCCAGGCGATGACCGGCCAGGGCGGTTGGCCGATGACCTGCTTCCTCACGCCGGACGGCGAGCCGTTCCACTGCGGCACCTACTTCCCGCCGACACCGCGCATGGGGATGCCGTCGTTTCCGCAGCTGCTCGACGCCGTCGCGCAGACGTGGCGGCAGAAGCCGGACGAGGTGCGTGAGGCGGGCAGCAAGCTCGTCGCGCACCTTGCTGAACAGATCGGGCCGCTGTCCGGCTCCGAGGTCACCGACGAGACGCTCGACGGCGCGGTGGCCGGGCTGCGCTCGCAGTTCGACGACGCCACCGGCGGGTTCGGCAGTGCGCCGAAGTTCCCGCCGTCGATGGTGCTGGAGTTCCTGCTGCGCCACCACGAGCGCACCGGGACGGCCGACGCGCTCGCCATGGTGGAGTCCTGCGCGGACGCGATGGCGCGCGGCGGCATGTACGACCAGCTCGGCGGCGGGTTCGCGCGGTACTCGGTCGACGCAAACTGGGTGGTGCCGCACTTCGAGAAGATGCTCTACGACAACGCGCTGCTGTTGCGCGCCTACGCGCATTTGGCCCGCCGCACCGGGTCGGCGCTGGCCAGGCGGGTCGCGGAGGAGACGGCGGAGTTCCTGCTGCGCGACATGACGACGTCGGACGGCGCGTTCACCGCGTCGCTGGACGCCGACACCGACGGCGTCGAGGGCCTGACGTACGTCTGGACGCCGGCGCAGCTCCGCGAGGTGCTTGGTGCGGACGACGGCGCGTGGGCGGCTTCGTTGTTCGAGGTGACCGAGGAGGGGACGTTCGAGCACGGGACGTCGACGTTGCAGCTCCGCGCCGACCCGGACGACCCTGCTCGACTGTCGCGGGTCCGGCGGCAGTTGCTGGCCGCGCGTGCGGAGCGCCCGCAGCCCGCGCGCGACGACAAGGTGCTCGCCGAGTGGAACGGGCTGACGATCACCGCGCTCGCGGAGGCGGGCGTGGCGCTGGGACATCCGGAATGGGTCGACGCCGCCGAGCGCGCGGCGCGGTACCTGCTCGACGTCCACCTCATCGACGGCAGGCTGCGCCGCGCCTCCCGCGACGCCACGGTCGGGGACGCGGCCGGGGTGCTTGGCGACTACTCGTGCCTGGCCGAGGGGCTGCTGGCGCTGCACCAGGCGACCGGCGAGCCGTCGTGGCTGACCGAGGCGACGGCGTTGCTGGACTTCGCGCTGGCGCGCTTCGCCGACCCGGACACGGCGGGGTCGTACTTCGACACCGCCGACGACGCCGAGACGTTGGTGCATCGGCCGTCCGACCCCGGCGACAACGCGAGCCCGTCGGGGGCGTCGGCGCTGGCGTCGGCGCTGCTCGCGGCGTCCGCGCTGGCTGGCCCGGACGTCGCTGGCCGGTACCGCGACGAGGTCGAGCGGATGCTGAACCGCAACGGCACGCTGCTCGGTCGCGCGCCCCGGTTCGCGGGCACCTGGCTGGCGGTGGCGGAGGCCGTGCTGTCCGGTCCGGTGCAGGTCGCGGTGGTCGGCGCCGATGACGACCGGCGCGCGTTGCTGCGCGACGTCGCCGCCGGGGCGGCGCACGGCGGCGCGGTGGTGCTCGCCGGGCCGCCGGACGCCGACGGCGTCCCGCTGCTGGCCGACCGTCCGTTGGTCGGCGGCGACGCGGCTGCCTACGTCTGCCGTGGCTACGTCTGCGACCGGCCATCGACGTCGGCGGAGGAGCTGGCCACCGCCCTCCGCTAGGCAGGCCCCCGCCGCGCGTGTCCCCCGCTCACGCTGGGCGTGTCCCCCGTTCATGCCGTTGTGTTCCTCACTCGTGACGCCGTGTCCGACATTGCGAACGCTGTGTCCGACGCTCACGACGCTGTGTCCGACATTGCGGTGTAATCCTCCACAGCTGTGTCCGCCCGGAGAGAACTCCGTCGGCACCGGTGTGAAATCGGCGTAGCGTGGATATCGGTGTAATGGTGTAATCACCAAAGGAGCTAGCCATGTACGCACACTTCACGGCGGAGGGACGCATGGGACGCGGCTGGAAAGGCAGGGGCGGTTGGGCGCAAGCGGACGTGCCGTCCGCCGACGACGCGGCGGCGTGGTTTGCGGGCCGACTGCCGGACGAGTGGTTCACCGGAGCGCCGCGAGTCACCGTCGACCGGGAGGAGATTCTCGTCGTCGGCGAGCTGCCGCCGTTGACCGAGACCTTCACCGACGACGCGGAACGCGCGGCAGCCGAGTCCGGCCGCATCGCCCGGTTCCGCGAGGACACCCGCGACACCAGGATCGAGATCGCCCGCCAAGCTGAACACCGGTACCGGCGCAAGGTCGCCTGGGGCGCGACGGTCGGGGACACCGAGGAGCTGTTCACCACGCACTCCGCGCCGGTCATGACCCGGCTGCGGCAGCCGGAACGCCAAGTGCTCGACACCCTGGTCGACGCCGGGGTCGCACGGTCTCGCTCCGAGGCGCTCGCTTGGTGCGTGCGGCTGGTCGGGGAGCACACCGAGACCTGGCTCGCCGAGCTCCGCGAGGCCATGAGCACGGTCAACGACCTGCGCGCCAAGGGGCCGGATCTGGACGAGTAG
The DNA here is from genome assembly GCA_009377475.1 of Actinophytocola sp. GTDB lineage: Bacteria > Actinomycetota > Actinomycetes > Mycobacteriales > Pseudonocardiaceae > Haloechinothrix_A. The sequence continues at coordinate 26,413 of WHTY01000066.1, forward strand.
CCAATCGCGCGGAAATTTTTCGCGTCATGGTGTCGAATACGCACGGGACAGTTCGTGTAGGGGTGACAGCGCCTCGCGACGAGGCATCACCCGCGACCGTGGAGGGGATTCCCATGCCGCAGTACCTGCTCAGCGTCTACCAGCCCGACGGCCCGGTACCGGAGCCTGATGTCCGTGCGGTCAACGCCGAGATGCAGGAGGCGGGCGCGTGGGTCTTCGCGGGTGGGCTGTTCCCGCCGAGCACGGCCACCGTCCTGCACGCCAAGGACGGCGATGTGCTGACCACGGATGGCCCCTACATCGACGGTAAGGAGCACATCGGCGGGTTCACCGTGATCCAGGCGTCGGATCTGGACGAAGCGCTCGAATGGGGCCGCAAGCTCGCCACGGCGATCACGCTCCCGATCGAGGTGCGGCCGCTGATCGACGAGAGCGAGCGGACCTGCGCGTGACCGGTGACGACTGTTCGATCGCGGACGTCGAGCGCGTGTTCCGTGAGGAGTACGGGCGCTCGGTGGCCGTCCTGGTCCGCGCGCTCGGCGATATCGACCTCGCCGAGGAGGCGGTCCAGGACGCGTTCACCGAGGCCGCGCGCCGTTGGCCGGACACGGGGATTCCGCCGAGCCCGGCGGGCTGGATCATCACGACCGCTCGCAACCGGGGCATCGATCGGATCCGGCGCGAGGCACCGCGCGACCAGCGCCATGCCCAGGCCGCGCTGGTGCATGTCGGCGAGCAGGTAGAGGAGGGACCAGTGCGGGACGAGCGGTTGCGACTCATGTTCACCTGCTGTCACCCGTCGTTGGCTCGCAGCGCGCAGGTCGCGCTCACGCTCAAGCTGCTCGGCGGGCTGACCACCGCCGAGATCGCGAGCGCGTTCCTGGTCACCGAGTCGACCATGGCGCAGCGGATCGTCCGAGCCAAGGGCAAGATCCGGGACGCGCGTATCCCGTACCGGATCCCCAAGGAAGCCGACCTGCCGGACCGGCTTCGCGCGGTGCTCGCGGTCGTGTACCTGGTCTTCAACGAGGGACACACCGCCAGTTCTGGGGATGACCTCGCGCGGGGCGCGCTGTGTCAGGAGGCGATCCGGCTCGGCAAGGTGTTGGCCGAGCTGATGCCGGACGAGCCGGAAGTGTGGGGCCTGCTGGGGCTGATGCTGCTCGTCGAGTCGCGCCGGGCCGCGCGCACGAGTCCTGATGGCGACCTCGTCCCGCTCCCGGAACAGGATCGCGGGCGTTGGGACCGTGACCTCATCGCCGAGGGGCAAGGCATCGTGCGGCGGTGCCTGCGGCGGAACCAGCCCGGTCCGTACCAGATCCAAGCCGCGATCAACGCCGTCCACAGCGACGCGACCACCGCCGCCGACACCGACTGGGGTCAGGTGCTGCGGCTGTACGACCAACTGTTGGCGGTCGCTCCCGATCCGGTCGCTGCGCTGAACCGGGCGGTCGCCGTGGCCGAGGTGGACGGCGCGGAGCAGGCGCGCATTGAGTTCGACGCGCTCGAACTGGACCGCTACTACCTGTTCCACGCGATCCGCGCGGACCTGTTGCGCAGGCTCGGCAGGTATGAGGAAGCGGCTCAGGCCTACGAGGCGGCGATCGAGCGCACCGGCAACGCGGCTGAGCGCGCGTTCCTGCGGGACCGACACGCGGCGTTGCGCTGACTCCGCTACGCCAACGCGCGTTCCAGGTCGCGGAGGTCTTTGCGCAGGTTGGCGCGCACCATCGGCGCGAGCAGCGGGCCCGCGATCCGGTAGAAATCGCCCGCGTCGCCGCGCACTCTGATCTGCGCGAGCGTGCCGTCGGGATGGTCGTCGAACCGGTACGTCACGTGCAGCGGGAACGGCCCGCGCGGATTCTAAGCCGCAGCGTGGGCGTGCGCAGGGTGTTGCCGGTGTCAGGTGAAGAGTTCGTCGATGGTGGTGATGGTGACGGCGCGGCGGATCCAGGCTTCGAGTTGGCCTGCGTCGGTGCAGGACATGATGCGTTCGTGTGCGGTGGCGGGCACGGTGATGTCGCGTGCGGCCAGCATGGCGA